>NZ_JAYKTT020000017.1:0-228221 GCF_038404745.2 Chlorogloeopsis sp. ULAP02 | reverse complement strand
ATATTTAAATGCATTTTTATTGAAAAGTTTTGATTGTAGATAGGATGAATATTAAAATAAACGGGCGAGTGCCAAAAATATATTGAGCTAGCAGAGCAGTTTGAGCAATTGTTAGTCATTTGCGTGCGAAATTTAACAATAAAATATGATTTTGGACTATCAGTTAGAAGTAGTGAGTTTTATTTGTAACTTGTAACTCCTAACTTCTAAACTAAATTTATGAGCAGTATTTATCCACCCTTAGAAACCGAACGTCTCATTCTCCGAGAGTTTGTAGAGTCAGATTGGCAGGCAGTGCATATCTACGCCTCCGATCCAGCTGTTGTGCGTTATCTACCATTTGGCCCCAATACAGAAGAAGATACCAAAAATTTTTTGCAAGCAGAAGTGAAAATGCGGCGCAAAAAATTGCGTCAGCATTTTGCTTTTGCAGTTACTTTAAAAGCAAACAAACAAGTAATTGGCTCTTGTCGCATTTCCATCACCAACCCAGACAAGCGAGAAGCCTCGATCGGATTCTGCTTGGCTAAAGAATTCTGGGGAAAAGGATATGCAACCGAATTGGGAAGCAAACTCCTAGAATTTGGTTTTAAGCAATTAAATTTACATCGAATTTTTGCAATCTGCGATCCGCAAAACAAAGCTTCAATGCGAGTTTTAATAAAAATTTGTATGCGGCAGGAAGGATATCTGCGAGAGTATGAATTAATTAAAGGTCAATGGCGAGATGCTTTATTATTTGCCATTTTGGAGCGGGAAATGATGCAGATACAATTTCTTAGTCTTGCGTAGGTTGAAGGGTTGCGCTCGCTCCACTTTGGTTAAAAAAAGAGGCTATGCATTGTTGCTACTACTGTGGGGTTACTGTAATCAGCGTCCTTCATTTCATGTGGGGCATTTTTATGCATCTCTTGACGTTTTAGCTCGTACCGTACTTTTGCAAACTTATTGTCCAATCTGTCAACACCTTGGGAGAAATGTATTTACCCCGATCCTTAATGAGTTTATCAGCCATTGCGATCGCTTCTATTACTGTTTTGTGTTCAGTCTCTACCATCTCACCTAATAATCGCAATGTACGGGTATAGGCGATGCGGTATGCTTTACAAGTTTCAACAACTAGCCCGTCATCACTAGCACAAACAAGCAACTGATGACGGGCAATGGCAATTGTAGATCGGTCTGCGACACTCAGAAGAGGTTCTTTGATGCCAAATTCTAGAAAACTGGCAAACATCTCTTCTGTGGAAAGAGCCAGAGGCATTAAGTATTGTTTAGCAGCTTGACGAGTAGGGAGTTCCAGTTGATCTGAGTCTATCAATTCCTGGGCAATGTATAACGGACTATAGTATTGTTGTAGCCACTCCCACTCTTTCAGCCAGTAAAAATCAATGAGTGCTGTTGCGTCAAGAATTGTTCCATTAAGCGACTGCATAAACCTCATTTTCTTGACGACGCACCCGCAGTTTTTCAACAGTTAAATTGAGAAGCTCTGCTGCTTTCATTTCTGAAATCTTGCCCAATTTTAAGGACTGCCAAATTAGAAATTCATAACGTTCATTTTCTGGATAATCCTCCGCAGCCAGTGCAGGTGGTAGTTCCATTGAATTTTGCAAAGATGCACCATCATGTTGCTTTTTATAAATTGCATATATTTTGGCTTTCTCTTTAGCAAAATCAATAATTCCCATTTCTGCTAAACGGTTCAAGATGACTAAGTAACTCACCCGGAAATGCCGCTTAAGTTTGACAATATCTTGGGTAAGTGTATACATTCGTTCAAAATCAGCTTGGGGAACAAGTAGATGACTAGCAAAGTAATTTGCTACTTTTTCTCGTGCTTTTTCTTCTTCTTTGGTTCCCTCCTCAATTAGAGTGTCTTGGTAGTCAACTCGGTGGAAGATTAGGTGTCCAATTTCATGCGCCAGCGTAAATAATTGACGTTCAATGGTGATGTTATAGGTATTTACCAAAACAAAAGCACCTTCAATATCACTACAAGCACTCAAACCAAAGAAACCTTTGATAGGAATTGACTGACGTAAAACTTTTAAGCCGATTTCTTCGACAGATTGAAACAGGTTAGCAATGGGAGCATCTCCCAATCCCAAACGGTGGCGAAACTGAGCAGCAATTGCTTGAATGCGTTTTTCATTGCCTTCTACTTGATGGCAAGGTGTACTTTCTGGCGTGTAGCTCGGTAAGCCAACCGCTTGTTCTAGGGTGTTGTAAGTTTGCAGCATTCGTAACACTTGGGCTACAAACTGGGCATTTTTGAGGCACTGCGTTGGGCGGGTTTCCCGACTTGAAGCAAGTGCCGTGTCAAAGGAAAGATGAGCGCGGAACCGGAAATTGGGTAGTCCTTCGCTTTGCGATCGTAGTAAATCATCGAGTGCAACACCCAAAACACGAGCCAGAGCAGAGAGGATTTTGCTGTCTGGTAAAGTTTTGGCGTTCTCGTAGTTATTGATGCTTTGGCGAGTTACCCCGGCTTGTTCTGCAAGTTGCTCTTGAGACAAGCCTAGACTTTTACGGTAGCGGATCAGGTTCGCAGCAATGATCTCTTTCATGGCTGATTCTTTAGAGCGATCGCTAGAGGTATCAAAAAAATGTCAAACTTGTTGACAATATTATTTATAATTATACTAGAAAATGTAAAAAGACTTTTACATCTGTCTTAAGGAGGTGATAAAGATATGGCAAAAAATACAGGCAAAGGTTATCGCCGTGGTGCTGTGGACAACCGTAGCCAAACTTACAACCCTGTGACCGAACAATGGGTGAAGCGTGATGCTGAAACCGGACGGTTTATGGATGTAAAGCAGAACGGAGAACCTTTTAAAGGTGTTCGTAAGGAAGATTAATACTAAAATTGGGTTCAATCGTGGAGACAACTAATTTTGTCAATGCGTAAGTCCTATTTCATAAGGGTGGGTTGTTCAGGAGACGTTGCGTAGAATTAGCCAACGAGTTATGAGATTCACGCTGATATGTTACGGTTCTAAAAACCTCCATAATTGGAATTAAGCAGCGTTTAGCATCTTCATAACCGCGCTTTTTTAGTTCGGCAATGCGTTCATAACTAAAATCTAAAAAGGTATCAATTTTGCCAATTATCGGAGTATCAGACTTTTCAATTCTCTCTTTGGGTCTAATTTCAATTACAGTTTGTTCAGGAAAGTCATGGCGGCTCCAAGCAGCACCATTATTTAAGTGAATTACAATGACGTTTTTGCAACCACGTTTTGCCAAAGCTCTCAAAGGTACATTATCAGCCAAACCACCATCTACATAGGATTGTCCATTAACTTCCCGACTGGGAAATGCTAGGGGAAGGGCAGCACTAGCCAGAAGTAATTTGTAAACTGTTTCATCATCAGTACAATCCTGAATACAAAGCCAGTGAGCATCTGTGCCAGTACGAGCGCGTATAAAATCAACTAACCAGTCGTAACCCAAACCGGGTATTTTCAAAGAGGGAAAGACCGTTACCCATAACTCAATCCCACGCCGTATTTCATCAGGATTAACAGCTTCTCGTAACAGTTGCTCAATTGGAGCAGGATCAAAAATAGCACTTGAATTTTGCATTAAACCCTCTGCTGCAAGAAAATCAATTAGCCATGCCCGCAGTGTTGGTGTAAAGGTTTGAGCAGTGTAGCTAAGAGTGCGGAGAACAGTACCCGTATTTGGGCGTAAAATTTCTGCTTTACCTAACTGTTCCCAAAGTTGGATCAGACGTTGAACAGCGTAAGGGAAAGGATGATAGCCTGAAAGAGCAGCACCATTGAGAGCGCCAATGCTAGTTCCGGCAATAATTTGGGGTTCTAGTCCTATTTCGGCAATATATTGAAGAGCGCCTGCTTGATATGCTCCTTTAGCACCACCGCCTGTAAGTACAAGTCCAAGTTGAGGATTAGCTGATTTCATATCTATTTTGTCTGTGCAATTTTAATGGGTTGGTAAAACTTATAGATAGAAAAATTCCCAAATTTGCATCAATAATTTAACTGAAATAGCTGAAACTGCTCCTGCAATACTAAAACTAAAAATCAATTTCAGGATGAAGATATGTTTTCTAGCTTCAATCTCACCTAGCTGGGCAATGTTTTCTTGCAACTCAATAGCAAGCCAGATAATGACGAAGCTAATGGCAATAAAATCATCTATAAACCCAATAATTGGAATAAAGTCTGGTAAAAAATCTTCAGGAACAATGAAATAAAAACACAAACCTAGTGCTAATGTTAATGGAAACCAAATAGATTCTGGTTGTCGAGACCATTGAACTAAAGCTTGGTATTTAGACCTAATGTTATTTATTTGTTTCCAATTATTTCTATTTAAAGCAAAACTTAATATTCTTACTGTTCTATTGAACTGACTATAACGAAGTGTTTTTGGGTAAGATTTAATTTTCAAAGATACATATTTCATTAAAGTGTAGGAATCTACTTTTACTGCCCAATGCAAAAAATATATTTGCCAAAATGCGATGCTCTCAAACAGTGCGACATCTTGGATTTGTGACCCTATCTTTTTGATTTGTTTCTGACTTTTTTTATTAATTTTATCATCATTAACTGTTGTATCTTCGGATAAACCAATTTTTGGTTCAATCTGCTGTATTATTTTCTCTGTAAAAGACTGATTTTCTGAATTACGATATAGCCTTTTTCTAATAGCGGTTAATTTCATATTCTTTTAAAGATATTATTTTTTACACAAAACATATTTTTTAGTTAACTATTAGCAATTATTGATATACAATCATTGGCAGTTTCTTCCACCACAGCAGTAATAAACTCCCGTGCATCAGTGGTACGAGAAATAGTGTCAATTTGGGCACGGCATAGTTCTAATGCGCTTTGTGCTGGTTTACTCGGTCTAGCTTCTGTTGGTAGAGTAGCTAATTCCAATGTTGTACCAATAACAAACAAATGTGGTGTATTTACTAAGCGTTGCTGTGGAACTGAGCGAATTTCCAGTAAGGCTGCTATTAATTCCTGATTATCCTTTGTCATTGCCAGCCAGGATTGATCTAATAAATCACTAAGGCTAAAGAAATTATTAGGAAGCTGTTTACTTATGGCAATAATTTTATTAACTAATAGCTGACGATAACGCTTTGTATCGCCAGTTTCTAGTTCATACATCACCACAGAACTACTAAAAACTTCCCGTGCTAACAAGGCAACTTGCACAGCCCAAGGTAATTTAGTATAAGTTTGTCCAGCAGCCCAAGCGGTAACAATATGATCTAAATCTTCATGAGCAGCCACCCGCACTTCTAGCTGACGCATTCGCGCTTCTAAATTGTTGAGTCTAATGCTTACTTGTTCCGCTAATTGATTTAATTGGTTGCTGAGTTCAAAAAGTGCTTCTTCTTGCTTTTGTAACCTTTGTTTTTGATTGCGGATAGCATCACGCGCTTCTAGCAAAGAATTTTGAGTCACTTCCAAAGCAACTTGACTAATGCGAAGTGAATCAGTTAGTTCTAGTACCCATTTGTAAAGTGCTTCTTGACCTGCAATGAAATTTCCATCTAACAGTAATCTGCGTTTATTATCGCTACCGTCAACTTTATCAAATAATTGACCAAACCAACTGCGATTTTTGCGATAGCGGATGATATCTTTGCTAACTTGAATGCCATTAATTAGGTCAATTAAGGCTTTATCACCAACTACAGGTACTTGACGCTGGAGTTCTTCTAGATAGGGAATAGATGGAGTAGGGATATAATTTGATTTGTGTTTATCAGTAAAATTAATCATTTTCTTGCATTAATTGATTTGCTTTATCTTGTTGGCTCTCTAATTTTTTTCTCAATTCTTGAGCTTTCTCAGCCAAATCATCAATTTCTGCCCTGTTTTCCTTTTGTTTAGCTAAAGATAAATCTTGATCTTGTAATGCTTGTTCCAAATTATTTTGATAATTTATTAGATAATTTTCTAATTGTTTGACAAAGGATTTAATGCGATAATTAAAATCCTTTTCAAGGTACTTACTAATTTGATTTTCTGTCTCTTGTATTTTAGCTTCTGTTGCACTATTGAACTGAACAACTGTTTTTTCTAGTGATACTATATAACGTTTTTCTTTTTCTTCTGTATATTTTTTACCGAATAGTGAACGGAAAAAGTTAATTACTGTTTTAATAACGTCAAAAGTTGGGTGTTCTTCAATAGGATCTGTTATTAGCATGTCCAAATTATTTCTGAAATTTTCCGATAATAAAGGTGGTAAACAAAGCTCTATAGAAAAAGCTTGATTTAATCTCTTACGGGCATTCTCAATCACTCCTTTTGTATTGTTTCTTAATGAATCATGTAATTTTTTTTGACTACTATGAATTTCTGCTTCTATTTCTTTTATAGTTTTTTCTAGTAATATTTCTACTATTTGTTTGGCTTCTACTACCAATTGTTCTGCGAAATCTTCAGCTTCTTGTTTAGTTTTAAATTCCAATTCATTCCTGTTACGCAATGCTACTTTATACCTTAAAAGATGAGAAATTGATTTAGGAAAAATTTCCAATCCATCTACAATAGGTATGGCTATATTTTCTAGCAATAATTTTCTAAAAGCTATATCCAGTTGTTCAATTAGCTTAAAAACAATTTTAAATGGATTAGAGTGATTAGCTTCATTGACTCGTTTTGCTATTCCATCAAGAAAGTAGTATTCAATAGATCTAGCTGTTTTGTGATTCAAATCTTTTAATTTTAAATTTAATTTATGATGTAATTCTTCTTTAATTGATTCTAATTCTGACTTTAAATCCTTTAATCTTTTTTTTAGAGTAACTAAATCACGATTTAAAGACTCAATTTCACGTTTTATTTTTCCTGCATCTTGATTGATAGCACTACTTCTAAGTTGCACGTCATTATTTAGTTCTGAAAGTCTGCGACGAGCAATTGTTAGTGCAGATATCATACATCTTGGAGCAGCTTCTGCCATTAGTGCTGAAATTGCACCATTTAAAAATGGATCAAAGCCAGACACTTCTTCCCAAAGATACTTAGCTTCGTCTTGTAAATTGTCTATACTTGCCTTCTTAAGTTTTGCTTCCCATCTGCTACCAAGGGCTTCTTGAGCAAGTGCTTTTGCTGTTTTCATCTCGGCAACATCAATACCTGGTTTCTGCTGTAATTCCAGCAAAAAATTAGCCGAAGTAAATGCACGTCTGGCAGAAATTTCAAAGACATGGTTTTTATCACCCTCATCACCAATACCAAATTCCGCAGCAACAAACTGCTGCACCTGTTCTGAAGTCATATCACCTTCACGGCGTTGATCAACTTTGTTAATCAACACATACAAATTATCTTTACCGCGTAATTCAATTACTTTCTGAACGTCTTTTTTAACTTTCTCTGCAGCTTCATTTTTTAACTGAGTAAAGTCAAGAACAATCAACACTATTGAACTTTTACGAAGCTGTTCTGCTACTACAATCCCTAACTGGAGATTTTCTCCCGCCTCGTTTGGCCCCGGTGTATCGACAATTACTAAATTACCAAGTTCCGGCTGTTGTTCTGCTTTTTGTAAACGCCAAAATGGAGTGTATATTCTAGGAGCATCCGTCAAGTATTGTATCGGGTTTGCATTTGGGTTTAGAATACTGCACAGGCGAACAATATCATTTAAAAAAGTTAAAGTATGAATGATATTTTCACGCCCTTCACTCTTTTCAGGAATTAACTTGCTTACAGGTTGTTGAATTTGTTCTGGCATTTCTGCTAAATGTGGGTACTGAGCAAGCTTTTTTTGCACTCGCTCCATCCCTGAAGTTTTAATCTTATGACACAAAGATAACAGTGTTTCTTGAAAAACTGATAATACTTCGGGACTCAGATATAAAATTGGTTCAGTCAGTTCTGCATTTAAAATAATCTCTGTGGGAAGCGTCGTCATCGCAGAGTTTCGACTTGGCAAAATCTCTTGTCCGATAATGGCGTTTACAATAGTAGATTTACCTGCCTTCATCGGTGCAACAATTGCCATTCTCAACTCAAGATTTTGCACCTTTTTTGCTTCGTCGCTAATTTGTTGCTGATACTGTGTATACTTATTTTCAACGCCATCAGTACCTAAAACTGAACTAGCGCGATACATCAATTTACTAATTTCTTCTAACAGTTCGACAACATCTTTTTGCAAGTCCCGCACATTTGGCTTCAGTACCTCAGCAACCATGTGTTTCTACTCCGCAAATCTTTAATTCACTTATGTTGATTCTGGCTTAATAGAAACATAAGAGGTTCAGTAAAAACACTATTTAGGTTGTTTTTGTAAGCGGTAGAACGTGGAAACTGGAAATGCCTACTCAATTTAAATACCTGGGTACTCAATTTCTTCCAAATGAAATTTGTACCCAGGTATCGGTATATTGAAATTATTTACGTAAATCACACAACTCTCTAAACCAACACAGGTTTGAGCATCTCTTGTGCGGAAATATTCGATTTTCCTTGCTGATATTCCTCCAGCGTAAACGCATCCACTTGAATAGCATCATTACGAGCAATCTCTGCCTCGCACAAAAGTTCAGCCTCTTGGGAACTAATTACTCCCGCCTCTAGTGCTGCTGCAATTAGGCGTTCGGGTTTTTGCTGCGGTAGCTTACCAGCATTGCTCGCTGCTTTGATGGTTTTGAGAATTGACTCGGCTTGGGATGACAACATAAAAGCGTGTTCCAAACGTCCCAATGCTTCATCCACAGTGGTAGGAACATATATACCTGCGGTAAGTCTGTCGCGGCGCTGCCCTGGAGTTTGAAGGCTGCGGGCAACTTCACTGCCAAGCTGATCGGAGGGCAGAGTACCAATGGGATTTAGTCGCCACCACCAAGCGATCGGCCCTTGGAATAAGCTACCGAGTACAGGTATGGGCATATTATTGAAAATACCCTCGAATCCCTGCTGAATTTGAGCAAAGGTATATTGCATTGCCCAGTCAACAAAGGGCAAGTCTTCTGATAAAGATCCTTCCGCCTCGAATCGACGCAGAGTAGCAGTTCCTAGATACATCCACGACAAAATATCAGCAAACCTTCCCGTCAGCTTTTCTCGCCGCTTCAGCGTGCCACCAAAACAGAATAAGGCAACATCAGTGAGAACAGCAAAGGTAGCAGATGCCCACTCTAGTTTGCGGTAATATTTAGCTGTCGCTCCTTTGACGGGAGAACTAGCCAAATACCCACGGGAAATACTGAGAAGACTAGCTCGAAAAGCATTACGTATAGTTAGCCCGATGTGATTCCAGAATACTTGGTCAAAGGCATTGACATCCGACTGATTGAGAGCGGCAATTTCCGAATATACATAGGGATGACAGCGAATCGCTCCCTGACCGAAAATCATCATTGTGCGAGTGAGAATATTTGCCCCTTCGACGGTAATAGAAATTGGTGTAGCTGTATAAATATTTGCCAATAGATTTCTCGGCCCGCGACAAATTCCCGCGCCTCCTTGAATGTCCATGCCGTCATTGATAATTTTGCGAGACAGTTCTGTTAGGTTATACTTGGCGATCGCAGAAATTACTGCTGGCTGTTCGCCTTTGTCTACCGCACCACAGGTATAGGTGCGAGCCGCTTCCATCAGATATGTTAAACCGCCAATCCGCGCCAAAGGTTCTTCAACACCTTCAAAACGACCTATCGGTAAACCAAACTGTTGCCGCACTATCGAATGAGCACCTGTCACTCTTGCTACCAGTTTGGCAACTCCTGCACAACTAGCCGGGAAGCTGATGCCTCGACCTGCTGCTAAGGATTGCATGAGCATCTTCCAGCCCTGTCCCGCCTGTTCCACACCGCCAATAATTTGGTCTATAGGAATGACTACATCATGTCCTTCCGTAGGCGAATTGTAAAAAGGCACACCCATCGGGTCGTGACGCTTCCCTAGAATAACGCCAGGTGTTTTGGTATGAATTAAAGCACAGGTAATACCTACATCTTCGCCCTTACCTAAAAGATTTTCGGGATCTCGCAGTCTAAAAGCTAGCCCTAACAGAGTAGCGATCGCACCCAGAGTAATGTATCTTTTCTTCCAATTTAACCGCAGATAAAGCTTGCCATCTTCACCCTTAAACACCACCCCTTCAGACTTGATACTTGCCGCATCCGAACCCGCATTCGGTTCAGTCAAGGCAAAACAGGGAATTTCTTCTCCTCTAGCTAGGCGTGGCAAATAATGATTTTTCTGTTCGGGTGTACCGTAACGCAGTAATAATTTAGCAGGCCCCAAAGAGTTTGTTACACCAACGGTAGCGATATGAGTAAAAGAACGGGATGCCAACTTTGTCATGACGTTACTGTAAGCGAAGTTGGAAAAGCCTAAACCACCGTACTCTTTAGGAATCATCATCCCCAAGAAGCGCTCTTGTTTGAGATAGTCCCAAACTTCAGGTGGTAAATCCTTGCGGCGATAAATTTCCCAATCGCTTACCATCCGGCAAACTTGTTCAACTGGCCCGTCCAGAAATGCTTGCAGTTCTGGTGTAACTTGAGGATAAGGTTCGCTTCTAATCCTTTGAAAATTAGGCTTACCAGAAAAGAACTCGCCATCCACCCAAACATTTCCCGCTTCAATTGCTGCCCGTTCAGTATCAGAAATTTTCGGTAATATATTGAATGCTTTTATACCTTTAATTAAAGGAGATGTGAGGAGCGATCGCCTCAGAATTGGCACATTCAAAATCGCAATTACTACACCAAACAATACCCAAACCCAAACAGGTGCTTGCCATGCTGCCAACACTACCGCAAAATAGAGCGACCACATCCACAACGGAACACCGATGTAGCCCAGTAAAAGTAATAAAATAGACGCGGTGACGCGGAGAAACAAAGACGCGGGGAAGGATTGTAGGTAATCTGGTACAAGGAAAAGAAGAATCATAGCTTTATCCCAACTCGTTTCGTAGGCAGGTAAATACAGTGATTAAGGCTGACACGGTGAGTTTAAAGTACACAGGGATGCAGTGATATCTTCCCTCACCGCGTCCCACTGTCTCCGCGTCTTCCTAAACCCTGTGAGATGACAAATTCTCAAACACCGCCGCTGCTCCCATTCCACCACCAACGCACATCGTCACGAGTCCGTAACGAACACCGCGCCGTTTCATTTCGTGGAGGATAGTAGCTGTCAGCTTCGCACCCGTGCAACCCAAAGGATGACCGAGAGCGATCGCCCCACCATTTACATTTACAATCTCCTGATTCAGACCAAGTTTGTGAATTACGGCTAGACTTTGGGCGGCAAAGGCTTCATTGAGTTCAATCAATCCGATATCATCCAAAGTTAAACCCACCTGCTTCAGCACCTTTGGCACTGCCTCTACAGGGCCGATACCCATAATTTCTGGAGCTACACCAGCCACCGCATACCCTAACATTCGTCCCAGAGGCTCGATGCCGAGTTCCTTGACCATGCGATCGCTCATCAGCACCGTTGCCGCCGCACCATCTGACATTTGCGAAGAAGTACCAGCCGTAACTGTGCCACCAATACGAAACGCAGGTTGCAACTTAGCTAGAGCTGCCAAGCTGGTATCGGGACGCGGCCCTTCATCGACCTGGAAAACCTTCTCTACCAACTGCGTTTTGCCATCTATGTATAAAGTTTCTCGTACTTGTAGAGGCACAATTTCTTCAGCAAACCGATTTTGTCCAATTGCAGCTAAGGCTTTTTGATGCGATCGCAAGGCAAAGGCATCTTGATCCTCACGGGAAATGTGGTACTGCTGTGCCACGTTTTCTGCCGTAATGCCCATCGTCGAGTAGGCTTGGGGATTCTCTGCCATCATCTCTGGGTTAGGAGCTAAATAATGGCCTCCCATCGGAATCAAGCTCATGGATTCGGCTCCACCCGCAACCATCACGTCTGCTTGCCCTGTCATAATCGCCTGGTTTGCCATCGCAATGGTTTGGAGTCCGGAGGCGCAGAAGCGGTTAACCGTGCTACCTGGTACAGAGTCCGGTAAGCCTGCTCGCTGGGCTATAACTCGCCCCAAATTAAATCCTTGTTCAGCTTCCGGAAAAGCACAGCCAAAGATGACATCATCAATGCGATCTGGATCGAGACCTTTGACTTGTTCAATAGCGGCTTTAGTTGCAACTGCTCCCATATCATCAGAGCGCAGATTACGTAGCGTGCCGCGTGGGGCTTTGCCAACAGCAGTTCTAACGCTGCTTACAATGTAGGCTTCTTTCATGTTTTCTCACCAAGTTTTGAATATTTTTAGGGATATGAACCACAAAGGACACAAAGAACACAAAGAATTCTCACTTTGCGGCGGACACTTGACTCAAGTTGGGAAACCCTTACTTTCGCTTATCCGCTACCTACTTCTATCCGCTCCGCGTCTACGGCAGTGTCCTCCTCTTTGCGCTCTTTGTGCTCTTTGTGGTTCGTTGTTATATTAATTTCGCAGCGGTTTCTTCGTCTTAAGCATATGCATAATCCGCTCTTGAGTCTTGGATTGCTGCAATAGTGGTAAAAACTTCTCTCGCTCCAGCTGCAATAGGTAATCTTCATCAACTAAAGCAGGTGCGCTTAATTCCCCACCAGTCATGACATAGGCTAGGTTTTCAGCGAGATAGCGATCGTATTCACTGATGAAACCTCCTTGCTGCATGATGTAGGCAGCTTGTTCCAGCATTGCCTGCGCCGGACGCCCCAGCACCATAATTGCGTTGCGATTTGGGGGTGGCGTGTAGCCTGTTTTTTCCAGACACACCACTTCTTGTTTGGCAACATCCAACCGCCGATCTGCATTCATCACAATTTTGGTTTTGGGTGAGAGGAAACCCAATTCCTGCGCTTCGTAAGCACTATTAGAAACTTTTGCCATGCCAACGGTTTCAAAAGCTTGGCGTAAGAAAGGCTGAATATGTTGGGGTGATTCGCTTGCTGCCCGCTCGGCTGCCCAAGTCACCATCCGCATAATACCACCTGCGCCCGGAATCAGACCGACGCTGAGTTCTACTAACCCAATATAGGATTCGGCTGCTGCGACAACGTGCGGACAAGCCATTACTAATTCACAGCCACCTCCCAAAGCGCGTCCAACAACCGCGGCAACAATGGGTTTGGGGAAATATTGAATCCGTTGTAGCAGTGACTGATACTTGACGATGAGGTTGGCGATCGCTTGGAAATTTCCCGTCTGTGCCAGCATTCCCATCTCTGCCAAATTTGCCCCAGCTGAGAAATTCGCACTGTCGTTGCCAATTACCAATCCTCGAAATTCGCTCTTTTCAAGGAGATCTAGCACCTCATTGAAGCCATTTACCACCTGCAAGCTTAAGGTATTACCTTTAGAGCGAAACTCGTACAAAACTACCCCATCTCCCAAATCCAGCAACGCCGCCTCTGAATTTTGCCACAGCGTCCTTTCTGGATCTGCTTTTAACACCGTCAAGTTAATTTCATCAACTTTACCTGTCTGTGAAATTACACCTTCATAGAAAACAGATTCCCTACCTGCGGAAGCCGCTTCACGTCTACTGCCCTCTGCCTTCTGCCTCCTGCCTTCCTCTTCCACCCACTCCGGCACCGGAATACTAGCAGCTTTCATATCTGCCAGCACAGTTTCAAATCCAAGCGCATCCCAAATTTCAAAGGGGCCAAGTTCCCAGCCAAATCCCCAGCGCATAGCCTTATCAATATCGGCAGGACTGTCAGCAATTTCGGGAATGCGACGAGCACTGTATGCCAAAATATTTAAGGTTAATTGCCGGAAGAAATCACCTGCACGACCAGGATGTTGATAGAGAATGTGTAGGCGTTTCTTTAAATCGTGAATTTGACTGAGTGCCTCAATATCCCCCAAGTTCATCGGTTTAGCTGGTTCATAAGCCAATGTTCCTGGATTGATAGAGAGAATTTCTTTGCCTTGCTTCTTGTAAAATCCTTGACCTGTTTTTACACCTAACGACCCTGTTTCTACGAGCTTGCGAAGTAGCTGGGGAACGCGGAAAATCTCACGGCTTTCATCTTGGGGAATCGCTGGATAGAGGTTGTCCGCTACATACATCATTGTATCTAATCCCACTAAGTCCGCAGTCCGGAATGTTGCTGACTTTGGTCGTCCCACCAGCGTTCCCGTGAGAGTATCAATTTCTTCAATAGTGTATCCTTGCTCGGTCAATGCCCGCAAACCTAGCATAGTTACATACATCCCGATGCGATTGGCAATAAAGTTAGGAGTGTCTTTTGCTACTACTACTCCTTTGCCTAGATATAGTTCGCCAAACCATTGCATCCTGTTTATTACTTCGGTTGCAGTATTTTTTGTTGGAATAAGTTCAAGTAATTTCAGATAGCGTGGAGGGTTAAAAAAGTGAGTTCCTAAAAACCTTTTGTGGAAAGATTCAGAGCGTCCTTGAGCAATTGCGTTGATGGGCAATCCACTAGTATTTGTAGACACCACTGTATCATCCCGGATAACTTCTTCAACCCGTGCCATCAACTGCTGCTTGATAGCCAGATTTTCTACTACTGCTTCAATTACCCAATCAACATCTGCAATCCTGTGAAAATGCTCGTCAAAATTGCCCAGAATTACCCGACGGGCAGTTTTTTCTGTAAACAAGATTGGTGGAGACTGTTTTAAAGCTTTTTTGAATGCTGTTTCGACTATTTCGTTTTTATTGCTCGTTTTAGCAGGTATATCCAATAGATGTACAGTCAACCCTGCATTAGCGAGGTGAGCGGCAATTTGGGTTCCCATTATCCCCGCACCGAGAACGGCAGCTGTGCGGAACGGCTTAAACATAGTTCCTAAACCCTCCTTATATATTTAGAGATTGCGCGAATGCGGGGCATGAAGCCTGAGGTATAGAAGGACAGGAAGATAAAAGGTTATCCTGTTCATCTGTATTCCCAGTTTTGGCATCTTCGTGTCTTGGCGTCCCCGTGTCTACCCTCCGAGAAGTCGCTGGCGCGTCTTCATAGATGGCATCAATTTCTTTGGCAAAAGCTTCCACTACTTTTGCGCGTTGTACTTGTTGATTGGGTGCGAGCAACCCATTTTCAACTGTGAGGGTAGCATTAATGAGCTGGAATCGCTTCACAGTTGACCAGTAAGGTAAATGACAGTTAGCTTCCTCAACCAATGCTTTATACATGGCGATAATACATGGATGGTTGAGCAACGCATCTGGTGGTAAATCTATGCCAATGGTGAGAGCGTAGGAATGCAGGTTATCTAGATTGGGAAAAATTAGCATGGCGCAGAATTTACGCTCTGCTCCAACAGCAACTGCTTTGGCAACTAGAGGAGATTGTTCTAGCTTGGTTTCAATTGGTTGTGGTGTGACGTATTTACCTGTGGAGAGTTTGAATCGGCTTTTCTTGAGTCCTGTAATCTTGAGAAAACCATCGGCTGTAAACTCTCCTAAGTCGCCTGTGTGCAACCAGCCGTTTACATCAATCAATTTTTGAGTGGCTTCAGGGTTTTTGTAGTAGCCTTGAGTGATGTAAGGACTTTTGGTAAGAATTTCTCCATCGGCGGCGATCGCTATCTCCACTCCTGCTAAAGGCACACCTACTGTTCCGGCACGATTGAATCTTCCCCGGTTACAGGTAAGCGCGGAACTTGTCTCAGTTAAACCATAACCTTGCAGAATAGTCACTCCTGCTGCGGCAAACAAGTTTGCTATCTCTGCTTTTAAGGCAGCACCACCACAAATCAAGTATTTGACTCGACCTCCAAATACCAATCGCCATTGCCAGAACACAAGCTTATCTGCCAACTTCAGCATCAAAGCATATCTTCCTTTTGGTGGATTTCCTAGTTCGTACTGTTTGGCAAGGTTTAGCGCCCAAGTGTAGATGCGCTCTTGAAATGCCATCTCACGGAATCTAGATCCAGAGACAGAGATACGTAAAGGTGGGAACTTCCAACGCAGGGAAGATAAACGAAATCTCTGCATTTTTGGCTGTTCCCTGCGTAGCATCTGAGTTGCAAAAGTGAGGATGCGCGACAGCACGTTATGCTTAACTTCTGTTTGTGTTGCTAGCTTGGTTTGCCTAGTCCCTTCTTCCAAAATCTTGTTGTAGACTCTCTCCAATAACAGTGGTACCGTGGCGAATAACGTCGGTTTCACTTCTTTGAGATGTTTGATTACTCGGTGAGGGGTAGTTAGGTAAATGCTATGCCCATAGCTCATATGTCCGTATAGGAAAACGCGAGCAAAAACGTGCGTCAAGGGCAGATACGAAAGTGCAACCTCCTTTGCACCAAATTCTAGATCGGGAATGCCAGTAAACATGGAGAGTGCATCGCCAGAAAGGTTTTCATGGGTTAGCATTACTCCCTGCGGATCTCCCATCACTCCAGGGATATAGATAATAGTGGCTAAGTCATCTGCTGCTAGTTGGGAGCGCAGTTGCTGGTGTTTGCTTTGTGAATTTAAAGTCCGTCCTTTGGCACGAAGTTCCCAGAGGGAAAAAACTGGGATGTGTTGAGGACATTCAGGGCATATTTGCTCTAGATTTTGATGCTGCTGCCAATTACTCGGAACATCAGCAACTATCACTGCCTTCAGCTGGGGTGTATCTCCCAGGTAAGGTATGACTTGAGAGAGCAAGTCTAAATTAGCAATAATCAATACCTTGGCTTGTGAGTGCCGCAAAATAAAAATAATGTTTTCGAGCGTCTGGGTAAGGTCAATCGGCACATCCACCAAACCAGCCATTAGACAACCCATATCAACTATGCAGAAGTTGACATCGCCATGCATCAATAGGGCGATGACATCACCTTTCTCTAGCACTAAATCTAACAACGAGAGTGACACTTCACGAGCAGCGCTTTGAAATTCCTGATTGGATAGGGGTTGCCAACCTTTTTCCGTCCATTCGTTCAAGGCTTGAGCATTGAAGTAGCGATCGCACGCCTCATCTAGTAAAGAAGGTAATGTACGCCCCAACAATATTTCTCCAGAGTTGGGAGGAGCTTTATAAGTTTGATCTGAGCATAACATTTTGCCTTAAAAGAGCTTGAAACTCTTTCCCTTGCTAATAGTGTTTTTTTAATTATCAGTTAGTTATTTCCTGAAATTTTCCGTTTTGGTTGTTAGTAATTCAAGAAAAATAACTAAACAGCAAAAAATCAGCCGTTATTCCAAGAATAATGTATTTGCTAAAGTAAACTCATACATTTAAAGGTATAAATTTACTTCGCTTATAGGATTTCAAAGGCTCTCAAATTTAGCTAGATAAAATTATCCAAGGATATTTTGTTAAGCTCACATACAAGGATTAGGTATTTAATCTGGATGCTGCCTTTTGATACCTAAGTTCTGATTCTTGCCCAGCCTTTTCTTTAAATATGGTATCTATCCGATGACAGGACTAGAATTTTTTGAGACTTCGGTTTTGTCACACCTAAATGTTTTACAATTTTGTACAAAGTACATAATATTAATTTAGATCATGGTGGGGATCAAGATCCACTTTTGTATCTTTTTCGCAAAAATAAAGTTGTATATTCATAGTTTCCGGTTGCAAAGAGGCAACTTTTATTTGACAAGCTACTGGCTGATGGTTTGTTCCTGCATTCAAATGTCGTTCGAGCCAATTTCCTAAGTCTGCCAATACATCTTGATAGTTGAGGTCTAAATGGAGATCGTGATAGTCTCCCGGATAAACATGACATTCTTTGTCTGGAAAGCTCACTTGTTCAAACAAAGCTAAACTACCCTCAGTTGGTGTGATTAGGTCCTCACAGCCATGCAGAATTAACAAAGGAACCTTTAAATCAGACGCATGGCTTTCCACCCAATTTTTGGCTGCGAAAAATTCTGTAGCCAGTCGAGCGCTTCCGTATTCATGCCGCAATGGATCTTGGGCATAGGCAGTTAGCACCTTAGGATCTCGTGAACTCGAACCACGCTTAATGCCAACTTTGAGGCTAAAGCGTGGCCAGATTTGTGAGAGCATAAGCCCTAAAGCAACTTTAAAAGCAGGCACCCTGACTTTACCTAATGCTGGTGCCGTCAATATCAATCCCTGCAAACTTTCCGGAAAGTGCAAGGCGTAGTCTAAAGCGATCACTGCTCCCAGACTATGCCCCCACACAAAGCAAGCACAGTTAATTGCTCGTTCTTGTATTCGCGTTAAAAAGGTATGCAAGTCTTCTCTAAACTCTGTCCAAGCATTGATATGCCCCCGTTGCCCAGGAGAACGTCCATGCCCGCGCAGATCAAAGGCGTATATGGCATAGCCTTGTGGGATTAAGTACTGCACGGCAGTATCGAATAATCCACTATGCGCTCCTAACCCATGTACTATTGCGATGATTGCCTGTACCTGCCCCTCTGGCAGCCAACCTTGATAGTAAAGGTATAGACCTCCTGCTCCTTCAAAAGTTCCTTCAACATGTGTCATTATTAATTCTCCCCAAGTGTATTTTTATTACTAAGGTCTCAACACTCAGTTAGAAATTTACAACTGAATTTATTCTGATTGAAAAATCTATTTTCTGATGCCAGGTAAAGCTATTTGACCACAGTAACTCAAGCTTTCATTAGCTTGATCTAAGCTTTTATGCTTTTACTTTTACTGTGAGTTCTAATAATTAAGCAAATCAAAAAACTTGGTATCAGTAAACAGTGTTCTGAGACCATTAATACCCAATCGGCAGAGCTATGAGGTTTCAGGGGCTTATACTCAAAAGTCTTTATGCATCCAGATTATCTGGTATATATTATATAACTTATTTAGTTTTTTGATAGCATTAGCAACAAATAATATTTTAAGGTTATAATATAAGATTGTTGTTTCGCATATTTATCCTGGTTAACCTACACTTAAAGTCGGAATTAAAAGATATAAATACAACCAGCGGCATACAACTATTGACAGTATTAGTGTATAGGATCTCAAAGATGAGGATGCGATCGCCTAAGCACGACCAACCTTTTAAACGTAGTGATTTTGTATATAGATGAAATTGCAAGATTTATCGTTATCCGACTTTGTTTAAAGAAGTCGGGAAACTGAACATCTGCGACTTGTGAGAATCAATGTGGTGGAGTCCTAAGAATTAGGAATAAAGAAATCTTATACCCAATCACCCATCTCATCAGACTTAAGACATATTTTTTTGAATCGATAAAGATAAATACTACTTCTGGAGCTTGTTTATCTGATACATTTTTGGCAAACCGATCCGAGATTTCAAATCAGAGTGCATTTATTTAATGCTAAAGGTACAAAATCATGCAACACCCTCAAGAAGGGGCGGGGAAAACGTCTCGACGTAATTTTTTGGGCAAGGCATTAACTACAGCCGGAACAGCCATCGCCGCTCCTTCATTGCTGAATCAAGCAACTGTAGCAAAGGACACTGCTCAAGATTCCAAAGGTGATATGAACATAACACTTAAGGTTAATGGAGAACAGAAAACCCTAACGATTGAGCCGCGCGTGACACTTCTGGATGCTCTGCGCGATCGCCTGGCACTAGTAGGTAGCAAAAAGGGCTGCGATCACGGGCAATGCGGAGCTTGTACAGTTCTGATCGATGGGCAGCGAGTTTATTCTTGCTTGACATTGGCAGTCATGCAAGAGGGCAAGGAGATTGTCACTATTGAAGGATTAGCAAAGGGCGATACTCTTCATCCAGTGCAGGCGGCGTTTATTGAGAACGATGCCTTTCAGTGCGGTTATTGCACGCCAGGACAAATTTGTGCCTCTGTTGCTCTCGTCGATGAGATCAAACGGGGCTGTGCTAGTGCTGTAACATCAGATTTAACTCGTCCTCCCCAATTAGCTGAACTTTCTGAGACTGAAATCAAAGAGCGACTAAGTGGTAATCTCTGTCGTTGCAGTGCTTATAACGGCATCGTGGCAGCAGTACAACAGGTAGCCGGACAAAATCCACCATCTCCGGTTGCAGAGGTGATGCTCAATGAACCTAAGGAAATAACCGCATGAACAACTTCACCTATACCCGCGCCACCTCAGTGAAAGATGCGGCTCAACGGGCAACAGCCGATCAAAATGCAATGTTGATTGCAGGCGGTACAAATTTGGTTGACCGTCTCAAAGTATTCTTAGATGAGCCATCACAACTGATTGACATCTCTCGACTACAAATGCAGCGCATCGAACGCACGGCAAATGGTGGTTTGCGCCTGGGAGCTTTGGTGACAAACACAGCAGTAGCCGACTATGCCGATATTCGTCGCGACTACCCGATGCTGTCTCGTGCAATTTTATCTGGGGCATCCCAGCAAATTCGCAACATGGCGACTGTCGGTGGCAATCTTCTACAACGCACTCGCTGTCCTTACTACTACGATACCGCTTTTCCTTGTAACAAACGTCAACCCGGCAGTGGTTGCCCGGCACTAACGGGCATCAACCGGATGCACGCCATCCTGGGAGCCAGTGATCAGTGTTTGGCGGTTCACCCGTCGGATATGTGTGTTGCACTGGCAGCTTTGGATGCTGTGGTGGAGGTGGAAGGAACCAAGGGCAAGCGGCAGATACCTTTCACAGACTTTCATCGCTTACCAGGAAACACGCCGCAGCGAGACACAAACCTGGAGCCGGGTGAGTTAATTACTGCCGTAGTTTTGCCACCGATACCGTTTGCCAAATCAGGAGTTTACCTGAAGTTACGCGATCGCGCTTCCTATGCCTTTGCTTTGATATCTGTAGCAGCTGCCGTTGACTTGGAAGGAGAGCGGATTAAAGATGCCCGCTTGGCAATCGGCGGTGTAGCCCACAAACCTTGGCGTTCTGTAGAGGCAGAAAAATTTTTGATTGGCAAACCAGCCAAAACAGAAACATTTCAACAAGCGGCAGAAATAGCGCTGCGGGGAGCCAAGCCCCTAACACACAACAGTTTCAAAGTTGACATGGCAAAACGGGCAATTCGCCGCGCACTAGCAGTTTCAGCCAAGGGAGGAGGGGTAGCATGAACAAGGTAATTGGTACTGGCGTCAACCGCAAGGATGGGCGGGCAAAGGTTATGGGTACAGCAACCTACGCCGCCGAACATCAAATTCCAGATTTAGTTCACGGTTATCTTGTTACCGCTACCATCGCCAACGGACAAATTAAAAGTATCGATACCCGCGCCGCAGAAAAAGCACCGGGAGTCATCGCGGTTCTCACGCATCAAAATGCGCCCAAGATTTTTAAGCCCAGCAACGACTTCATGAATTCAAAAATCTACGAAGCTCGACTGCCGTTGGCGGATGATCAAGTTCACTACGCAGGGCAAATTATTGGCTTGGTGGTGGCAGATACCTTTGAGCGAGCGCGGGATGCGGCACATTTAGTAAAGGTGGAGTACACTACCCAAAAGCCACTTGTGGATGGTAAAGGGGCTTCTTTTAAGAAGGCTGCGGGTATGTTTGGGGAGGAAATGAAATTTGAGAAGGGCAGTTTTGCAACCGGGAATGCTGCCGCAGAGATAGCAAGTGCAGCAACGAAGGTTGAAGCCACCTACAAGACTTCTACCGAACTGCACGCGCCAATGGAACCTCATGCCACCATTGCCCACTGGCAAGATGCTAACTCACTCACTGTTTACGAGCCGTCTCAGTGGGTGTTGGGAACTCAGCGCACCTATGCAGAACTTTTTGGGCTTCCGACAGAACGAGTGCGAATTATTACACCATTTCTGGGTGGAGCCTTCGGTTCCAAAGCCTTTCCTTGGCCGCACGGCATTCTTTGTGCAGCAGCCGCTCGCAAACTCCAACGTCCGCTCAGAGTCGTCGTCAGCCGACGGCAAATGACAGCGAATACAGGACATCGTTCCGAAACTGAGCAAACTCTCCGTTTGGCAGCAACCGCAGATGGCAACTTGCAAGCGATCGTCCATGAAGTTAAATCTTACACTTCACCTGTAGATGTGTTCACAGAACCTTGTACGAGCATCACACCAGTTATGTATGCCGCGCCAAATCTGCGACTCAATCAGGAATTGGCAGTGATGAACGTTGGCACACCCACCTTCATGCGCGCACCAGGAGAAAATCCTGGAATGTGGGCGCTGGAATCGGCAATGGATGAACTGGCGTGGGCGTTAAAGATAGATCCAGTAGAACTGCGTTTGAAAAACGAAGCCAAACAACACCAGCGTCAAGGGTTGCCATTTTCAGCCAAGCATTTTGCTGAGTGTTTGCGGGTGGGTGCCAAGGAATTTGGCTGGAAAGACAGAGCCAAACAGCCGCGATCGCTGACACGTGATGGCAAACTCATTGGTTGGGGGATGGCGGCGGCAACTTTTCCTGGCTTGCGTGGTAAAGCATCCGTTAAAGTGCGGTTGTTACCAAACGGTACCGCCCACATCCTCACTTCCGGGAACGACATGGGTACTGGCGCATACACAGTTGTAGCTGCCACTGCCGCAGAAGCACTAGGGTTACCCATCGAACAAGTACGGGTAGAACTGGGCGATTCGTTGCTACCGGATGGTGGCATGGCGGGTGGTTCAATGATGACAGCATCCCTTGCCCCAGCAGTGATGTTAGCCTGCCAGGAAGTTCTGAAAACTGCGAAAACTAAGACTGCCCAGGAGGCATTTGCAACTCTGCGTCAGTCTGGGCGAGCAGCTTTTGAAGCGACAGCATCCTCTGCTCCCGGCGCTGAAGCGAAAAAATGGGCATTTCAATCCTGGGGCGCACATTTTTGTGAAGTCAGCGTCGATGAAGAAATTGGACGTCTGCGGGTGACGCGCTGGGTATCGGTGATGGATATCGGGCGAGTTATCAATGCCAAAACAGCAGCTTCTCAGGTGCGGGGTGGGGTAATTATGGGTATTGGGCAAGCTTTAATGGAAGAATGCCACTTCGATCCTAATATTGGTTATCCCGTAGTTTATGACCTCGCCACCTATCACTTTCCCGCCCATGCCGATATTCCTCGCATTGAGGTAGCCTTTGTGGGTGAACCCGATCTCAACTTTAACCCAGTTGGTGCGCGTGGTGTAGGTGAGATTGGAATTACAGGTGTTTCAGCAGCGATCGCCAACGCAGTTTACCATGCCACAGGTAAACGCATCCGCGATTTACCGATTACACCAGAGAAGTTGTTGTAACAACAAAGCGATCGTTTCCACTCTGCGATATTGCAAAAGTGTAGGCGATCGCTTGACACTATTGTTGGACTCGATACCAGAATATTGCCTTGCCCCGATGACAAAGCCCGTAGATGTCAGCACGAAAAGATTAATTAGTCTCGCACCCGACACCTGGGTTAGATGGGTAACACAGATCCCCGATGTTGTAGCTAGTGAAATTCTCAACTCAGAATTTCAATGGATATCCAGAGAAAGTGATGTTTTAATCCGTGCTAACAGTTCTCAATATGGAGAATTTCTGGTTCTTAACGAATTACAATTACGCTATCAATCCCAAATGCCCCGTCGGATGCGTGCATACGCCGCTTTGGCAGAAGAGAAATATAATTTACCAACATACCCTGTACTCATTAATATTCTTCCATCAAGTAACGCAGAAATACCGACAAGTTTCGTCTCAACTATTGCAGGTTTGCGTGCCATTCAAGATTATCGCGTGATAAACCTGTGGGAAGTAGATGTGAATATTGCCTTTGAACAACCGTTAGCATCGTTACTACCATTTGTACCCATCCTCAAAGGTGGAGAGAACGAGTTTATCATTCGAGAAGCATTGCAAGTTCTTCGTGCTGATGAGCAATTAAATCAACTGGAAACTGTTTTGGCGTTTTTTGCTACGTTTGTACTAGATAGTGAATTAGTCCAACAAATCATGAGGTGGGATATGGCCATATTGCGAGAGTCACCCTGGTATCAGGAAATTTTACGTGAGGGAGAAGCACGCGGAGAAGCACGTGGAGAAGCACGCGGAGAAGCACGCGGAGAAGCGCGCGGGCGGAGAGAGGAATTACTTTCAGGTATTGAATTGGCGCTAGAAATTAAGTTTGGCAATACAGGTTTAGAATTAATGCCAATTATTTCTCAGGTCACAGATTTACAAAAATTAAAAGCAATTCAACAAGCTATTAAAACTGCAAAAACTGCTGAGGAATTGCGGCATCTGCTGTAGTACAAATTCTAAAAAATTAATCACTTTTTTGCGAAATTTGATTGCCATGTTTCACTCAATTAGTCAGATCAACTGGTTCATCATCAGATATTCTGACGGTGAGTCAGACTCGGCTTCAAGTTTGCGTTTTCTCATCCTTACTAAGATAAGGAATAAGAATTTGATAGAGACAAAGTCTTTCTTATTTTAAAAATTCACGCATGGTTTCTTTTTCAATGTTTTTAATTCTTGAATTTCACGCTCGTTCTTCGTATTTATAGTTAAATATATATTTAACCTAGCTTAAGTTTTTAGAAGTGGGATTTGGGCGAAATTTAGTAGATAATTCCTCTTAGTTAAAGGTGATTATACGAACGATAAATTAGGAGTAACTGGTGATGAAAGAGCTACAAGCAATTTTAAAAGCATTTGCAGAAAGTCACCAAAATGCTGAACCAGTATTCCTTGCCACGGTTGTAAATGTGAAAGGTTCTAGCTATCGCCAGCCAGGTGCGCGGATGCTGATGACACAAAGTCAAATTGTAGGAACAATCAGCGGTGGTTGTTTGGAAAATGATGTATTTCAGTATACTCGCTCTTCTATGGCAGATGGACAACCAATAGTTGTCACATACGACAATAATGCCGATGAGGATATTGTTTGGGGATTTGGGCTTGGCTGTAATGGAGTGGTGCAAGTCTTGATTGAACGTCTCTATCAAAATGATCCACTTAATCCCTTGGCTATTATTAATCAATGTTTCTGTAACCAGCAACAAGGGATGATTGCAACCGTTTTTGGCGTAGAGGGTGAGGCAAATATTAAGGTTGGAACACGCTTAATTTTAAATCCCGATCATAGTGTAACTACTAATATTGAAGAATCTTTTTTAAAAGTTGCTTTAATCAAAGATGCTCAAGTTAATCTGCAAAATCAACGTTCGAGCGTCATCAAATACCAACTTTCATCAGGCAGTGTTGATGTCTTACTCGAAGTTATTCAGCCAGCCACACGCCTAATCATTTTTGGTGCAGGGCATGACGCTGTACCTGTAGTACAGTTTGCTAAAGCTTTGGGTTGGCACGTAACGATTATTGATTGTCGAGCTAGTGAGGCAACAAAAGAGCGTTTTTCAATGGCTGATGAAGTGTTTATTACCCATCGAGAAATTTTACATAAACAAATATGTGTAGATGAACACACAATTGTCGTGGTGATGACTCATAATTATCTCGACGATTTAGAAATTTTGAAAATTCTTTTGCCATCATCTATAGAATACTTGGGTGTTTTGGGGCCAAAGCATCGGACTGAAAAATTACTTCAAGATTTACGTATTCAAGGAATAAATTACAGCACAGAACATCTACAAAAATTATATGCTCCTGTTGGCATAGATATTGGAGCCGATACACCAGAAGCCATAGCTTTATCCATTATTGCTGAGATGCAAGCAGTGCTGACAAATCGTTGTGGTGGCTTTTTGAGAAACCGCAGCGAACCAATTCATCCACGCCATGAAGTCAAACAAACTGAAATTGAGCAGTTAGAAAAATGCTACTAGCTACCTTGTATCTTGTAGGCAACATATTTGATTTAGCGAAGTTACCATTAACCACTACGCAGAGCGCTGCACAAATCATTATACTTTCAGCAATGCTCTAATACTAACAACCAACAACGATCGCAACTATGACAACAATACCTGTGAAATCATTCGATTTAGAAGCTTTGATTAATTCTGTGCAAGGAATTGAAATTATTACTGATTCTACCCAAGTAGCAAAACTATCTCAAGATTACCATACCTTTAGCCCGGTTCTAGTTCCCAAATTGGCTGGAAAAGTCGGGGATGTAGTCGTGCGCCCTGCTAATGAGCAAGAAGTATTAAAAATAGCTGCAACTTGCGTGAAGTATCGAGTTCCGGTAACTATTCGAGGTGCAGGAACAGGAAATTATGGGCAATGCGTACCGCTGCATGGTGGTGTAATTATCGATATGACGCGCATGCATGAAATCTGCTGGGTAAAGCCGGGAGTAGCGCGAGTTGAAGCTGGGGTGAAATTAGCAGCTCTGGATAAAAAAGCACGGGAAAGTGGCTGGGAAATGCGGATGGCTCCCTCTACCTACCGTACAGCAACAATTGCTGGATTTGTGGCTGGGGGTAGTGGGGGAATTGGATCGATACAGTATGGGTTGTTAGGCGATCGCGGTAATTTGATCGCGCTAAGAGTCGTGACTTTGGAAGATGAACCACGTGTAATTGAGTTGCGTGGCGATGATGTACAAAAGGTAAACCATGCTTGGGGCATTAATGGTATTATCACTGAAGTAGAAATACCACTTGCACCAGCTTATCCTTGGGTAGAGGTAATTCTCACCTTTCCAGAATTTATGGCAGCAGCAAAATTTGGGCAAGCTTTAGCTGATGCCGATGGCATGATCAAAAAAGAAATTGGTATCTTTGCATCCCCGATTCCTCAATACTTTACTCCGCTGCGGCAGTACATTCCTGATGACACTCACGCCGCTTTATTATTAGTTGCAGAACAGAGTTTAGAGTTCTTGCCGGGGTTCGTGCAGCAATACGGTGGCAAAATTACATATCAAAAACAAGCACAGGAAGCTGGAAAAGGTGCGAACTTATTGGAATTTACCTGGAACCATACCACTTTGCACGCTCGCACGGTTGATACTTCTATTACCTACTTACAAAGTATTTTTCCCGCAGATAAAAGTCTGAAACTAGTAGAGCATATGTATCATCATTATGGAGATGAAGTGATGATGCATTTGGAATTCATCCGGGTGAACGGTACAGCCATACCTGCGGCTTTACAACTCGTGCGCTATTCTTCTGAAGAACGCCTAAATGAAATTATCCGCGATCACGAAGAGAAAGGTGTGTTTATTGCCAATCCCCACACCTACATTATTGAAGATGGCGGCAGGAAAGTTATCGATCCGGAGCAGTTAAAGTTTAAGGAGATGGTTGATCCTTATGGGTTGATGAATCCGGGTAAGAGCAAGGCATTGGAATTACAAGTTAAAAATTAAAACAGTAAGGGAGTAACAGAAAATAAATTATCCAATTATGTAGGGGAGGCAAAAAGCGGTGTGGATATTCCTCCCGCTTTATTGCCGTTGGGTTAGACGCACGACAATCTTGGAATTTATGCAAGAACTTGAATGCGTCGTAACCCACCATCGTTTTTGATGTATCACAAATTGGATATTTTTTTAATTGGAAGTCCCTAATCTTCAAGCCCCATTCGCTCTTAGGGTGGGGTTAATTCACAATCCAAAGTTGGTTGGCTATTATTGCGATCGCTGATTAATTCGCTGCTCTAGTTCTTTGCAACTAAGCCTGATTTATCAATTACGGTAGCTGAAATACCCATTGTCTCGTCAAATCATAAGCTGCCTTTATAGGGTGCTTCGTAATATAACATTTACGACAAATCAAAACAGGTACAAAGACGCTAAGGCACTTATATTTATTAACGTGAGCTTCAAAGATACTGTTTTAAAACTTCAACCGTCGCCATTCCAGTCTTCTCCCAACTGAAATTACTTGCCCTGCTGATGGCTGCGGCAGAAAGGCGATCGCGTAATTGGGCATCAGTTGCCAATTTATCCATTGCCTCTGTAATTTCTTCTACCTTGTAGGGATTGACAAGAATTCCAGCATCGCCAGCAACTTCTGGTAGAGAAGAAAGATTCGAGGTAATAACGGGTGTACCGCAAGCCATTGCTTCTAATACAGGCAAACCGAAGCCTTCCCAAAGACTGGGGAAAACAAGAGCGATCGCCCTACTGATGATTTTGGGTAATTCGCGATCGGGAACGTAGTTCAAAAATTTTACTTGCTCGGTTATGCCTAGTTCTTCAACTTGCACTTGCAATAAAGGAGTATAGCGCTTGTCTTTTGGCCCCGCAAGCCACAATTCGCGATCGCGGTGACTCGGTAATGCAGCAAAAGCAGAAATCAGTCTGTGGAGGTTCTTGTAAGGATCGTGTCTACCAATGTAGAGAAAGTAAGGGCGCTGCATTAAGGTGGAGACAACAAGACGCCGAGAATCTCTCTCCCCCTCTCCCCCTCTCCCACTCTCCCACTCCTCCTCTACAAAGGGGCGAAACAGGTTAGCATCATAAGCTAGCAAAATCGGTGTGATTTTCTGAGCAGGAATTTTGTAAAAATCAGTAATGTCTCTAGCAGTAGCTTGAGAATTGCAGATAATATGTTGTGCTTGCCGAAGCACTTCAGGAATGTAGTAGCGTTGGTAAGTAGTTAGCGGTGAGAAGCGTTTAGGAAAGCGTAACGCAATTAAGTCGTGAACCATGACGACAAAACGGCAGTTGGAATAGAGGGGCGCTTCTGGTACTGGGGAAAATATGAGCTTAGATTTGAGCTTTTTATAAATTTTTGGTAGCTGAAACTGCGTCCACAAAATTCTGTCAAAATGTCCTTTAGTTCCTTGAGCAGGAGTAAGATTGCCTGGAATTGAATAGCAGTTAAAGTCAGGGTAATTTTGAGCAGTTAAAAGAGTAGGGTGAAGAGATTTGAAATAAGGGAAAAGATTTTTGGCATAGTTACTTATACCTGTAGGTTGAGAAAAAATAATTGATAAATTAATTAATAATTCGCTCATTTATTCAAACTTAGATTGCCAATAATTTAATACACCATAAATTTTACCTAGTCCAATTTGAGGTTTGATGAATATCAAAACAAAAGCATACAAAATAAGTCTAATTAATCTAAAAATAAAAATTAACTCATTTGTATATCTTTCCAAGGTCAATAAATAACTATAAGTGCTGTGTCTAATTTTTCTAAAAACGTACCTATTAGTAATTGAGGAGGATTCGTGCAATACACCAAATTGTTTAGTGACTGCAATTAAATGTCCTTGCTGGGCATAGCGTTGACAAAAGTCAAAATCTTCATAGTAAAGAAAGTAAGCATGATCAAATATAGGACACTCATAAAATTTTTGCAGATTAACTATCATGCTACAGCCCGAAACCCAATCACAAATAATATAATCTGCGTCTGTATTTGTTGTTAAATCTTGAGTTAGTATAGTTCCTGTTTGAGAAATAAAATTGCCACCTGCAAACCAAACTTTATTTGCAGGGGTATAAATAATAGTACCGAGAATTGAAAGTTCAGGATGAGACTCAAAAAACGGATGAACTTTGTCTAACGCATTTTCTAATAAATAGGCATCTGGATTGACGAGCCAAACAATTGCCTGTGGATCTTGAGCAAAAATAAACTTTAAACCAAGATTGCAAGCACTACCAAAACCTAAATTCTCATTAGCGTTGAAAACAAGTACTGAGTCAGATTTAAGATGACAAATAGAATCATCATCAAGAGAATTATTGATGATAACGGTTTTGTATTTTATATTTGTGCTGGTTGATAGAGAACTGAGTAATTTGGCGATTAGATTTGTAGAATAATAATTGACTGTTAACAAATAAATCACGTTAGCTCGATTTGACAATCATCACCAATCATAAACCGTAAGGCTTTAGGACGACGAGGTGCCACTGTCAATTGCGCCCTTTGTCCAATCACGCTATCAATAATACGTTGATGAATTCCGACAATTTTAGCACCTTCTAAAACCACACTATGCTCAATGTCAGTATCGATAAGTTTACTATTATCGGCAATGCTAGTATAAGGGCCGATAAAGCAGTTTTCTAAATAACAATTTTTCCCGATTACTGCCGGGCCACGAACTGTGCTATTAATCACTTTAGATCCAGTTTCAATTTGGACACGTCCGATCGCCTGACTTTGACTATCGATTTCCCCAAAAATTTCTGTACTTAGGTAAGTATCAAGAATCAAACGATTTGCCTCTAACAGATCGTCTTTTTTGCCAGTATCTAACCACCATCCATCTAATTGGCAGGCTGCAACTTGCTTTTGCTTGTCTATCAGACATTGAATAGCATCAGTAATTTCTAGTTCGCCTCTAGCAGAAGGTTGGATACAGGCGATCGCATCATGAATAATATGCGAAAAGAAATAAACTCCTACCAACGCCAAGTTAGAGGGGGGAATTTTAGGTTTTTCAATTAGCTGTAAAACTCGCCCTGTTTCATCTACTTTGGCGACACCGAAAGCACTAGGATTGCTAACTTCACGCAAGAGAATCAATGCATCCTGTTGTTGAGTAGTAAATTGTTTGAGAAAATAACTGAGGTCGCCTTGTTGAATCAAGTTATCACCCAAGTACATTACAAAAGGCGAATCTCCTAAAAAAGCAAGAGCAACTTTGACAGCGTGGGCAAGCCCGGCAGGTTTATCTTGCAAAATGTAAGTGATTTTTGCTCCGAAGCGATCGCCATTTCCAGTTTTGGCTTTTACCTCTGCACCTGTTTCCGGACTAATGATGATACCAATATCAGTTATTCCTGCGCCTACCATCTCTTCAATGCCATACCACAAAATCGGCTTATTGGCAACAGGTACAAGTTGTTTCGCTCCAGTATAGGTGAGGGGGCGAAGACGAGTGCCTTTACCGCCAGAAAGAATAAGTGCTTTCATAATATAGGTTGGTAGATAGTGGATAGTGGTTAATAGTTAATCGCAATTAACAATTAACTCCCCAAGCATTTTTCTAAGTCTTTGTCGCCAATGTGGCGCATGAGTTCCTAAAATTCCGGCTATTTTGGTACAAGCAAGAACAGAATAGGCAGGGCGACAAGCTGGGGTGGGATATTCGGGAGTTGTGATGGGAATAATGCGCTGAACTTTTAAGGGTAAACCAAGTTGTTGAGCTTCTTCAAAAATGGCAACAGCAAAGTCGTACCAACTGGCAACACCACTGTTGGTATAGTGATAGATACCAGAAATTTCTGAATTCAACTTGGGGATTAACTCGGCTATAGTGTCTGCAATATCTCTTGCCCAAGTGGGGCTGCCAATTTGATCGGCAACAACACGAATTTCTTCTCTTTCTCCTCCCAAACGCAGCATAGTTTTGACAAAATTACTTTTGCCAAAAGCTCCATAAACCCAAGCCGTGCGAAGGATGAGATAGCGATCGCTCTTCTGAATAACAGCTTGCTCTCCTGCTAGTTTAGTTTTGCCGTACACACTCAAAGGGTTAGTCGCATCAGTTTCTTGATAGGGGCGGCAATTATTGCCATCAAAAACGTAATCGGTAGATATATGAATCAGGAAAGCCCCTTGTTTTTCCGCTTCTTCTGCCAGCATCGCTGCTGCCGTCGCATTAATAACTTGGGCTAATTCAGGTTCGCTTTCGGCTTTATCAACAGCTGTATAAGCGGCAGCGTTAACAATAATTTGGGGTTGTTTATCTCTAATTACTTGACGCAGCGTATCGGGTTGACTGAAATCTATCGTCGGTCTTGCAACCGCTACGATATTTCCATATGGTTCTAGAGTTTGCTGTAATTCTTTGCCTACTTGACCGTTGCTGCCGATGAGCAGGATCAATTTACTCATACTGTTCACTTTAAAATTTAACAGTGGCGAACTTAGTAACAATTGCAAAAGTAAAAACAAAACTTTATCGAAAGTTCATAAAAAAAGTCACTATATAGTGTAAACAGTTCAAGTAAATACCTCAGCTTCCTGGAAAGGCTTACCTGCTTTGTCTTTTGCAGATAGGATTGGTTCTGCGGTAAGATGCCAGTCTATCGCTAAGTAGGGATCGTTCCAAAGAATGCACCTTTCATGTTGAGGGGCGTAGTAGTCTGTGGTTTTATAAAGGACTTCGGCAACTTCTGAAAGGACAACAAACCCGTGTGCAAAGCCTGGTGGTATCCAAAGTTGGTGTTTGTTCTGAGCGCTAAGTTCGCAACCCACCCATTGACCAAAAGTAGGAGAGCTTTTTCTAATATCTACCGCTACGTCAAATATACTACCAGTAATTACTCTAACTAATTTGCCTTGTGCTTGCTCGATCTGATAATGTAAACCTCGCAAAACATTTTGTTTAGAGCGAGAATGATTGTCTTGAACAAAGTTAACTATATGACCAGTTATATCAGTAAAATTTTGCCGATTATAACTTTCAAAGAAAAACCCCCGCTCATCCTGAAAGATTTTAGATTCAAGGATGAGAACGTCGGGGATTTTTGTAGGAATAACATTCATACCAATGGTAAATGACTGACTGGTGTATATATCAATATATTGCTGGTTATGAATAAACTAAATATAGGCTAAATATAAGAGTTTTATTTATTTTTTGAGACAACCCGTAGATATGAAGTTTCAACAAAAGTGAGAATCCTGGGAAATCACTTAAAAAAAGTAATTTTAATTTCTAAGTATTTACTATTGTATTTGCTCTTACTAAATCTGAGATAGATTTATAAATTTACCTAATACAAACTATGACAATGCCTTGGTATTGGCGATCGCTACCACTTGAACATCGTACTGGTTCTGATATTTTTGCAGCTCTATTTTGTAATATTTATACACTGGAAATTGCAACTTTACTAGAAAGTCCTTATCCAACACCTACAGATAATCCCCAGCTAGCTAGGTACTCTATCTGTGCAGGTGCTCCCAGATGTGTGAATGGACACCTCCAAATCTGGACACCACCACTGGGTGAAATTTTACCCTTCTTAAATCAATTGCTGAAAATAAGGGGACAAGAGGACACGGAGACACGGAGACACGGAGACAAGGAGAAGGATTTTCTCTCCCACTCTGCCACTCTCCCTCTCTCCCCCTCCTCTTATCTTCCCTTCACTGGTGGTTGGCTGGGTTGGCTAGGTTATGACGTTGCTTGGGAAATAGAACAGCTACCCTACACCAAATCCGATCGCTTGCCATTTCCAGTAGCTTTTTGGTATGAGCCGGAGTGTTTTGCTGTTTTAGATCACTGGGATCAAGTTTTATGGCTAGCTGCCAGTGATGAAGCTGGGCTGGATGAGTTGGAGATGAGGTTGGAGAAGGGGACAGGGGACAGGGGACAGAGAACAGGGGACAGGGGACAGGGGGATGTGATTAATAATTGCTTCCCATCTTTTTCAAGTTTCCAAACTTCTCAAGCGGAATACGAAGCAGCAGTTAACCGTGCGAAAAAATATATTCAAGCCGGGGATATCTTTCAGGCAAATCTCTCGCTTAGATTTGAAGCCCAAACAAATGCTTCCGGTTGGGAAATTTATCGTGCTTTGCAGCAGATTAATCCTTCTCCTTTTGCTTGTTATTTCAAGACGCCTTGGGGAGATATAATTAGCTGTTCACCAGAAAGATTGGTACAATCACAAAGATGTACAGACAAGCATTTTCGCGTCTCTACAAGGCCGATCGCTGGAACGCGATCGCGCGGGATCACCTCAAAACAGGATCAATTACTAGCAGCAGAATTACTTAGCAACATCAAAGAACGTGCCGAACACATCATGCTCGTAGATTTAGAGCGTAATGATTTAGGGCGGGTATGTGAATGGGGAAGTGTCAGCGTTGATGAATTGCTGACAATTGAGCGATATAGTCACGTTATGCATCTTGTCAGTAACATCAAAGGTACTTTAAGAAGTGAACTCAATGCCGTTGATTTAATTCGCGCGATGTTTCCTGGCGGCACAATCACAGGTTGCCCCAAAGTCCGCTGTATGAAAATTATTGAAGAACTAGAACCAGTGCGCCGTAGCTTGTTCTACGGTTCCTGTGGCTATTTAGATTGGCAAGGTAACTTGGACTTAAATATCTTGATCCGGACTTTGCTACTTGCTCCTACTCCTACTTTCAACACTGTATGGGGACAAGTGGGAGCGGGAATTGTCGCAGACAGCGATCCCACGAGAGAATGGCATGAATCTCTGCACAAAGCCCAAGCACAACTCAACGCTCTAGCAAAGGTTTTACATCAAAAGTCTACATTCTGAGCCAATCTCTATTATGCAACTCTCATTGGGGACTGGGTATGAAGATTTCTTTATTCCTAGCCCCTAGTCCCTAGTCCCTAATCCTTAGTCCCCTTTACTCGCAACTAACTCTTGACTGTTGACTGTTAGCTGTTAACTATTGAGTATGAATAAGTATAGACAACAGGAGCAATGGAAAAATCTGAATGGGTAAGTTGTTTGTCAATTTGTGCAACAAAACGGCGGCAATTATGGCAGCATTGGTAGAAGGAAGACAAGGAGAAGATGAGAGTGAAACAGAGGAAGAGTTGACAAATTCTGCTTCCGTATCTCTACCTCCCTAGTTTTCCCGTTGTTACTTGCCCCATGATCACAGTTTAAATCTAGCTGTGCTGGCAATTATGCCTGAGCTACTACCATCTTCAAAACCTAATTGCCAACTGTATCAACATTTTTACCAATGCTATTTTGGCAGAAGTTGGCTTTTATGCATTTTGAGCAAATATTTTAGCTCAATCAAATTTATTAGCCTCACCAATTTTGGCATTCAACTGCGAAAACATATATCTATTATTACCTTCAAGTATTAAATGAATCCAGAAAGCTCAGAAACTTACATAAATCATCCAACTTGGGGTTTGCTCTATAGAATCTGTATGGTGGATGATCGACAGGAATTATTCACTACACTGTATGCTCAACGCCTATTTTTTTTGGTAGCAACTGATGCTAAAGGTTTAAAGTTTCAACCCATAGGACGCACTGAGGCAAGAATGTTATTGGAAAACCGCTTGCGAAATTTACGCCGCACCGGACAAAGCCACGAGTACGATCAGCTTCAAAGTATTTTTCAACGCACCTTCCAATGAGCAGTTCGATTCACGAACGTATTGCTACTGTTAAGGCACAACTACCACCATCAGTTCGATTAATTGCAGTTACTAAGCAAGTACCAACTGATGCAATTCGTGCTGCCTATGCAGCAGGAATTCGAGATTTTGGTGAAAATCGCATTCAAGAAGCGATCGCTAAACAAGCTGAGTTACAAGACTTATCTGATGTTACTTGGCACTTTATCGGGCATTTACAAAGCAACAAAGCTAAAAAAGCCTTAGAAAATTTTAGCTGGCTTCACTCCATGGACAACTTGAAGTTGGCGGGGCGTCTCAACGAGCTAGCACAACAACTAGGTGTGTCTCCTCATGTGTGCCTGCAAGTAAAAATTCTTCCCGATCCCAACAAATCGGGTTGGAGCGTACCTGAACTTTTAACTGACTTATTAACACTAAATCAATACAAAAATTTACATATCCAAGGGTTGATGACGATTACGCCATTAGGGTTGAAGGATGTGGAGATTTTAGATGTGTTCAACCGCACACACGAATTAGCACAAGAAATTAACGAACAGAAATTGTCTCACATTCACATCCATCAACTTTCTATGGGAATGTCAGGCGACTACCAGCTAGCAGTGCAAGCAGGTGCAACAATGGTACGCTTGGGAACTATCTTGTTTGGAGAACGCCCCACGTAAGTACGTGGACATTAAATATACTCCCATAAAAATAAACTCAATGACAAGCGATCGCTTGTCATTTCATATTAAAAAAAATTGCTCTTGTTGCAACCTATCTCCAGGAAAGGTTTCTAGCCCGACTTGAGAATAGGTCATTGAATTAGATATTTGGATCTATCATCTGTGTCTTAACGAATAACTGCTGTTAAATAGCGTGAAAAATAGAGTCAGAATTTTCATTATTTTGTTATGGGCAAATACCTAGACAAGTTAAAAACACATCTTTTTATTTACGTAATAATATGCAACTTCATTGGGAATTGATGGTCTTTACTAGTTAAAGCAAAAAAATCTAAAACATACTGGTTGATCCGTAGACAAATGATTATAGTATTGACAAAAGTAAACATGAAAAAAATTTAGGGGTGCCAGCAACTTTGCATACAAAAATAGTTAGGCTATAATCTTGACTCAATTGTTGCGTGCAGGCTATGTGCAGACGTTATAGGGGGCATCTGTATCATGAGCAATAGCCGTAAAATATGCTACAGACAACCATAAAATTGTTAGACTATCCGCCCTGTGTATGGGCTTAAGGTGGTTGCATCAATTGTTGCCATATCAAAAAAGGTGATTTGCACCAGGAGCGTAAACAAAATGAACAATATCTTTTCCAAATTAAGAGACTTCGTAGGTTTAAACGAACCAGTAGAATATGAGTATTATGAAGAAGAACCTGATGCAGAAACTTATCAAAATCTGTATCAAGAACAAAATCCGCAACAAGTACCTCCAGAAGCTACCAGTCCAAATCGTCGTTGGCGCGAACCTATGGCTACTATGAATCCTGATGTAGCAACAGCTTCTTCAAAAACAATCAGCAATGTTATTGGTATGCCAGGCGCTCTTAACGGTATTTCAGAAGTATTAGTACTAGAACCACGTACATTTGAAGAAATGCCTCAAGCAATTCAAGCTTTACGAGAGCGCAAATCAGTTGTCTTAAATTTGACAATCATGGATCCAGATCAAGCGCAACGGGCAGTCGATTTTGTCGCAGGTGGTACCTACGCTCTCGACGGTCACCAAGAGCGCATAGGTGAAAGTATATTTTTATTCACGCCTAGTTGCGTACAAGTTAGCACCCAGTCAGGTGTTCTACACGAAGTACCTCAACCTCCACTACGTACTCCGCGTCCAGCTAGTGGAAGTGGAAGTGGAAATGCTGCCTGGGGAAATGAACCTAACCGGATGGCACAATAAATTAAAATTTAGTCATTAGTCATTAGTCATTAGTCTAAACCTAATGATCAATGACCAATGACCAATGATGAATTTACTAATGACTACTAAGTTTGGCTTAATTGGTGGCGGGGTAATGGGAGAAGCGCTCTTATCCCGCCTTATTGATCGAGGAATTTATCAAGCATCAGAAATTATAGTCAGCGAACCACAGATCACACGAGCGAATCTTTTAGCCCAGCAGTACAATGTGGCGGTAATAGCTGATAACTGCCAAGCTTTTATGCAAGCAACGGAAGTTGTTTGTTTGGCAGTCAAGCCTCAAGTATTCAGCGCGATCGCCCAAGAATTAGCAGACGTGATCGACAAAAGACATAAGCCCTTAGTAGTTTCCATTTTGGCGGGTGTACCTTTAAGTCATCTGGAAGCAGCTTTTCCCCAAATGCCAGTGATTCGAGCCATGCCTAATACCCCAGCAACGGTAGGGGCGGGCATGACTGCTATTACACCAGGTGCTTATACCCATGCCAATCATTTACAAACAGCATGGCAATTGTTTTCAGCAGTAGGCGAAGTTGTAGAAGTTCCCGAAACGCTGATGGATGCAGTGACAGGATTATCGGGAAGTGGCCCTGCCTATGTAGCACTAATGGTAGAAGCTCTGGCTGATGGCGGAGTTGCAGCAGGTTTGCCCAGAGCGATCGCCAATCAACTCGCTTTACAAAGCGTACTCGGAACAGCCCAGTTACTGCATCAAACCAAACTCCATCCCGCAGAGCTCAAAGATCGCGTTACCAGCCCTGGTGGTACAACTATTGCTGGCATTGCTCAATTAGAAAAAGCCGCATTCCGTTCAGCTTTAATTGAAGCAGTCAAAGCTGCCACAACGCGATCGCACGAATTGGGGAAGTAGGATAAGAGGACGCAAAGAGGGGAGACACGGGGACACGGGGACACAAAGACGCGGGGACAAGGAGAGTAATAAAGATTTCCCCCAACCCTATTCTCTGTTCCCCGTTCCCTATTGCCTTTTAATAGTGACTATTTCTCATTTCATGGTAAAATCAAATATTTACTAATACCTCTCTAGCTTGATATGTAGAAGTGATAGTAGATGATTCCCAATCGGGGATTGAAATAATATATAGTAAACAGTCTGGTTGCAATTGTGATTGAGTGAATTATTCTGCGCTGTCTCCAGAAGTTGATCCCAGTTCCATATTTCCTTTTGAACTGGATAAATTCCAACAAGATGCGATCGCTTCCCTGAATGCTGGACGCTCTGTAGTGGTTTGTGCGCCTACAGGTTCGGGCAAAACTTTAGTGGGAGAATACGCCATCTATCGCGCCCTTGCGCGAGGAAAACGAGTTTTTTACACTACTCCTCTCAAAGCTCTTTCCAATCAAAAATTACGCGACTTTCGTGAGCAATTTGGATTTGACTGCGTTGGACTTTTGACAGGAGATGCCTCTATCAACCGAGATGCGCCGATTTTGGTGATGACTACGGAAATTTTCCGGAATATGCTCTACGGCACACCCATCGGGCAAGTTGGGATCTCCTTGGTTGATGTAGAGGCAGTAGTGCTAGATGAGTGCCACTACATGAACGATCGCCAACGAGGAACGGTTTGGGAAGAATCTATTATTTATTGCCCTCGTGAAGTACAACTGGTAGCCCTATCAGCCACAGTTGCTAACAGTGAGCAACTTACCGATTGGCTCAATCAAGTTCATGGCCCTACCGATCTCATTTACTCAGATTTTCGCCCTGTTCCGCTAGAGTTTCATTTTGGTAATCTTAAAGGACTATTTCCGCTTTTAAATCACGAAAAAACCCAAATTAACCCCCGCCTCCTCAAGAGGGGAAAAAAGAAAGAGTTTGAAAAAGGTAAAGGTAATCGTAGACCAGAAGCACCTAGTATAAATTTCATCCTCAGTCATCTCCAAGAACGGGATATGCTTCCGGCAATTTACTTTATTTTCAGTCGTCGGGGATGCGATAAAGCGGTTGCGGAAGTGGGCGAAATGTGGTTAGTGAATGAGCATGAAGCGCAGCAGTTGCGGCGACAAATTGATGAATTTTTAACCCGCAACCCAGAAGCAGGACGCTCAGGACACATCGCCCCCTTGTACAGAGGTATTGCAGCACACCATGCCGGAATTTTGCCAGCCTGGAAAGTGTTGGTAGAAGAACTATTTCAACAGGGATTAATTAAAGTAGTATTTGCTACTGAGACACTGGCGGCGGGAATTAATATGCCTGCTCGAACGACAGTGATTTCTAGCATCTCCAAGCGCACCGACACCGGACACCGAATGTTGACGGCTTCCGAGTTCTTGCAAATGGCAGGCAGAGCTGGGCGTCGAGGTATGGATCTTGTCGGTCATGTGGTAACATTGCAAACACCCTTTGAAGGAGCAGAACACGCAGCAGCTTTGGCGATCAAGAAACCAGATCCTTTGGTAAGCCACTTTACACCAAGTTATGGTATGGTACTGAATTTGCTGCAAATTCATACACTTGATGAAGCCAGAGAATTGGTAGAGCGCAGTTTTGGACAATATTTAGCCAATTTACATTTAAAGCCAAAACAACAATACATAGATGAACGAAAAGCAGAATTTAGCCAAATTCAGGAGCAAATTGCTGCCATTGAAGAAAGTGAAATTGCTAGTTACGAGAAGTTGCGACAGCGCCTGAAGGTCGAACAAAAATTATTAAAAACGCTGCGAGAACAAGCTCAACAAGCCCGACAAGAAGAATTGGCAATGATGCTGAGTTTTGCTGTTTCAGGAACATTGCTGAGTCTCAAAGGTAAGAATATTACAGTATCTACTCCTGTAACCGCAGTTATAGTTGGAAAAACTCAAGGTTCTGGTCAATTTCCTTACTTAGTATGTTTGGGAACAGATAATCGTTGGTATGTCGCGACAACAGCAGATGTAGTAGATTTGTATGGAGAATTGCCCCGACTTGATGTACCTGCTAGCTTGCTGCCACCTGCTGAAATGCCCTTGAAACCCGGACAATCACGTCGCGGTAACGAAGAAACGGCAGCGATCGCTCAACAAATTCCCGAACCAGGCGAGTCTTTACATATGCCTGCCGAAGTAGCAGAACAACTTCATCGCGTTGTCGCTTTACAAGAACAATTGGAAGCTCACCCCCTACATCAAGCGGGTAATGCTGCTACAGTCTTCAAACGCAAAGCGCGGGCTATTGAACTAGTATCTGAAATCGAAGAGTTGCAAGCGCAAGTAGAGCAACAATCTCAACGTCATTGGGAAGAATTTCTCAGTTTGATTGAAATTTTGCAGTACTTTGAAGGTCTTGACAATCTTGTGCCAACACAATTAGGGCAAGTTGCAGCTGCAATTCGGGGTGAGAATGAATTGTGGCTGGGTTTAGCATTGGCAAGCGGGGAATTTGACAACCTCGATCCGCATCACTTAGCAGCAGCAGTTGCGGCTTTAGTAATAGAAACCCCACGTCCAGACAGTAAAGTACGTTTCGATGTCAGCAATGAAGTGGCAGAAGCCTTAGCAAAATTGCGAGGAATTCGCCGCAAAATGTTTCAACTGCAACGTCGATATGATGTGGCTTTACCCATTTGGTTGGAATTTGAGCTAATTGCTCTCGTAGAAAAATGGGCGTTAGGAATGGATTGGAACGAACTTTGTGAAAATACTAGTTTGGATGATGGCGATGTAGTGCGAATTTTACGTCGGACTTTAGATTTACTATCGCAAATTCCCCATGTACCTTACTTATCAGAAGCTTTGCAGCGCAATGCTTACCGTGCTACACAGTTAATTGATAGGTTCCCAGTCAATGAGGTAGTTGAATAGTTTTCTATAACTTCTTTATCGTTGCCACTTTCAAGCTAAAGGGCTGTAGACGCGGTAGATGCGGTAGATGCGGAGCAGCTTCCGTAAGTACAGCTACTTACCCTGCACCGAACCCCTACGGGGAACAGAAGTCGCTACGCGCAAGAGCTTAGGTACGGCGTATCCGTTGGTAGGCAGAGGGCAGAAGGAAACAGCAAGAGGATTGACTTATTTACTCCATTCGTAACGGGTAGTGTACCGCCTATGCAACTGCTCCTAAATTTGTCCACTCCATCCTAAAAAATGCCTAAGAGCGAACGAGAGCAGTAACTTTCCACGCCTTCAATTCTTTTAGATCAGCTTAGGAGAGAGTTTAAAATAGGCTCTGTTGATGTCAATTTTGGCAGAGCTTAGGGATAAGGACAGAATTTGTATTCATAAAAAAAGTCTATAAGTAGATTATTCATTTTGGTAGACAATCAAATTACGTTCTACCATTTTTTGACACCAAAATAATATTGCAAACAGGCTCGTGGATAAAGTTGAGCTAATCAGGTAAAAATTTAATTAATTACTACAGTAAAAAATGACCGAAAATACAAGCATTATTGCTATTAAACAAGATTGACGAATAAATTTCTACAACGATATATTACAACAAGGGTGAATGTATGACTTTCAATACCGCAACTTACGTAATTCACGACCGAAATGCACGCGGTCATACTCAAATAGGTTGGCTCGATAGTTACCACACTTTTTCCTTCGGTGGTTTTTACGATCCAAGCCGGATGGGATTTCGTTCTTTACGTGTAATAAATGATGACCGTGTTGCTCCTGGTGCGGGTTTTGCAACTCACGGGCATAAAGACATGGAAATTTTTACCTACGTGCTGGAAGGTGCTCTAGAGCATAAAGACAGCTTGGGTAACGGTTCGGTAATTCGTCCGGGAGAAGCACAAATAATGAGTGCTGGTACTGGTATTTTGCACAGCGAATTTAATCATTCTCAAACCGAACCCGTCCATTTTCTACAAATTTGGATTCTTCCTAACGAACAAAGACTGCAACCAAGGTACGAGCAAAAAGCTTTTCCACTTGAAGAAAGGCGTGGTAATTTACGCTTAATTGCCGCCAAAGATGGACGCGATGGTGCTGTGAAAGTTTTCCAGGATGTTGATTTGTACACATCTGTTTTGGAAACTGGTGATGTTGTGAATTATCACCTTTTGAGCGATCGCTACGGTTGGTTGCAAATTGCTCAAGGCGAAGTCAAGCTAAATGGTGAAGAACTCAAAGCCGGGGATGGAGTGCAAATAAGTGGAGAAGAGCAACTTGAAATCAGCACAGATGTAGGTGCAGAAATCTTGCTGTTTGATTTAGGATAATCTCTCGTTAATGGTGGAGTAGCTTGAGGTAGAGACGAATCTACCCGCAAGGAGAAGTGAAAGCAGCTAAAAACCCGCTAATCTATCAATCATTCGAGGTGGACGTGATACAGTCCTGATAAGCCCGCACCCTTAAGGGTGTCGGCTTCCTTTTCATCTCATATTCAAGAAACGAAATATCAGAGGAAATTTATACCTATGTCTCAAGCAAGTGTGAAAGAATTTTTAGCAACCGCTAAACAAGACGACGCGATCAGACAGCAACTCAAATCCGCCATGACTGTTCATGGCTGCATTGAAATTGCCAAAGACAGTGGCTACGACTTCACAGCCGAAGAATTACAATCTCAACTTAACGAAATGTCCGAAGAAGAAGTGGCAGAAATTGTCAATCCTGGTGTTGCTCCTCGTCGACATATTCAACCCCAATAAGTCTTGGTTGTAATCTCGATTTGCGTAGATTCTTCAGCTACTGCAAATGTCAAACAAAAGTGTGGGCAAGTGAGAGAAGAATATAATCTTTTGTCAGGCGATCGCTCTCATCAAACTCTATCAAAATGGTTTGCCCTTGCCCATTACTTGTTGAGCTTCTCTAAAGCATGCGATCAACCAAATCGTCAGAGTGTCAAAATGGAGCAAGAGAGTAGTTGATTAGCATGCCGCCTGTAATTACATACACCCAACAGCCTTGGAAAGAAACCTACAGTGAAATTATTGACGTTCGTTCTCCCAGTGAATTTGCGGAAGATCATATTCCTGGTGCAATAAATTTACCAGTTTTGAATGATGCCGAACGCGCCCAAGTAGGAACAATATACAAACAAGTTAACCCCTTTGAAGCCAAAAAAATCGGCGCGGCTTTGGTAGCAAAAAATATCTCTCTCCATCTCAGTCAACACCTCGCTGACAAACCAAAGAGTTACTATCCCCTTGTATATTGTTGGCGAGGCGGACAGCGTTCTTTTAGTATGGCTTCGGTGCTGAATCAAATTGGCTGGCGAGTCACTCTACTCGAAGGCGGCTACAAGACTTATCGTGCTTACGTGCGCCAGCAAATCGAGCGTTTACCAGAAACATTTACCTACCAAGTATTGTGTGGATTAACTGGTAGTGGCAAGACTCACATACTCAGGCAAATGCGCGATCGCGGTGCTCAAATTTTAGATTTAGAAGCTTTGGCTAACCATCGCGGTTCTTTGTTGGGTGAAGAGTGGCAAGGTAAACTTACACCTCAACCTTCACAAAAATACTTTGAAACACTGCTACTGCAACAACTACAAAGCTTTAATCCTCATCAGCCAGTGTGGGTAGAATCAGAAAGCTTCAAAATAGGTAAACTTTATTTGCCGCAGTCTTTGTGGAAGAACATGAAACAAAGTAGCTGTGTAGAAATTTATCTTCCTATTACTGCAAGAGTGCAATTTCTCTTACAGGAATATCAGCATTTAGAAAAGTATCCAGAGATTTTGAAAGCAAAGCTAGAAAATCTAAAATCTTGCTGTGGCTGGAAAAAATTAAATGAATGGTACCAGTTAATTGATAATGGCGAGCTAGGAGAATTTGTACGAGATATTCTAGAGTGTCATTACGATCCAACCTACAGTAAGTCGATCCAACGTGACTTTAGCAAAGTTGAGCGAGTGCTATCCATACCAGATTTATCTGATAGCAGTATCAAGAATTTATTAGATAATTTATTGCCAAATAATTTCTCAGAACTAACGCTAGTTTCGTCACAATAACATTCCCTCCTTTTTAAGCAGAGTTAAAGATGATTTACAAAGTAAACCTTTTGTAGTGGTATGACACGACTAAAATGATGCACTATAGTTTTCTTGTCGATGAGTTTCTAGCTCGTCCGATGCGGACAAGACGTCCACACCACAAGATTTATATCAATAGTTTAATTTTCTAGGAGCGATACACTTAAATTTGGACGCGGTGACGCAAACAAGGGGAGATGCGGAGATTCGATCAAGCTCAAAACCTTGTCATCCAAATTCAAAACCTCATCACAGAGCTTCAGAACCTCAATGTTCAAGTTCAAAGCCTCATCATCCAGGTTCAGAACTTCAACGTTCAAGCTCAAAATCTTGTCATTGAGCTTCAAAACCTCAACGTCCAACCTTAGATCCTCATTATCCAAGTTTAAAGACTCAAACAACGCGATCGCTCTCTTGGCGTCTGTGCTTTTTAAAACAGTGATTTTGCTCTTATGCTTTCAGTCTTCATTGAACTGTATTGGCTTATGTGCCAGTGATTGGCAAAAATATAATAGACATCTGGTGAAAAAAATGGCGATCGCTTCCTACAAATTGCGCCACCCATAACTTACAATCTGCGTTATCGTAAAAAGCCTTTTGTTATAAATCCCCGACTTTTTAGAAAAGTCGGGGATCTGAACACCTGGAGTTGTCAAATCAATATGGTGGAGTAGTAATCCGGGGGGTGTAATTTGGAAATTAATCAACGCCACAGTTGGACTTTAACTGTAGAGGAAGCTATAGCTATCCAAGAACAACTACAAGCAGAAGTCATCACCGTAGATCAACTCAAGCAACCTGTGCAGTATGTGGCTGGGGTAGATATGGGTTTTGAAGCCGATGGCACTATTAGCCGTGCCGCCGTAGCAGTACTAAGCTTTCCTGACTTGCAACTACAGGAGACGAGCATAGCACGCCGCCCAACGTCGTTTCCCTACATTCCCGGTTTCCTTTCTTTTCGCGAAATACCCGCAGTTCTTGATGCATTAGAAAAGATAAAATTAACACCAGATATAATTTTGTGTGATGGTCAGGGAATAGCTCATCCACGCAGATTTGGCATAGCTTGCCATCTAGGAGTCATCGTAGATATACCAAGTATTGGAGTAGCTAAATCATTATTAGTCGGCAAGCACCAAGACTTGTCAGATATACGAGGTAGCTGGCAACCATTAGTATATAAAGGTGACACTGTTGGAGCAGCATTAAGAACACGTTCAGGTGTTAAGCCTGTATATATATCTAGCGGTCATCGTATTAGTTTACCTACAGCAATTGATTACGTATTGCGCTGCACAACTAAATATCGATTACCAGAAACTACACGCATTGCGGATAAATTGGCGTCTAATAAGTAGAGACGCGATATGAGCGATCGCCTACAAAATTAGTTGTAGTCGTTTTTTAATGGCGCACTACTACCCCGCTTTACCAGAACAGGCGATAAAACGCGGTTTTCTACACTTTTTTCTTCTAATAAATCGAGTAACATTTGCATAGCAAAGCGACCAATTTCTAACATTGGCTGACTGACTGTCGTCAGGGGTGGCGTAACGTAACGCGATAAAGCAATACCATCAAATCCGACTAAACTTAAATCTTGTGGTACCAAAATCCTTAGTTCTTGACAAGCCAACAGAGCGCCAACTGCAACCATATCGTTATAACAGAATATACCAGTTACCCCAGCAGTAACTAGCTTAGATAACATCCGTTGCCCAGTCACAACATCGCTGCTTCTTTTACTATCTTCATCATTAATTGCAACCCAATCTGTCTTTTGTGGTAAACCAGCTTCACTCAGAGCCATTCGATATCCTTCTAGACGCTGCTGATTTGATCTACTGCGATCGCCCACACCTAGATAACCAATAGAGGTGTGTTTAAGACTGATAAGATGCTCTACAGCCAATCGCGCACCTAAGCAGTCGTCTATTGACACTGAGTGAATCATTTCGGGTTGATTTTCTGTTTGGCTGTTTATAAAAACTGTTGGTACAGCAATTTGCGCTAGTTGCTTGGTATGGTGTTTACTAATTCGCGAGTCGGCTACCAAGATACCGTCCACTCTGCGGCAATGAAAACTATTAATAGCTGCTATTTCTTGCTCTAAATCTCGGTGTGAAGCACTTAATAAAACACTTAAACCTGCTGTTCTGGCTATCTGTTCTATTCCCTCCACTACCTCAGCAAAAAAGGGATCTGCTATTGAAGTTACTACTACGCCAATGGTGTTAGTGCGTTGATTTTGTAAGCTTTGAGCAATACCATTAGGCACATAACTCATCTCCCGCGCCAGTTGCTTAATTTTCTCTCGCACCTTAAGGCTAATTAGAGGACTATCTCGTAAAGCACGTGAAACTGTGGTATGAGAAACGCCTGCTCTTCGAGCAATATCTTCTATCGAAGTTTTTCGTTTACCCATTGATTTTTTACATTATTTTACAATAATCATGCACACGTGTGCATAATAACAATTATTATTAGAATAATATAGGTAGTTGTCAAATCATTATTTTCATTACAGATATTTTTGTAATTGGCAAAAATATTGAAAAAACTATTAAAATCTAATCTGGAAACTAAATTGTATCAGATATCAATTTAATAGCCTATCAACACGAGCGCACAATTCCGGTCGTAGAGAAAATTAGATTAAGGCATTTAATTCAATTTTGAGGTGATTATTTAATATGTAAAATTAAATACTGCCAATTGAGGTAAAATTCTAATTCAAAGCAAAGCATTTGCTCTATCTATATGAATATTTAGATATTTTAAGTAGAACTGTATCTACCTCGCAAATAAACTTAATATACGTTTAATGCACACGTGTGCAAAAATGAAAATAATTTCAGATATATCTATGATATATGTGTGCGAATGAAAGTACAAAACCACAATTTAATAAATTAATATCAAAAAGTATCAGGATCTGTCTCCAACTTAAATAATTACATCAACAAGACTGAAAAGTTTCACTTATATTCACAAGCAGAATAGGGTGAATAATTACTCAGACGATTTTATTTTCGGTGGCTTTGACTGAAAGCGGGAATTCGGCAATAAATCGAAAATTTCATTCTGACATATTAACTGAATCAGCCTCAGTACTGTTGACAATAAAACAAGAATAATTTAAGGAATAGTTGAATGTGAAAAAGATTGCGATTGTAGCTAGCGTATTAAGTATCGTCGGTGGTACTTTGGTAGGCTGCACAAATACCTCTCCAAATGGCAGCACTACTAATAGCGCTAATACTTACACTGCTACTAACACAGCTACACAAGAGCGAGAGGTAAAATTGCGATCGGTTGGTGTCACCGTTGGCGATTTAGGTAACCCTTTCTTTGTGCTAATGGGGCAGGGAGCCGAGAAAGAAGCAAAGAAAATTGGGGGTAGTGATGTCAGAGTTACTGTAGTTTCCAGTGGCTATGACTTGAACCAGCAATTCAACCAAATCGAAAATTTTGTTGCTGCCGATACTGACATAATTATCCTCAATGCTGCTGACAGTAGAGGAATTCAGCCAGCAGTTGAGAAAGCAAGACGTGCAGGTACGATAGTGATAGCGGTAGATACCGCCGTTGATGCAGAGGTAGATGCTACAGTTACCACCGATAATCTACAAGCCGGAGAGGTTGGTTGCCAATATATTGCCGATCGCCTCAAGGGCAAAGGCAATGTAGTAATTGTGAACGGGCCGCCTGTAAACTCAGTCATCCAGCGAGTTGATGGTTGCCAAAAAGTATTATCCAAATATCCCGATATCAAAATACTCTCTAAAGACCAGAACGCAGAAGGGAGCCGGGATGGAGGACTCAGAGTCATGAGCGATCTGCTGACAACCTTTCCCAAAATTGATGCAGTCTTTGCCATCAACGATCCGAGCGGTGTAGGAGTAGATCTTGCCGCAAGCCAAGCAAAACGTAAGGAATTTTTTATTGTTGGGGTTGATGGTGCGCCAGAAGCAATCGAAGCGATCGCATCCCAAGATAGCCTCTATGCTGCAACAGCCACTCAAAATCCTAGAGGCATGACTCAAACAGCAGTTCAGGTTGGTAACGACATCCTGCATGGCAAAAAACCTTCCTCACCTAACATTCTGATTCCAGTCAAGCTGATTACGCGAGATAACGTCAGTACCTTTAAAGGCTGGTAAGTAGTAGGGGCGAGGAAGAGGACATGGGGACACGGAGAAAAGGAGAAAAATTTTTCCTTACTCTCCCACAGTCTCCAACCCCAGAGGAGTCCCTTAGCCCCCAATCACCGCATCACCTTGTTCTCTTCAATACCCGATCACCAATTCCGAATTGTTTTTGCAAAAGCCACTTATGACAACAAATAATGAAACCTTCTTGGCGAATGCATCAATTGCCACCCCTGTATTAGAAATGCGAGGGATTACAAAAAGATTTCATGGTGTGCCTGCTCTCCAAAATGTCAACCTCACAATTTATTCAGGAGAGGTTCACGCCCTGATGGGCGAAAACGGGGCAGGCAAAAGTACATTGATGAAGATTCTGGCTGGGGCTTACATTGCCGATGAAGGTGAGATTCGCATCAACGCTCAACCTGTGAAAATTACCGATCCGGGTACAGCACGCAGAGCGGGCATTAATCTCATTTATCAAGAACTGAATGTCGCACCCAATTTAACCGTTGCTGAAAATATTTTTATGGGTAGCGAGTTACGGCGGGGTCAGTTTTTAGACCGCAATGGGATGGAGCATGAAGCACAGCAAGTGCTAGCAAGCTTAGGAGCCAGTTTTACCGCCAATGATATTGTTGGTAACTTATCAATCGCCGAACAGCAGCAAGTAGAAATTGCGCGGGCGCTGAAGGACAAAAGCCGCGTTTTAGTTATGGATGAGCCAACAGCAGCACTGTCTGACCGCGAAACAGAGCGTTTATTTCAGGTAATTCACAAACTGCGCAATGACGGCATTGCCATCATCTATATCAGTCATCGGATGGAAGAAATATATGCTCTAGCCGATCGGATTAGTGTGCTGCGCGATGGTCAATACATTGGCAGCCTTACCCGTGATGAAATTTCTCCCCATCGATTGGTGCGGATGATGGTTGGTCGCTCAATGCAGGACTTTTACGAACACCAACGGCAAACAAATCTCGGCCCAGTGATGCTAGAAGTCAGAAATATCAGTGACGGACGCAAGGTTCAGCCAACTAGTTTTCAACTTCATGCTGGAGAAATTCTCGGACTGGCAGGGTTAGTTGGTGCAGGACGCACAGAGGTATCCCGGCTGATTTTTGGTGCTGATCCTAAGGCAAGCGGTGAGGTATTCCTGAATGGTAAAAAACTGGAAATTAATTCGCCTAGTGATGCCATTGCTGCCGGTATTGGCTACGTTCCCGAAGACCGTAAAGATCAGGGTTTATTCTTAGAGATGAGTTCCCGTAAGAACATTGCCCTCAACAGACTCAAGCAGGAGGCAAAGGCTGGCATTGTTAATTGGGGTTCCGTTAATCGGACGGCAACGGAAGCAGTCGAAAACTTTAATATCAGGCTTGCGAATTTAGAAATCAGAGCAGTGGATCTTTCTGGTGGGAATCAGCAGAAGCTACTGCTAGCACGTTGGCTAGCCATTAAGCCAAGAATATTGATGTTGGATGAGCCGACACGCGGTGTAGATATCGGTGCCAAAAGCGAAATTTACCGAATTATGAGCGATTTAGCAGCACAAGGTGTTGCGATTCTCATGGTTTCCAGCGAACTACCAGAGGTTGTAGGGATGAGCGATCGCGTCTTGGTGATGCGAGAGGGGCAACTGGTGGGCGAACTTGACGGCAGCCCTGACAAAGAAATTACCCAAGAAAACATCATGCACTATGCCACAGGAGCATCGGAGGTACTAGCATCATGAGTCAAACTTTAAGACCTGTCAACAATAGACCAGGAGAACATCCCAAGTCACGTCAGCGTCAATCAATTAACAATTTCCTTCAGGTTGCAGGAATTCTGCCCATCCTGGTGCTAATTTGCATCATGTTTGCGTTACTTAGCCCCAACTTCCTGACACCAGGTAATGCCATCAATATATTGCGGCAGGCATCAATTAATATCGTGCTGGCAACAGGGATGACATTTGTAATTCTGACCGGAGGCATAGACCTTTCAGTGGGGTCGATATTAGCTGTTTCTGCGGTAGTTGCAGTGCTGGTGTCGCTTCTACCTGGTTTAGGTTGGGCGGCTGTGCTTGCTGGGTTGCTAACAGGATTGGCTCTGGGGTTAGTTAACGGCGCTCTTATCACCTTTTTAGATGTACCGCCTTTTATTGTCACGTTGGGTTCATTGACTGCCTTAAGGGGTGTTGCCTTTTTAGTTGCCAATGGTACAACGGTCATCAACCGTAACTTGAACTTTGCTTGGATAGGCAATAGTTATTTAGGCCCTTTGCCGTGGTTAGTAATCATTGCACTGCTGACTGTTGCAGCGAGTTGGTTTGTCCTCCGGCAGACAGTCTTGGGAGTACAAATCTACGCTGTTGGTGGTAACGAGCGGGCAGCACGACTGACTGGCATCAAAGTTGATCGTGTGTTGCTATTTGTCTATGGCGTCAGTGGCTTGCTGGCAGGATTGGCAGGAATTATGAGTGCCAGCCGTCTTTATAGTGCCACTGGAATGTTAGGTCAAGGCTATGAATTGGATGCGATCGCTGCTGTGATTCTTGGTGGAACCAGCTTCACAGGTGGGATTGGTACTATTGGGGGAACCCTTCTGGGTGCATTAATCATTGCTGTTCTCAACAATGGTTTAACCCTATTGAATATGTCTTACTTCTGGCAACTAGTCGTCAAAGGACTAGTAATCATTGTGGCGGTGATGATTGATCGGCTCCGCAGACGTTCCAGACGTTGAAAAATCAGCAGATTTGTACACAGAGCAAGTTTTATACCAATTATTCAAATTGGAGCTATGCATAGTTTGTAGTAAGCACGCTTTGTGCTTACTACAAGCAGATGACATCTGTAGCCATTTTTTGGAGAAACGGTATTAGGATACTTAATTTTTGATTTCATATCCAAAATTTAGCAACACCCTGCTAAAAGCTATGCTTAAAAAATTCTTATACAGTTTTCCACTTCTTTTATTGATGTGTCCAGCAGTATCGGCTGCTCCTTTAGAGGATGCAGATGTTAACCTTGGCAGCTTGCAGGCACAGTTAACATCTGTCTCCGAACTCAGTGATGTCAAACCAACCGATTGGCCATTTCAAGCACTGCAATCGCTTGTCGAACGCTACGGTTGTATTGCGGGTTATCCTGACTCTACCTATCGTGGTAACCGTGCTCTCAGCCGTTACGAGTTTGCGGCTGGTTTAAATGCTTGCCTTGACCGAATTAATGAGTTAATTGCTGCACGTTCTAGCGAACTACTCAATCAAGAAGACTTGGCAGTACTGCAAAGATTGCAAGAAGAGTTTGCGGCAGAACTAGAAACCCTGCGTGGGCAAGTGGATAGCCTGGAGGCACGCGCATCAACTTTAGAAGCACAGCAATTTTCTACAACTACCAAGCTGAACGCTCAAATTATTACTGCTGTTAGCGACACCTTTGGTAATGGGGTGGCTGATGATCGCGATCGCTCCACAACCTACTTTGGTAATCGAGGTCGTCTCAACTTAGAGAGTAGCTTCACAGGCAAAGATTTATTGCGAGTCCGTCTGGAGTTCGGCAATTTCTTGAATTCCAATGGTAGAAGCCAGATTGCATCGGTAACGGGTACCGGGATGACACGGCTAAACTTTGACACCAGTATTGACAATAACCTCAGTATTCCCCACATCCGTTACTACTTTCCAGTTAGTGATTCTGTTTCTTTTGTAGTCGGCCCCACAGGTATTGGCTACACCGATATTACGGATACCGTAACTCCTGCCACTATTGCTGATGACGGTAACGGCATTCCCTCACTATTTGGAGAATACAGTCCCCTATTCCGACGAGGTGGTGGCGGTGCAGCCGTTAATTGGAAACTCACTGACGAACTAGTTCTCACCCTGGGCTATTTGGCAATTAATCCTAATTTTCCATCTGAAAAAAATGGATTATTTGATGGTGGTTACAACGCTTTAGCACACTTGGTGTATTACGGCAAGCAAGGAGCAGTTGGCATTGCCTATTCTCATGGCTATAGCCCTGGTGGCAAAGTCGATCTCACAGGTGGAACGGGTAGCAACTTGTCAATTTCTCCCTTTGGCAATAACATTGCCACTTCCAACAACATTGTGGGCGCACAAGGATACTATCGTTTCTCTGAAAATTTCCAAATCCACGCCTGGGGTGGATATATCTGGGCAAATGCCGAGAACTCTGGCTTGAGCGATATTTCAAATGGCAGGAACGGAACGGATGCACTCTTTGTGAACAGTGGTGACAATGCCAATGCCTGGTATGGAGCGATCGGGATGTCGTTTCCGGATGTGGGAGGTAGAGGCAACCTACCAGGAATTCTCTTTGGTATACCGCCGCGCGTATCCAATAGTGACGTGCGTTCAGAAAGAGACAACGCTTACCACATAGAAGCATTTTATCGCTGGCGACTAAATGACCATATTTCCGTGACTCCTGGTTTTTGGGTAATTCTCAACCCAGAAAATGACAGCAGAAACGATCCCCAGTATGTAGGCTTGGTTCGCACAACCTTTGATTTCTAAATCTAAAGCGATCGCAAATTTTACTCCAGCTTCAACCCAGCCATTCACCAGTGAAGCGCAGACAAGAGGGGGAGAGTGGAAGAGAAAACCCTTCTCCTTGTCTCCGTGTCTCTATGTCCTCTTGATTCCCCGTGTCTCTCCTTCTTTGCGTCCCCGCGTCTATTTATCAAGCCAGTCTCAAAAACACTCTCACTACACATACGAGATCTAACTATGTCTTCTACTACTACTCGTCGTCAAGCCAACACATATTATGTCATCTTGATAGCTGGTGCTGCTGCTCTCGGCGGCTTTCTGTTCGGTTTTGACACTGCCGTAATCAACGGCGCGGTTGCAGCTCTCTCCAAAGCCTTTAATGCCAGCAGTGTACAAACTGGTCTTGCCGTGTCTCTGGCGTTACTAGGATCGGCTGTAGGAGCCTTTTATGCAGGCAAGATTGCCGATCGCTATGGTAGAGTTAAGGCAATGGTGGTAGCTTCGGTATTGTTTACCATTAGTGCCGTTGGCTCTGGGATTGCCATTACCATCTGGGATTTTATCTTTTGGCGGGTTTTGGGTGGACTAGCAGTTGGTGCTGCTAGCGTGATTGCGCCAGCTTACATTGCCGAGTGTTCTCCCAGTCATTTGCGAGGAAGGTTGGGTTCTCTTCAGCAATTAGCAATTGTAGTTGGTATTTTCATTGCACTGCTATCCGACTACTTTATCGCTGTATCAGCAGGTTCAGCTGAGTTGCCATTTTTATTCGGAATTGCCGCTTGGCGCTGGATGTTTTGGACAGAAATCCCTCCAGCCGTGCTTTACGGAATGGCAGCTTTGACAATTCCTGAATCGCCCCGCTACCTGGTTGCCCAAGGACGAGAGCCAGAAGCTGCTAATGTTCTGACTAAGATTTTAGGGGGTAATGTTCTGGCAAAAATCGAAGAAATTCGACAAACAGTGCTGCGAGAGCGCCAGCCTAAATTTTCTGACCTTTTGAGCAGAAGTGGTAGACTCCTGCCTATAGTTTGGATTGGAATTGGCTTATCTGTCTTCCAGCAATTTGTTGGTATTAATGTCATTTTCTACTACAGCAGCATTTTATGGCGGGCAGTCGGATTTTCAGAAAAAAATTCTTTGACGATCACGGTAATTACAGGAGCCGTCAACATTATTACTACGCTGATCGCGATCGCCTTCGTAGATAAATTCGGTCGCAAGCCCTTGCTCATCTTAGGGTCAATTGGCATGACTGTAACCTTAGGGACGATGGCTTCTATTTTTGGAACTGCTCAGGTGGATGCTGCGGGCAATCCCACTCTTAGCACAAGTGCGGGTATTGTGGCTCTCATTGCAGCTAACCTTTATGTATTTTGCTTCGGTTTTTCCTGGGGGCCAGTGGTTTGGGTGCTGCTGGGAGAAATGTTTAATAATAAGATTCGAGCTGCTGCACTTTCACTTGCTGCGGCTATGCAATGGGTTGCAAATTTTGTCGTTTCCACGACATTTCCTCCCATCTTGCAATATTTCGGACTAGGTACTGCCTACGGTCTTTATACAACTGCGGCGGCGATCTCAATCTTTTTCGTTTGGTTCTTTATTAGGGAAACTAAAGGAATTGAGTTAGAAGATATGTAATTGACATTGATTTTTGCTGTGCAACAACCCCACTTATTTGTCTGTAATACCTAAAACTTTAATGCAGACACAGAAGAGGTTTTAGATTTAGCGTACCAACATCCCAAATCTGCACGGATAACTTTATATTTAGCTCAACTTCTTCCAGAGGCTCGTTAGAAATTCACTGTGGATTCATTTAAATATTTTGTAAATAGTTGCTTGCACCTACCTAATCATGTTAGGAATCGCACAGGGAGAAGTTGTAGCTAAATTAAGAATGAGGGGGTTGGAACAATGAATGCACTAACTTTACAATGGCACGATGCTGGACAAGCCAAAACTCAGAAAATTCACGAACATCAGCCAAGTAAAAATCTTGGTACTATCCGTATAGGTCGCGATCCACTCAGGTGTGATATTGTTCTGAGCAACCCTACCGTTTCAGGTTTGCATATAGAAATATTTTTCAATTCTCAGCAGCAACGCTTTTTAATTAGAAATTTACGAGAACAAAACCCTCCCTTAATAGATGGACGTAAATTGACTCAAGGTGAAATGCCTTTAGGTGAAGGTAGCACAATATATTTAGGACAACAACAACTCAAGGTGATTGCTATTTCAAGCCCCGCAGCTAGCAGCGTTCCACCCACAATTTTGACACCACCTCAACCAGTAACGCCAATAGCAAAACCACAACCCCAAGCACATCCAGGACATTATTTACCTATACCTCCAACACCACCACAAGGAATTTATGGGTTGCAGTGTCCTAGATGTCAGAAAATTTCTTCCTACAATGACTTATTACTGGGTTGTCACCACTGTGGTCATTCCTTACAAGATGCACAAAGCGTTTTAGTTCCACCAACAAATTATTAATTCTTCAGGTTATAAGAAAGAAAATAATAAATTGAAAGGTAACAACAAAGTTGTTATGCTAGTCTTTTTTAAGTATTTTCTATACCAATTTTCTAGACCAATAATTCCTTGCTATGGTGCAGAGCAAGCTGATTCATCTGTAGCGTCAATCCAAAATCCAAAATCCAAAATCGATTGACCTTTTTACTTGAGCTTGCTTTGCTCTCATTTATTATCTGGATAACAATTTTATAATTTCCAAGAATTATGAATAGTGGTTCTATAGAAATTCAATTATTTTGGCAAGAACCAGTCACCGGAGAACAACGAGAACCAAGATTGAGAGCACCAATTGCATTCGGTAGAGAATTTGCAAGAATGCCTGCTGAACATCGAGGGCAACCAGTTACCCGAATGGTGCTCAACCATGACCAAGTTTCCCGTTTTCATGCCTTAATTGAGTGGGAACGAGATCAATTAGTGGCAACCGATCAAGGTAGTGTTAATGGCATTTATGTGAATGGTCAACGTCAAACACAAGCCATTCTTAATAGTGGGGATCTTTTACAAATAGGCCCTTATGTAATTTCTCTAAGCTTTGCAGTTCCCACTACACCCAGTCCACCTCCACAAGTTCCTAGCAGGAATTCTACTATTCAATTCAACCCTAATACCAACCTACCAGACCCGACTTTACCTCCACAACAACCTGTGACACCAGTGAGTAGCAATTTTCCGCCTCCGGTGTTTCAACAACAACAAATTTCTGTACAAGCACTTCATGCTACAGGCTTACCAGTAGAGGAAATAGACTACCTAGCAGTTGGGGCTGGATTAGGTAGTTTTGTTTGGATAGATTTACTGAGAATAAGTGGTGTCCCAGTTGACAAAATTATCGCACTGGGCATAGATAAAGAGCCATACGCCCGTTATAAGCTTCTATGTCAAAATTCACAGATTCCTTTACACGAAAGATTGCGCTCTAATTCTGACTCTTGTCCTGATAATATTTGGGGCTGGCCTAGTTATGCTTTGCGGGAAGCTTGGCACGACTTTACTAAAGGCAGGCTTAATAATTCTGTGAGGCATCTGTGGCAAGTTTTTGCTGAACCTACCTTGATCGAAACTTATACGCCCCGTTCTGGTAATGTATTTGATTCTATAGACCGGGAGGCAAAGCGTATTGGCTGGGATACAATGTATCGCTTCGGGCGAGTGTTGGCAATTCGTAAAACTGATGATGGCAGGTATTGTCTAGCCTATTCACGCGGACGTGGCAATCATGCTTTTTTTGTGTGCCGTTATTTACACTTAGCTACTGGTTATCCAGCACTTCAGTTTCTTCCCCACTTGCAAGTTTATCGGGAAAAATACAAAGACTTCAAGTCGGTTGTAAATGCTTATGAAGAACACAATCATGTCTACGAGCAATTAGAACGCCAAGGTGGCAGAATTTTGATTCAGGGGCGAGGAATAGTTGCTTCTCGGATTTTGCAGCGCGTTTATGAGGTACGACAGAAGAATCCCAATATTTCTGTTTTGCACTTAATGCGATCGCCTAAACCGGAAGGCAATAAATACGGCAGTTCTCAGCGTTCAGTCAAGCATCACATCGAATTGCAACCATTTAACTGGCCGAAAGCTTGTTGGGGTGGAGAATTGCGAGAAATGCTAGAAAAATCAACTCCAGATGTACGTAAAGAATTAATATCAAATAAAGTCTGGGGAGGAACCACCACCGCCGATCGCCTAGACTGGCAACGCATTACAGACAATGGAATTGCAGAAGGTTGGTATAAAATTCAATTTGCTGTGGTGACAAGAGTAGAGCAAGACTCCAGGCAGCACATCATCACTTACATTCAAGATAAAGACTTTGGTGAAATTCAACTTCCTGCTGTTGATTTTATTATTGATGCCACTGGCTTAGATGCCAAAGTCAAGGAAAGTCCTTTATTGAAGGATTTGGTTGAACATTACAATCTACCGCTAAATCCTATGCAACGTTTAGCTGTTGCCAACAATTTTGAGTTAGTAGAAATGCGGAATAACAAAGCTAAAATGTATGCTGGGGGAACTATTACATTCGGTGGCCCCTATGCAGCAGTTGATAGCTTTTTGGGCTTGCAATATGCTGCTCTTTGTGCCGTGGATAGTCTTGCTGTTGCCCGTGCGCCTAAACTACATCGCTTAGATCCTGTAAGTTCCTTCAGACAGTGGCTAAAGTGGGTATTTAATCAATCTCCCTAGTTAGGTTACAGGGGACAGGTTACAGAACAGGAGGGGGAGAGAGGGAGAGTGGGAGAGAAAATCCTTCTCCTTGTCCCCGCGTCCCCTTCCACGTCTTTGCCTCTTTGCGTCACCTTCCTCACCTCCCTCACCTCCTTGTCCCCGCGTTCTCTTCCCCGATTCCCTATCCCCTATTTCTCCAATATCTGTAGCATGGAGCTGGAAAATATACTTGTTTATGGTGTAGAAATGTATAGAATTTTGTAAATAAATAAAATACTGTTTGTTTAATATGCAGACATTTTCAGTACCTACCTCAATGCAACTGTCTACAAGACCAACCGAAACTCAGCCTTTAAAGATTGTCGCACTGGGGGACAGTTTAATATACGGATTTGGTGATCCCGAAGGAGGCGGCTGGGTTGAGCGACTGCGGCGGCAGTGGATGTCACCCGATCGCGCCGGTCATGTCCTCTATAATTTGGGTGTCAGAGGCGATCGCGTCCAGCAAGTCGCTCAAAGACTAGAAGTTGAATTTCGCCACCGGGGCGAACTCCGCAATCAAGTTCCCGACTTGATCATTCTCTCAGTCGGTGTGAATGACTCCGCGCGGCTAGGTCGTGAGAATGGACGCAATTACACAGACTTTGCCATTTTTGATGTCGAAATCTCTTCTCTGCTAGAACAGGCACAACAACTCTGTCCAGTGCTATTTGTGGGTATGGTACCAGTTGACGAAGCAAAAATGCCATTCCTCGATTGTTTCTATTACAATCACGCCGATCAGTTTCGTTACAAAGAAGCGACTCGACTTGCTTGCCAAAAACACGGAATTCCCTATCTCGATATTTTTCAAAAATGGATGGAACGGGGAGAGAATTGGCGGTTAAGACGTTTGAGTAATGACGGTCTTCACCCCAATACACTAGGCTATCAAGCTTTGTTAGAAGATGTCACAAATTGGGAAGCACTTGAAACTTTTCAACACAAGTCCTATTCCCATTAAGCATCATCTTTTGACTTTTTGTTTTTGACTTGCTCTATGACACCCACATTATTTGGCCGCTGGCAAACTCGATTATTACTGCTTGTAACTGTAGGTGTAGTAGTATCCATACCCTTTGCTTTAGGTTTAGTTGGTTCCCCTCCTGGCAGTGTCTATTTCTGGATTCTTGCTTATGTCGCTATTTTTGGCATAGTCTGGGATGTAGTTTATGATCGGCTGCAAAAAAATCGCTGGGATAGAGACTGGCCAGCAATTTATCAACTATTAGCTGGGATTTGGGAATTTATATTTGTAGTTTGTGGAGTAGCAATTTTTGGCTTTTTGCCAATTCCTCTTCCCAAAGAAAAACTACCTGTTTTCTGGGTGGTTATGCATTATAGTATTGTGTGGATAGCGGTTTTTGTTGCTTCGCAAAGTCTAATGCGGATTATATTTCCCAAGTGGCGCTTCCGTGGCGGACAGTGGTTGTAAATAGAAGGTAAAAGGTCGAGAGCATGAGATGGTAAAGTTATACCAATTTTGGATTAAAACCATTGATTAGTAGGCTTGTCTAGAATTTTGAAACAAAACTCCTTACGCCATTTTGGTATTACCACACTTTTACCAATGCTCAATTTTCGCAGGCCATTTAATTACCACTAAATTTAAGTGGGACTTCCCATAGCAACTAATGGAAGATGGCAATAAAAATTACATCGTTAAGCGTCGATTTCCATACCATTGACTCAAATCATCCTCGATCGCCTCAATCATCGCAATTGCCTCAGTGATTGATTTTGCATCGGTAGTTAAAAGTGTAAACGCTCGCTCAACCCGTTTTTGATAGTCCTGCGGGCAAATAGCAAACCTACCTGCGACTGCCGTCGCTCCCTTTTCATTCAACAGGTAATCTTCATTAAACGCAAATAAAACCTGATTTATACACGCCACACTACGGAAACAACAACCTGCTGCGTAAACAACATCATTGCGTGCGATCGCCTTTTTTGCAACCAATAGCGAGAAACTTATTTCCCAGGCGAAAGTATCAATAGTTGCCTGTTTCAGCCCAACTGGATAGGGCTTTGTTTTTACCTTCAAAGCTTCTAAAACTCCATCAGGATCGTAAAGTGCCTGACAAATAGCAATTTCCCCCATATAAATAGAGGACACAAAGCCATGAGGATGTCCTGGTTGATAATCAATAGTAATACGTCCTATATGGCAATCATCAATAACACGATTGACCTTTGTCAAATCGCGATAGAGAAAATCTACACCTACACCTTCTACCTGTAGCCAACCGCCGCCGTTAATCCACTTTCCCCATTTACCAATCGCAGTCATCAAATTTTCGCGATGCTGATCATCAAGTTCACAGGCAAGACGATTGAGAGCAATTAAATCGGGTGGGTTTTCTGGATTGTAAAAAATCCCCAAATCCACATCTGACTTGTGAGTGTGGTTGCCCCTTGCCCGTGAACCACCCAGTGCGATCGCTGCAATTCCCTCAATTGACTGCAAGCTTGAAACAATATGGTTGATGAATTGGGGCAATTCTTGATTCATAGAGCGATTGTGAGATTCCTATCGCTGTCATTCTATATTTTAAAGGCAACACTGCTCAGAGCGATGTTGGCGCTCAAGGACTGGGAAAAGCATTGATGATATTTAGCCCTAGATATCACTGTATTGTAAGATCGCTTCTGTATAATTCATCTCTCAGTCGTATGCTGTGGTCGAGCAATTCCTTGATTGTAGGGAGTATTAGAGCACCCAACTCTAGCCACTGTAATTATTTTAAAAAGTAATAAAAATAGTTTGATTTTCATCAACAACATGATTTAATCAGAAATCAAAAAATAAATTACAAGTTTAAGAAAAAGACACAGTTTATAGTATTTCCTTTAGGTATTATGTCCTTCAGGTAGTGAATATATCTCCATCAAATCACAATACTGAGGGAGAATAAAGCGCGATTATACTAGGTAAATAAAATGCAAGGAAGTGTATTAGACAAGCGCTACGAGATTATTCAGCCTTTAGGACGGGGTTTTTTTGGCGCAACTTACCTTGCTAAAGATATCCGCAGGATGGGTCGTCAGTGTGTAGTTAAGCACTTACAACCAGGAAGTAATGACCCATACACACTGCAAGAAGCAAAAAAGCTATTTGAATCAGAGGCAAGAACTCTGGAAAAATTAGGTCAACACGATCAGATTCCTGATCTACTGGATTACTTTCAAGAGAATAACGAATTCTATTTAGTACAAGAATTAGTTGAAGGCTATCCTCTAAATACAGAAATACTGTCTAATCAGAAATTAGCAGAAACCGAGGTTAAATTGATTGTTAAGGATGTTCTAGAGGTATTAAGCTATGTACACAAATGCCAAGTAATTCACCGCGACATTAAACCCAATAATTTGATGCGGCGGCACAAAGATAGAAAGATAGTTCTAATTGATTTTGGAGCAGTTAAACAAGTTCGGACTCAAGTAGTTAATGCTCAAGGGCAAACAAGCTTTACTCAGGTAATTGGTACTCCTGGTTATATGCCCGATGAACAACTAAGAGGTCAACCACAGTTTAATAGTGATATATACGCCTTAGGAATAACAGCAATTCAAGCATTGAGTGGAGTAGCACCAACAGAATTCCCCTCAGATCCGCGTACAGGTGAAGTTATTTGGCATGGATTGGTAGAGATAAATCCTGAATTGAGAAAAATTTTAGACAAGATGGTGCGATCGCACTGGATGGATCGCTATCAATCTGTAGATGAAGTACTGCAAGACTTACAAAAATTGTCTGCACGGCAAACTCCCTTGCCAAATCCATCTCCACCTCGGAAATTCAAGTTAATTCTCGGTGGTGCAATTTTGGTTTTGGGATTAGGGGGATTAGGAAGTCTTGCATATATCAACTCTGTTTCCAGTCAAACTGAAAAATTCTTCAAAGCAGGTGTAGAAAAGGTTGAAAAACAAGACTGGAAGGAAGCGATCGCCGATTTCGACAAAGTTATTCAAAGTCATCCCAGCAATGGCGAAGCTTATTTATATCGAGGTAATGCTTACTATCAGCTAAAGGAGTCAAAAAAAGCGATTGAGGATTACACCCAAGCATTACGCTATTTAGTTAAAAAAGTTGCTGGTATTGGTGTGCAGTGGCAAAGCGAGCCACAAACCAAAACACTAACTATTCTCAGTGTCCAAGAAAATTCTCCAGCCGCACAGGCAGGAATCAAAGCAGGCGATCAGATTCTGGCAATTGATGGTAATTCGACTGAAAATATCACTGTAGAAGAAGCAACTAAGCAAATTCAAAGCGGCAAGGAGGGTACTCCAGTTACTCTGCGAATTGGGCGCGAAGGTGGTGAATTTACGCTCACGTTCAACCGAATCGACATAGTTAATCGCAAGTATGCCGAAGCCTATCACAAGCGAGGTCATGCCCATTATCAATTAGGAGATAAACAAGCAGCGGTTGAAGATTATACCCAGGCAATTCAAACGGATGCTAATTTCGATCAAGCTTACTATAGCCGTGGATATGTTCGTCACTATGACTTCAGCGACAAACAAGCAGCAATAGATGATTACAACCAAGCAATTCAGCTCAACCCCAACTATACTGCTGCCTATATTAATCGAGGTCATGTCCGCTTGGACTTGGGCAACAAACAATCAGCCATAAATGATTACAACCAAGCAATTCGTATCAATTCTAACTATTCTCTAGCCTATTACAGTCGAGGTAATGTCCGCTTTGACTTGGGCAATAAACAAGCAGCAATTGAAGATTACACACGAGCCATTGAAGCCAATAGTGATTGGGGTACTATTAGTCTCGTTGATGCTTACTTCAAACGTGGTTTTGCTTACCAAGATCTAGGAAATCAACGTGCAGCAATTGAAGATTACAACCAAGCAATTCGGCTTAATCCCAAATATGCCGCAGCCTATAACAATCGAGGTAATGCACGCTCAGAGCTAGGTAATAAACAAGCAGCTCTAGATGATTACACTGAAGCAATACGTATTAACTCTAACTATTATCTTGCTTATTACAATCGTGGTCTAGTTTATCAAGAAAGAGGAGACAAACAAGCAGCTATAGATGATTACACACAGACAATACGTATTAATCCTAACTATGAATCTGCCTACTATAACCGAGGTTTAGCTTACCAAGACAGTGGAGACAAACAAGCAGCCATAAACGACTACACCAAAGCAATCAACATTAATCCCAATAAAGCTAATGCTTATTACAACAGGGGTATCGTTCGCTCTCAGTTAGGAGAAAAACAAAGCGCGATCGCAGATTATCAAAAAGCTGCCCAGCTGTATCAGGAGCAAGGAAAAACAAAAGATTATCAAAATGCTCTCACACGCATCAGTTTGCTTCAGCGGTAGTGAGGGAGGCAGGAGGAAATTAGGACGCGGAAGGGGACGCAAAGACGCGGGGATAAGGGGAGACGGAGACAATAAGAGAAGAATCTGAAACCCTCGTTACCGGGTTCAACCTGGTAAAGAGAATTAAGTGGAAGGTGAAAATTTAGCCTGCGGAGGCAGGCTACCCTCCCGGTAGACACGTAGACGGACGTAGTCCGGCTTCTCGTAGAGTAATGGCTTCTGTTTCCCGTAGGGGTTCCCACAGGGTAAGTAGCTGCCTTTGGCGTCTATATTTGTATAGCCGTACCCTTATAGGGTATCGGAATATTGTAAAAAATCATGAAAAATCAAATCGAAAGATTGAAATAACTATTATGACTTGTGAAGTCACAATTTAGCTTTAATTTTTGAGAGTTTAACTTTGTTATCATCATTATTCGCTGTTAATACTGCTTCTGGCACCCCATTACCATTAACCGATCCAGTTTATATTTTTTGTATTTTATTGTTAGCGATCGCTACAGCACCCCTAATTGCCAAACTGCTGCATCTGCCACCTTTAGTTGTACTGATTATTTTAGGTGCTATTTTAGGTTCCAATGTTCTAGGGATCTTAGCGCGAGACAGCCAATTAATTTTATTAGAAAAAATTGGTCTGCTTTACATTATGTTGTTAGCAGGCTTACAAATGGATTTAAGTAAATTTAGACAAGTGGGAGTGCGATCGCTAATTTTTGGATTGCTCACATTTGGTCTACCCTTAACAGTAGGGATTGTATGCGGTCATTGGCTGACAACGAGCTTTTTAGGTAGCGCACTTTTAGGAATTCTGTACTCTCCTCATACTTTGGTTTCTTATCCAATCGTGACCGTGTTGGGAATCGTGCAAAAAGAAGCAGTTGCAGTTGCGATTGGCGGCACAATCGTTACATCAATTCTTACCCTAAGTGGCTTATCAATTGTGCAAGCGATCGCTGGTGGTAACGTCGGAATTCTCCTGTGGATTAAGTTACTGATTCTGTTACCGTTACTAGTTTTAATCTGTCTTTGGGGTATACCTAAATTTGGACGGCGTTTTCTTTTCAATCAATCAATACCATCTTTGAGAAATCAATTTATCTTCATTCTCAGTAGTCTATTTTTAACAGCAAGTGCTGCACTCTTACTAGGTGTTGATTCTATTGTCGGAGCTTTTATAGCTGGATTATCTTTAAATCCTCTTATTAAGAACGAAAAATCTTTAATGGAACGGGTTGAATTTATCGGAAATAGTTTATTTATTCCTGCATTTTTAATTTCCGTGGGCATTCTATCTAATCCACGGATTTTATTTACTCATCCAGAAAATTTAGGACTTGCCCTTGTGGTAGTAGCAGGAGCAGTGGGCGGTAAATTCCTTGCAGCTTGGATTGCTGGGCTTATTTTTCACTACTCCTTTGCAGAGGTAATGACAATCTTAGGCTTAACAATGTCTCGCGCAGCTTTAGTATTAGTAATAGCTCTGTATGGTAAACAGGTAGGATTGCTAAATGAAGGTTTATTTAATGCCATCATTTTTTATATTTTAATTACCTGTTTGATTGGCCCTTTAGTGACAAATGCTTTTGGCAAAAAAGTTGCAGGCAAGTAATACCATTTTGGATTTAGATTTTGGTTTTTGGATTAAAAGACTCTCTCTGCCACTTTGGTATCAGAATATGAAATATATTATCAGTATGTTTTGCTTAAATTAGGTAGACATAATTCAATGTAAAATGCCACTTGTAGACAACAGACATAAACAGTCTTTTGCCTTCTGCCTACCTACGCTCTTGCGCGCAGCGACTTGGTGCAAGTAGCCGTACCTACCCTACCCTGCGGGAACCCCTTTCGGGGAACGGGAACAGCTTCGCTGAACGGAAGCCGCTAGCTAACGCAACACCTTACGGCGAACGCGTCTACCGCGTCTACTGCCTCCTGCCCTACCCTTCGGGAACGGCTACTCTGCGAGAAGCCGCTTTGCGTCTACGCCGAACGGGTACCTGTGGGAACGCCTCCGGTGTATGGGTAGTCCCCCTACCCTGACGGGAAGCCGCTAGCTAACACAACGCCTGACGGCGAGCGCGTCTACGCCGGAAAGCACAGCCACTGCGCCCTTGCGGCTGTGCCGATTTGTAGTTGCCCGTCAGGGCGGCTACTTTCAAAAGCCACTACTCTACGAGAAGCCGGACTACGTCCGTCTACGTGTCTACCCGGAGGGTAGCGCGTGGCATCCAAGACGGGGGCTGCCTCACCTCCTGCCTTCTACTTAACAACAATTAACATAGCCAGTAACTAAGAAAAAAGTTAAGTGAGCTACAACGGTTGACATATTCAAGCGATTTACAGAATCATCTTAGGAACACCGGATAGTCGCTTGTGAGGAAACTATGCACACAGTTGTTCTCGTTTTGATAGAGGTGCTAATTGTTATTGGGCTGTCTCGGCTAGTAGGATTGGCATTCCGGTGGATTAACCAACCGCTCGTCATTGGTGAAATTGTAGCTGGAATTATGCTCGGCCCTTCTTTTTTTGGCTTAATTGCTCCAGGGCTAGCAGCTACTTTATTTCCAGCCCAAACAGCCCCCTTCCTGAATGTTTTATCTCAGGTAGGGCTAATCTTTTTTATGTTTTTGATTGGGTTGGAACTAAATCCTAGATACATTAGTGGCAATTTAGAAATAGCAATTTTGACTTCCCATGTCAGTATTTTAGTACCGTTTTCCTTGGGAACTCTGCTGGCGGTACTGATTTATCCTTTGCTTTCCAATGCTAGTGTGTCGTTTACAGCCTTTGCCCTTTTTTTGGGAGCGGCAATGTCGATTACTGCTTTTCCAGTACTGGCACGAATTATTACCGAGAACAACTTGCAGGGAACGCGATTGGGTACTTTAGCGCTAACTTGCGCTGCTGTAGATGATGTGACTGCTTGGTGCATATTAGCGGTGGCGATCGCTGTAGCACGTACCGGCAGTTTTGCTAGTGCTTTTCCTACAATTATAGAAAGTTTAGTATACATAGGCGTGATGGTTACACTAGGACGGATTTTCCTATCTCGCCTTGCTACCTATTATCGTCGCACCGGACGCCTGAATCAATTTGTTCTCGCCTCAATTTACATTGGCGTCATTGCTTCGGCGCTGCTCACCGAACTAATTGGCATTCACCTAATCTTTGGGGCATTTTTACTAGGGGCAATTATGCCTAAGAGTGCAGGTTTGGTAAGGGAATTGGCAACAAAAACCGAAGATTTTGTCTTAATATTCCTGCTACCAGTATTTTTTGCTTACAGTGGATTGCGGACGGAAATCGGTTTACTCAATCGCCCTGAATTATGGATTTTGTGTGCATTAGTACTTGCAGTGGCGATCGCGGGTAAATATATTGGCACCTATGTAGCAGCTAGAGTTAGTGGCATTGAAAAGCGAGAGGCTTCTGCTCTTGGTTGGTTAATGAATACCCGTGGCTTGACTGAGCTAATAGTCCTTAACATTGGTTTGGAGTTAGGAGTCATTTCGCCCTTACTCTTCACCATGTTAGTAATTATGGCGTTGGTAACAACATTTATGACATCGCCACTACTAGAGTGGACTTATCCGAAAAAGCTGATCAAATTAGATGTGATAGAAGCAGAATTGGAAGTAGAGACGGCTGTAAAAACCATTACAAGTGGAGATAATTTTAGTCGTCCTTACCGAATTTTAGTACCAATAGCCAATCCTGACACTCAAAAAGGTTTGGTACAACTAGCAGCAGCGATCGCAATTAACAATATACATCCCGCCACTGTTAACCCCCTCAGCTTGATCGAACTTGAGGAAGATTATGCCTTTGAGAGTACCCCCGTTGAAGCAGATAGATTAATTCAACAGCGTCGCCAACATTTAGAAGAGTTAATTCAACGCTTGGAACCACCAACAGTTCGTTCATATGTGCATCCTATCATTCGCGTCTCTAATAATGTCGCACGGGAAACTGCTCAAATAGCCGCACTTGAACAAGCTGATCTAATTATCGTCGGTTGGCATCGTCCAGCTTTTAGTAATAATCGTTTAGGTGGACGAGTTGGTCAAATTTTGACTAGTGCAGCTGTTGATGTTGCGGTATTTATAGACAGAGGAGAAGAGCGGTTGGAAAGTTTGCTAGTTCCTTACTCTGCGAATATTCATGATGATTTAGCTTTGATACTTGCCCTGAGATTATTAGTAAATCGCGATACTAGCCACTTACAAATTTTACAGGTAGTTTCAGAGCATCAAGTCAAAGATGAATTGAGTTATGAGTTTCGTTCTTTGATCGAACAAATGCCTAGCAGGATCAGCGATCGCATTGACATGATCACCGTTGCAGCTACAGAGCCAATCCAAGCCGTCGTTGCAGCCTCACAAAACGCCGATCTCACCATTGCAGGCACAAGTCGTGCTTGGGGTATAGAACGTCAAACGCTAGGAAGATACACAGATGAACTAGCCATTCAGTGCCGTTCTTCCCTGCTTATTACTCGCCGTTATAGCCAAGTTACTTCTCATCTCGCCTCGGTGCTGACTGAAATGAAGTCGGAAGTTACAAATTAGGGGAAAGTAAGAGAACAAGACAATATGACGCACAGACAAGGAGAAGAATTCTTCCCCCACTCTCCCACTCTCCCCCTCTTCCCTATTCCCTATCTCCTGTCTTTACCAGTGATTCAGTAATCACATTGGATTGCTATATGCACCATTTCAACTTTAAATCTTTAACCTTTTACAGTATAGCGATCGGTTCAGTTTTGCTTTTATTTAAAACTGTAACTACCTATGGAGAAAAAAATCTTAAGGCTCCTCCCCAAATTAACGGTCGTTATCGTATAGTGTTGGCAGAAAAATTATCTCCTTGCAACCAATCAAACCCAATATTATTAAATATTTATCAATCAGGAATTTATTTAAACGGTTATTTATCACCAGCAAACACTAGTACTGAAAATTTTTCTACTGTCAGTCAAACTAACCAATCTCTCACAGGCAAATATCAAAATTCAACAGCAAGTTTATCTGGGCAAGTCTCTGATTTTGTACTTTGTAATAACGCAAATATAGAAACACAAGCAAATACCAATCAAAATAAGAATTCTCGTAGCTCAATTAGCCTATATATGCAACTAGTTGAGCAAGAAAATTTAATCGGTCAAATCAAAGTAGGTAGTTTTCCTAAAGCAGTCAAATTTACTGCCACATCACAACAATATCAGCAGCAATCTGAGCAATCAAGCAGTTATTAAAAATAAACGCAATTGACTTAACCAGTAAAGGATAATCTCATGGCAAAGCAATTCAGGAATAAGTTATTTTCTCAGTGCTGGGGCAAGTATTTGTTGCCGATAAACTTGTTTGCCTTTCATGCAATCTTTGCCTTAGATGCTGGCATTAGTACTGCCGAATCAGTCGTTAAGTTGGAAGATTGGCGCTTTGATCCAAAAGTAGCCCAGTTAGAAATTAGACTTTCAGCACCTTCACAACCACACTTTTTTTACCTCTCCCAACCTCCTCGCATTGTTGTAGATTTACCAACTACTAAATTAGGTTATGTTTCTACTCAACAAAACTACTCAGGAGCTATAACAAGCATCCGTGTTTCTCAATTTGACACAGATGTAACTCGTATTGTGATTGACTTAGCACCCGGTACTATTTTCAATCCCAACCGCGTACAACTACAAGCATTATCTCGTCAAAATCCTACACGTTGGGTTTTACGTCCATTCCCAGCAGGTAATAGTACATCTCTAATACCTGAAAAGTCTCCACCTCTACCTAGTAGCTTATCCCCTACTCCAGGTTTATACAACTCACCAGCTTCGACTAACTCCACACCAAATTCAGGTAAACATAACCCACTATTGCCTTCAAATAACAGCACACCAAATCAAAATTTATACTATCCGCCACCTCCCAATCACTCCTCACCACAGCCCTTGGTTACTGTACCACCTCTAGTTCCTGATAGTTCTTCTCAAACACCTAACTCTGTTCTTCCGCCACCGATTTTTCCAAATCAGTCCGGTAATTTGAACAATATTCCTTTTTTTCCAACTCCTAATTTACCAGTGCCAACCGCTCCTAAAAATCAACCGATTGATCCTGCTTCCAAAATTATTGAATTTGGGCAACCTCTACCTATCCAAACTAAGTAAAGTTAAAAGTTAGGAGTTAGTCCAAAGTCATTTGATTTTAGATTTTGGATTTTGGATTAACTCACAGATAAATTTAGAATCTTTCCGTTTCTATTGACGGAGCAACGGCTCCTGGTTCATTGACAAAAAAGTTTTTAGCAGCATCATTCTGGTAAATGCAGTTAATATCTGGTTTTTCACCCAAATCACCTGTATAGCCAAAGGTATTCAAACGGTTCTTGCATTCTCTTACCTGTTCATTTGTCACTAGCTTGCGTTGCTCTAAAATAGCCCAGTTATTAGTACGCAAAACGCATCCTGGACGCATTGTAGGTTGAGAAACATAAACATTGAAGGGGTTAAGTGTTACGAACAATCTGGTGTCCATAACCATAGCGCTAGCTCCAAATTGCACACAAGTTTCGGGATTTGGTGCTTTGGTGTCAATAAATTCGCGGGAAGCCACGTTGGATGGAGTAAACGTAGCTGTAGAGCTAAAAGCAATACCAATACCAATGCCTAAAACAAACACCCCTCCTAAAATAGCGAGCGTGGTGAGGTTGAACATTGGAGATTGAAAAAGAGGAGATTTAGGAGTAGTAGCTGTTCTACCAGTGGATTTACGTCTCATTTTTATGTCATCAACTTTATGCTTTAGACAGCAAGTGGGTTTAATCGCTGTCCTTATATTCAGTATGCCTATTATTGGGTGCAATTGCCTGCAACTTTATTTTTTAACCATTGTTTATGTAATTGCTGTAAATTATGCAGTCTTTGCTGGATTAGATCTAACTATAGGGTAAAAAGTGCGATCGCCCCCGGCGGCGTTGTTATTGGCGTGTTCTTTGCTACATCGCGCACAATCGGGGCAAAAAATCCTCTGGATTGTTTACTGACGACGGAGTCAATAATCCTCGCGTATGCGATCGCTATTACCACAATTGCTCTCCAATCACTTTGTCATCATTTCTCTATTTTTTTAAGAGCAAAAATTTTTCACCCAGGTACATCTAAACTACATAACTGCTGTACGCGTAAGCTTTAAGAGCAACTTCTCTTAAGTGATGAATCTATAAATCAATACGCTCCTGCTACCAACTACCAAACGAAACCGCAGATATGTCTTACACTCTAATATTCGCCAACTATTCTTGATGTTGACTTTATCAATTGCTTATTCAGTTTCTCAAGCTAAATATATATTTATTAGTGCTATAAAAGATACAATTTTAGCAAATCCTTTGTTTCATTTTTAACACCTTACTTCTTTTTTTTAAAGTATACATCAGATAAATTATTATCTTTCAATTTTATAACAGAAATCAAGCGCTATATTCTAATGTAGCAAATGATATCTGCTTAATAATTCCATTAAATAAGTCACATAAAATTCTACAGAAAAAACATTGTTTTTTGCATAATTTTCATAAATTTAAACTGGCATTTTGACTTTATCTTCATTACAATTACAGACAAAATTATGTAAAAGTATATGACAAAAAATACTGTAAAAAAAATAAGTATTGCACTTTCTCTGATCCCAGCCCTTATCCCTTTTAAAGCCTTAGCAGATGATTACAATCAGCTTTTTACCTTTGGTGATAGTCTATCCGATAATGGCAACTTGTTTAGATTAACAGGAGGCATATTTCCACTCAGCCCTCCCTACTTTCAGGGGCGTTTTTCTAACGGCCCAGTTTGGGTAGAAATACTAGGTTCTGATTTAAAGATAGATACTAATGCAACTAATAATTTTGCGATTGGTGGTTCCACATCAGGCAATACTAATGCTCTCAGTGAAACACTAAAAATACCGCTACCATCTTTGCCGGATCAACTGGACAACTTTACTTCTACACCAGGAAATCCTAGTTCCGATGCTCTCTTTATCTTGTGGGCTGGTGCTAACGATTATTTAATTCAACCAACAGAACGCAGAGCAACCGACACGCAGGTAGTGGTGAACAACTTATCTAACGCAGTTGCCACACTTATTAATAAAGGCGCTCGCAATATTATTGTGCCTAACTTGCCAGATTTAGGCAAAACTCCTCAAGAGCGATTAGAAAAAACAGCTTCCACTACTACCGCCCTAACTAACAGTCATAACAACAACTTGAATCTCGCCCTCCAACAGATAGTAAAAAACCGCAACGTTAATATTATTCCTCTAGACGTTAATGCCTTATTTAATGAAATTCTTGCTGAACCTGCTAAGTATGGTTACACAAATGTCACAGAGCGTTGTTTTAATCAAGCTTTAGGTACACTTTGCTCAAATCCAGATCAGTATTTATTTTGGGATGGTATTCATCCTACAGCTCGTGGTCATCAACTGATAGCAGAATATACAGTTGCGGTGCTAAATGCTCCTCAAGATATTCTTCCCCAAGCAGACATTGCCTTAAATGTTGCCAAAAGACAAGTACAGCTAATTGATGCTCGTCTTCTCGCACTACGAAATACTTCTGTTAAACCATCAGCAAACCGTTTAGCTATTTTTCTCAACGGTGATGTCAATTTTGGTAATCAAAACTCTAGTAATCAAAATATAGGTTATGATTCTACAACTTCCGGTGTGACAGCAGGCTTTGATTATCGCATTACAGATCAACTTGCTGTGGGAACTACATTGGGCGTTGTAAATAATGATAATGAGTTACGTAAAAATAAGGGTGAAATTGAAGTAAATGGTTATGCCATTTCTGTGTATAGTTACTATGCCCAAAAAGACTTTTACAGCAACGCTGCAATTAGCTATGGTGGTAATGATTTTGAGATAAAACGTAAAATCGATTTCGACAATCGCACAGCAACTGCTAACACTGAAGGCAAGCAGTTTTCTGTTAATATCAACAGTGGTTACATTGCTAAATCAGGCAGTGTTTCCTATGGCCCTACTCTCAGTTTGAAATATGATCGCGTCAGCATTGATAGCTACACAGAAAAAGCAGCTGGTAGCTTAAATATGAAAGTAGATGAGCAACAAGCAGAGTCATTTACCTTAAGTATAGGTGCTCAAATAGCAGTAGCATTAAAGACTGGTATCGGCACCGTTATACCCAATATTCGCGCCAGTTACGAACATCAATTTGCAGAAGATAGCCGCACCATTACCACGGAACTCGTTACCCAACCTGGTATACCCATGCGTGCGAAAACAAATGAACCTGATCGCAATTACTTTAAATTAGCTGCCGGAGCGCAGATAATACTTTCGGAAAATTTTACAGGTGCGATTGACTATGAGACAGCGATCGGGCTAGAAAATGTTAGTGATAATACAATTAGGGGGGAAATCCGCTATCAATTTTGATTAGTTCTTAGGTTTTTTGACATTCATTCTGATCACAGCGATTATTTACATCCTATGAATTTCGCCTCAACTCAGTGGAAATATTGAAAGAGCTTGGCCATTAGTATTAATAATGACCAAGGGCTAATAACTAACAACTAACTAGCTAACAGAGTCTTTTCCAGTGGCATCCACCGGAAAGTGCGATCGCCACCCCTTTCAATCACCACCTTGACTCGTGGTTCTAATTTGGGCAAATTAGCTAAATACTCAACTTCCTCATCAGAAAGAATATGCCCTTCAATGATCCACAAAACTAGTCCCTTTGACTTAGGTGGTAGCTGCTCGAGCTGATAATTGACAATGGGAGGTACGTAATACACGTAACCCACTGCCGCTCCATTCGCAGTACTTTTTTTACCAAGATGCGGAGGTCTAACACCATGAACTCCTGTGAGATAGGCAGAAACATCTCCTAATCCCTTAGCAGTCATATGCAGGGTGACATAGCCAGCTGCACGCAGTCGCCGTCTATACCGACCTTCAAACCCTCCTTCTAGAGGTACGTACACACCAAGAGCGCCATGTTTTTCCAGATCGCGAATTAAAGTGTTACCAGTGGTAATTAGTGCCATAGATTTTTGTCCTATCCCACCTAGATATCTCTATTATTCACCGTTTGCTGTTACATTAAGTTACACAATTAACTTATAGACTAGATTAACTTCATCCACACATGGGTCATTAGTGAGTGGTTAGTAGGAGAGCCAGTGCGGTGGGGAGACAGCGCGTCACGTAAACGCGTAGCGGCTTCCCGTAAAGGTAGGCTAAGTGGCGTAGACGCCCGGAGGGCGGTGAGGGAGTCGCAGTCTTGGACGCCACGTAGCGGGTTTAGAAGATAAATTATCAGTTTGAACAGCAAGATTATCAACAAAACCCGCCCGTACAGTGTTTAGTGGTTGGTTTATTACTCTTTTTGTCCCCTTGTCCTCTTCCCACTCCCATCCTGTTGCTGCTTCCCTACTAAAAAATAATAAATGCAAAAATTTTCTAGACAAAAATAAATATTTGATCTACACTACTAGATTGTGGTCAATTATTAGTCTGCAATCTTATTGTCCTTAGCTAAATTCCAAACCAAAATGGCTAGCTATAGTGGACAATAGGCTGGTAAACTATATAAGCCTTAAGGTTAACTTAAGAGGGCAGAGTGAGTTATAAACTCAAGCCAGCCCTGAGCAGTCAAACAAGTTCACTCTCTCAGCCCTGAAAAAAACAGGTAAGCCCTTAAGCACATAGTTTAAGGAAACAAGTAGAAGCTAAGCAGTAATGTTGGTTTATAGCATTGCATTAGTCTTAGTAAATGGATACTGGGTAAGTCGCTGCCTAAGTCCTACTACAACCAAAAGTGCCAGAGCAATTGCTTGAGTAAAAGTATTGCTGCACCAAGCGCATAGGTTTTAAAGCCTTGCAAAAAATCCAAAAGTGACTCCTTCTAAATCGGAAGGTTCTTTTGGCTGTTCTGGTGAGAAATGAGTGAAATGTAATTGTGGATTCACCAAATGGTACAGACGCTTGTGAAAACCCAGAAGTTGGAACCCTATTACCTAAGGTGTTCCTGACTTCGTTAGGAGGTACCGCAATCAGCGCTAATTAGTCTTGAAGACGTCTGCACCAGCGTTCTGAAGAATCCAATTCCCAAGGAAACAAGTAAAAAGGAGCCAGTAACTGTGTCTGTAGGTATTCTCGGCACTAAACTGGGCATGACCCAAGTTTTTAGCGATGAAGGAGTAGCTATTCCTGTCACCGTTATCCAAGCAGGGCCATGTACAGTTACCCAGGTCAAAACAAAGCAGACCGACGGTTACTTTGCCATTCAAGTCGGCTATGGTGAAGTAAAGCCAAAAGCGCTAAATAAACCGCTATTAGGTCACTTAGCTAAATCATCTGCTCCATCATTACGTCACTTACACGAATATCGCATAGATAATTCTGGCGATTATTCCTTAGGTCAAGAAATTAAGGCAGATATTTTTAGTGCAGGTCAGATTGTAGATGTCATAGGTACCAGTATTGGTCGAGGTTTTGCAGGCAACCAAAAACGCAACAACTTCGGTCGTGGGCCTATGTCGCACGGTTCTAAAAATCATAGAGCGCCTGGTTCTACAGGTGCTGGTACAACACCCGGTCGTGTCTATCCAGGTAAGCGGGCGCCGGGTCGTTTGGGAGGTAGCCGTGTCACAGTTCGTAAGCTGACTGTGGTGCGAGTAGACCCGGAAAGCAACATATTACTAATTAAGGGAGCCGTTCCTGGTAAACCAGGAACCTTATTAAATATTGTGCCTGCAAAGAAAGTTGGGAAGTAGTCATTGGTCATTGGGTCATTGGTCATTAGTAAAGAAAAACTACCAAGGACAAATGACAATTGACAAATGACAAAGAACAAAGGACACGAAAATGGTTGAATGTGTAGTCAAAAATTGGCAAGGAGAGCAAGTCGGGCAGAAAAGCTTTGAGTTGCGGGTTGCCAAAGAAGAAACAGCGGCTCATGTTGTGCATCGAGCCTTGGTTAGACAATTGACCAATGCTCGCCAAGGAACTGCTAGTACAAAAACCCGTTCTGAAGTCAGAGGCGGTGGTCGCAAACCTTGGCGGCAAAAAGGTACCGGTCGGGCGCGTGCAGGTTCTATTCGTTCACCCTTATGGCGTGGTGGTGGTGTCATCTTTGGGCCAAAACCCAGAGAATATAACCTGAAAATGAACCGCAAAGAACGGCGTCTGGCACTGCGGACAGCCTTTACCAGCCGTGCTGATGACTTGATTGTGGTAGAAGATTTTAGCGAACAGCTAGCCCGTCCCAAGACAAAAGAATTAGTGTCGGCGATCGCTCGTTGGGGTTCCGAACCAGAACAAAAAACTTTATTAATAGTGCCTGAGCGGAGCGAAAACGTATACTTGTCAGCCCGCAATGTTGAGAATTTAAAGCTAATTGCTGCTGATCAAATTAATGTTTACGATTTGCTGCACGCTGACAAAATCGTAGTTACAGCATCAGCCCTAGAAAAAATTCAGGAGGTCTACAGTGACTAAGTTTGACCCCCGAAAACTTCCTGATTTAATACGTCGCCCCATTGTAACCGAACGGGCAACCATGCTGATGGAGCAAAACAAATATACTTTTGAAGTCACTCCAAAAGCGACAAAGCCAGAAATTAAAGCGGCAATAGAAAGCTTGTTTGACGTTAAAGTCACACAGGTGAATACCACAAATCTACCTCGTAAAAAAAAGCGCGTAGGCCGATTTGTAGGTTTCAAGCCCCAATACAAGCGAGCCATTGTTACAGTGGCGGCTGGGGACGAAGAGAAGATTAGACAAGTTCTATTCCCAGAGGTTTAAAACAAAATGGGTACTCGTTCTTATCGCCCCTATACCCCCAGTACTCGCCAAGTCACAATTTCCGACTTTGCGGAAATTACCAAGACCGAGCCAGAAAAATCTTTAACTGTCTATAAGCATCGCCACAAAGGTCGAAATAACCAAGGGCGTATTACCAGTCGTTTCCGGGGTGGCGGACACAAGAAACTTTACCGGATCATCGACTTTAAACGCGATAAACGTAATATTCCAGCCAAAGTCGCAGCAATTGAATACGATCCCAACCGTAACGCACGCATTGCTTTATTGCATTATCAAGACGGCGAGAAGCGTTACATCCTTCAGCCCAACGGCTTAAAAGTTGGCACAACAGTGATTGCAGGCCCAAATTCTCCCATTGAAGATGGTAATGCTTTACCACTAGCCAACATCCCCTTGGGTACAAGTGTCCACAATGTGGAGTTAAAAGCAGGTAAAGGTGGTCAAATCGTTCGTTCTGCTGGAGCAACTGCTCAAGTAGTAGCCAAAGAAGGTAACTACGTGAGCTTGAAATTGCCTTCAGGAGAAGTCCGGATGGTAAGGCGGGAATGCTATGCCACCATTGGACAAGTGGGTAACCTGGATGCCAGAAACTTGAGCTTGGGTAAAGCTGGTAGAACTCGTTGGAAAGGTCGTCGTCCTCATGTTAGAGGTAGCGTCATGAACCCAGTTGACCACCCCCACGGTGGTGGTGAAGGACGAGCACCTATTGGTAGATCCGGCCCCGTAACACCCTGGGGTAAACCAGCATTGGGTATGAAGACTCGCAAACCCAAAAAACCAAGTAGCAAGTTGATTGTGCGTCGTCGTCGCAAATCTTCTAAACGTGGTCGTGGCGGTCGTGAATCATAAAAAGTAGGAAGGATGAAGTATGAAGTATGAAACTTAATTAACTTTTCATTCTTCATCCTTTAGCCTTTATCCTTTAACCTTTATCCTTCATCTCTTACTATGGGTCGTTCTCTTAAAAAAGGTCCCTTCGTTGCGGATCATCTGTTGAGCAAAATTGAAAAGCTCAACGCTAGTAACAAAAAAGAAGTTATCAAAACTTGGTCGCGAGCTTCGACAATTCTGCCTGAAATGGTAGGTCACACCATCGCGGTTCACAACGGACGTCAGCACGTACCCGTTTTCGTTAGTGACCAAATGGTAGGACACAAACTAGGCGAATTTGCTCCTACACGCACCTTTAGAGGTCACGCCAAGGATAAAAAAGCAGGGAGATAAAAGGAGTTAGGGGCTAGAGACTAGAGTCTAGTTATTTTCCTAGTCCCTAATCCCTAGTCCCTAGTCCCTACATAGGAGAAAACTATGGCTAATGATACTACTAATGAAGTAAAAGCGATCGCCCGTTATGTACGTATGTCTCCCTACAAAGTGCGGCGAGTACTCGATCAAATTCGTGGACGTTCATATCGAGAAGCACTAATCATTCTGGAGTTCATGCCCTATCGAGCCTGTGAACCAGTCTTAACGCTGATCAGAAGCGCTGCTGCCAATGCCGAGCATAATGCCGGGCTAGATCGCGCTGAACTAGTTATTACTAAAGCATATGCAGATCAAGGCCCAGTACTAAAACGCTTCCAGCCAAGAGCACAGGGACGTGCGTACCAAATTCGCAAGCCAACGTGTCATATCACTGTAGCTGTTGCTCCCGGAGCAACAGCCCAGTAAACACACCAACACGAACAATTGCGTACAAAAAGAATTTTTTAGAGGAAGCATTCGTGGGACAGAAGATACATCCAGTTGGTTTTCGCTTGGGCATCACCCAAGAACACCAATCTCGTTGGTTTGCCGACCCTAGCCGTTATCCAGAACTTTTACAAGAAGACCACAAACTTCGTAATTTTATTGAAGAAAAGCTGGGCAGATACGCTCAAAACAACGCTGGTATTTCTGAAGTGCGGATTGAGCGTAAAGCAGACCAAATCGATCTCGAAGTACGCACAGCTCGACCTGGTGTAGTGGTAGGTCGAGGTGGGCAAGGCATTGAAGCATTACGAAATGGACTCCAACAACTGTTGGGTAGTCATCGCCAAATTCGTATTAACGTCGTTGAAGTGCAACGCGTTGATGCTGATGCCTACTTAATTGCTGAGTATATCGCTCAACAGCTAGAACGCCGGGTTTCCTTCCGACGAGTAGTGCGACAAGCTATCCAGCGCGCCCAAAGAGCTGGAGTGCAAGGCATCAAAGTGCAAGTTAGTGGTCGTTTGAACGGCGCAGAAATTGCTCGGACTGAGTGGACTCGTGAAGGTAGAGTACCTCTACATACTTTACGGGCCGATATTGATTACGCTTACTGTACCGCAAAAACTGTCTACGGTATTCTCGGTATCAAGGTTTGGGTATTTAAGGGAGAAATTATTCCCGGACAAGAAGAAACGCCTACTCCAACAACAACACGGGAGCGCGAACCACGTCGCCGTCAACAACAGCGCCGTCGTCAGCAATTTGAAGACCGCTCAAATGAAGGATAGTCATTAGTCATTAGTAAATGACTAAGGACTAATGACTAATGACTCTTGACCTAACGACAAATGACAAATCATGCTAAGTCCTAGAAGAACAAAATTCCGCAAACAGCAACGCGGACGAATGAAAGGTCTTGCCACTGCTGGCAACTCCCTTAACTTTGGTGATTTTGCCCTCCAAGCCCAAGAACCTGCTTGGATCACTGCCCGCCAAATTGAAGCCTCTCGTCGGGCAATGACCCGTTACATCCGTAGAGGAGGTAAAATCTGGATTCGTATTTTCCCAGACAAGCCTGTAACAATGCGTGCTGCTGAAACACGGATGGGTTCCGGTAAGGGTTCGCCTGAATACTGGGTCGCAGTAGTAAAGCCCGGACGAATTTTATTTGAGATCGCGGGTGTACCCGAAGCTACTGCCCGTGAAGCAATGCGCTTGGCTGCTTATAAGCTGCCGATTAAAACTAAGTTCATTTCACGCTCTGAGCAGGAGACGCAGGAGTAGGTTATGCCTCTTCCAAAAATTTCAGAAGCAAGAGAATTAACTGACGAACAGCTAGCAGAAGAAATTCTTGCTATCAAAAAGCAGTTATTTCAGTTGCGCTTGCAAAAAGCAACAAGACAACTAGAAAAACCCCATCAGTTTCGACACGCCCGACACCGCCTTGCTCAATTAATGACGGTAGAAGCAGAGCGCAAGCGGGCAACAAGTCAACCTGCTAAAGAACAAGAGTAAGAGAGTATGGCAGTCAAAGAAAGAGTTGGCTTAGTAGTGAGCGACAAAATGCAAAAAACGGTGGTAGTCGCCGTTGAAAACCGCGCTCCCCATCCCAAGTACGGCAAAATCGTGGTGAAAACCCGGCGTTATAAAGTTCATGACGAAGAGAATCGCTGTAAAATAGGCGATCGCGTTCGCATTCAAGAAACTAGACCCCTGAGCAGGACTAAGCGCTGGCAAGTCACAGAAATCCTCACCACAAAAAATAGCTAAAGGTTAATAGCTAACAGCTAAGAGCTAATGGTTAATCACAATGAAAAATTAACAATTAGCAATTAACAAAACCAAGGAGAGTAATTGTGATTCAACCCCAGTCTTATCTTAATGTTGCAGACAACAGCGGAGCCCGTAAACTTATGTGTATCCGCGTCCTTGGGGCAGGTAACCGTCGCTACGGTCACGTCGGCGATAGAATTATCGCTGTTGTCAAAGATGCACAGCCTAACATGGCTGTCAAAAAATCTGATGTTGTTGAAGCAGTGATTGTTCGCACCCGTCATAATATCAAGCGGGATAGCGGTATGAGCATTCGTTTTGACGACAATGCCGCAGTAATCATTAACAAAGATGGCAACCCCAGAGGAACACGGGTCTTTGGACCAGTTGCACGAGAATTACGCGACAAAAACTTTACTAAAATTGTTTCTCTGGCTCCGGAGGTGCTCTAATGCCAAGCAAGAAGGAGAAGCCCAAATTTTACAAAATGCACGTAAAAACTGGCGATACCGTGCAGGTGATTGCCGGTAAAGACAAAGGCAAAGTTGGTGAAGTTATCAAAGCACTTCCCCAAGAAAGCAAAGTCGTTGTCAAAGGTGTCAACATCAAGACTAAGCACGTCAAACCCCAAGCAGAAGGCGAGTCGGGACGAATTGTGACCCAAGAATATCCAATTCACAGTTCCAACGTCATGCTTTACTCCAATAAGCAAAACGTTGCTAGTCGCATCTGTTATACCTTCACTGCTGAAGGCAAAAAGGTTCGGATGCTCAAGAAAACTGGGGAAATTCTAGATAAATAAAAGTGTAAAGGCTGAAGGATGAAAATTAGTCATTAAATCACTGATTGGTTCAGATTTCAGACTTCATACTTCAATCTCTTCCCTGACCAAGCCCAGGGGTAGCTAGGACAAAAAACTATGGCAACAAGACTAAAAAGTTTATACCAAGAAACAATTGTCCCCAAACTGATGAAGCAGTTTGAATTCACCAATATTCATCAAGTACCGAAGGTGGTGAAAGTAACTGTGAACCGGGGTTTGGGAGAAGCAGCTCAAAATGCAAAAGCTCTGGAAGCGTCTTTAAGTGAAATTGCCTTGATCACCGGTCAAAAACCCGTAGTAACGCGGGCAAAAAAAGCGATCGCAGGCTTCAAAATTCGTCAAGGTATGCCTGTTGGGATCATGGTGACCCTTAGAGGCGATCGGATGTATGCTTTTCTCGACCGTTTAATCAACTTATCTTTACCGAGAATCCGCGACTTTCGTGGTGTCAGCCCCAAAAGCTTTGATGGTCGTGGTAACTATACTCTTGGCGTCAGAGAGCAATTGATTTTTCCAGAAGTCGAGTACGACAGTATTGACCAAATCCGAGGGATGGATATTTCCATCATCACTACAGCTAACACTGACGAAGAAGGTCGCGCCTTACTAAAAGAAATGGGAATGCCCTTTCGGGATCAATAAATTCATTTATAGAGGAAACGATGGCAACAAACGACACTATCGCTGATATGTTGACGCGCCTCCGCAATGCTAATTTAGCGCGGCATCAAACTACACAAGTGCCATCCACAAAAATGACCCGTAGTATAGCCAAAGTTCTTCGAGAAGAAGGATTTATTGGTGATTATGAAGAATCAGGCGAAGGAGTAAAACGTAACTTGGTGATTTCCCTCAAGTACAAGGGTAAAAATCGCCAACCGATTATTACAGCCCTTAAGCGAATCAGCAAACCAGGCTTGCGTGTTTACTCCAACAAAAAGGAATTACCACGGGTATTAGGTGGTATTGGCATTGCCATTATTTCGACTTCCAGTGGCATCATGACCGATCGGGAAGCACGGCGTCAGAATTTGGGTGGCGAAGTACTTTGCTACGTCTGGTAGTCATTTAGTCATTTGTCATTTGTAATTAGCTAAAGACAAAAACAAATAACAAACGACAAACAACAGAGGACAAAAGGTTATGTCTCGAATTGGTAAACGCCCAATCACAGTCCCTGCAAAAGTGCAAGTGACAGTTGATGGCACCAAAGTTAGTGTCAAAGGGCCAAAAGGTGAGCTTTCTCGCGAGCTTCCCAATCATGTAATAGTTTCCCAAGAAGGGGAAATCTTGACGGTTAGCCGTCGAGATGATTCACGCACCTCAAGGCAAATGCACGGATTGTCCCGCACCTTGGTTGCCAATATGGTTGAAGGAGTTTCCAAAGGCTTTGAACGCCGTTTGGAGATTCAAGGAGTTGGTTACCGGGCTCAAGTCCAAGGTCGTACCCTCGTTTTAAATATGGGTTATAGCCATCAAGTGCAGATTGCACCACCAGAGGGAGTTAACTTTGCAGTTGAAAATAACACCAATGTTATTGTCAGCGGCTATGACAAAGAGGTGGTAGGCAACACGGCAGCCAAAATTCGTGCCGTTCGTCCCCCAGAACCCTACAAAGGTAAAGGTATTCGTTACTCTGGCGAAGTCGTTAGACGCAAAGCTGGTAAGACTGGTAAGGGTGGTAAGAAATAAATTATGAAGCTTACTCGTATAGAATCAAGACAGCGTCGCCGTCGGCGCATTCGCGGCAAAGTAAACGGTTCTACCGAACGTCCACGGTTAGCAGTGTTTCGTTCACACCAGCATATTTATGCTCAAGTAATTGATGACACTAGTCATCACACTTTAGTGGCAGCCTCTTCTGTTGAACCCGAATTAAAATCCAAACTTGGCTCAGGTAAAAACTGTCAAGCTTCTACCGAAGTTGGTAAATTAATCGCTCAACGATCGCTAGAAAAAGGCATCTCTAAGGTAGTCTTTGATCGCGGTGGCAATCTTTATCATGGTCGGGTGAAAGCACTAGCTGAAGCAGCACGTGAGGCTGGGCTAGATTTCTAAATACTAGTCATTGGTCATTAGTTAGTAGTCATTAGCAACAAATGACAAATGGCAAAGGACAAGTGACAAATGACAAAGGACAAAGGACTATCGAAACATGGCAACAAATCGTCGTAAAGCTAACCGCGCAAAAAAAGAAGAAACTAACTGGCAAGAGCGGGTTATTCAGATCCGTCGAGTCAGCAAAGTAGTAAAAGGAGGTAAAAAACTTAGCTTCCGCGCGATCGTGGTCGTCGGTAATGAACGCGGTCAAGTAGGTGTGGGAGTAGGTAAAGCCTCAGATGTAATTGGTGCCGTGAAAAAAGGTGTAGCCGACGGCAAAAAACACTTAATTGACATTCCCATTACCAAATCCAACTCCATTCCCCACCCCATTAATGGCATGGGCGGCGGTGCAAAGGTAATGATGCGTCCAGCCGCTCCTGGTACTGGTGTAATTGCCGGTGGCGCTGTTCGTACTGTGCTGGAGTTGGCAGGCATTCGTAATGTCTTGGCTAAACAACTCGGCTCAAATAATCCTCTCAACAACGCAAGAGCTGCTATCAATGCTCTTACCACCCTGCGTACCTTCTCAGAAGTTGCTGAAGACAGGGGTGTTTCTGTAGAAAATCTTTACATTTAATAGCTAAATGCTAATTGCTAATTGTTACGTGCCATTAGCTGTTAGCTATTAGCAAACTAAAAATATTCTCTTACGAAAAGCTTTGATTATGAGATTAAATGATGTTCGTCCTCAAAAAGGCTCAAAAAAGCGACCTCGTCGTCTAGGGCGCGGTATCTCTGCCGGTCAGGGTGCAAGTGCCGGTAAAGGTATGCGTGGTCAAAAAGCTAGATCTGGTGGCGGTACCAGACCTGGTTTTGAAGGTGGTCAACAGCCATTGTACCGCCGCATACCAAAGTTGAAGGGCTTTCCCCTAGTTAATCGTAAAAATTACACTACGATTAATGTAGAGAAGCTAGCCTCCCTCCCAGCAGATACAGAAGTAACATTGACCTCTCTAAAAGAAGCAGGTATTCTCACTGCTGTCAAAGGTCCATTGAAAATTTTGGGTGATGGGGAATTGAGCGTTCCGCTCAAAGTTAAGGCGGCAGCTTTCACAGGTACAGCTCGTAGCAAAATTGAGGCAGCTGGTGGGAGTTGTGAAGTTTTAGAGTGAGCCAACTGGGAGCGCACCTAAGCGTACGCGTACTCTAGCCAGCGCCTGCTTCACTATCTAAGGTAGCCCTCTATGATCAGTCGAGATAAACCCCCAACAGCTCAAGAAACTTTTATGCAAATGGCACAAGCAGCTGGGCTAAGAGGTCGGCTGCTTGTCACCGTTGGTATTCTGATTCTGATTCGTATGGGTATACACATACCCATACCAGGAATTAATCGAGAGCAGTTTGCTGCTGCTGTTAGTAGCAATAACCAGATTTTCAGCTTTTTGGATATTTTTTCTGGAGGCGGACTTTCGGCATTGGGAGTCTTTGCCTTAGGTATTTTGCCTTTCATTAATGCCTCTATTATTATCCAATTGCTTACTGCTGCCATTCCATCTTTAGAAAATTTGCAGAAAAATGAAGGTGAAGCAGGAAGGCGAAAGATTTCCCAAATTACACGCTATGTAGCTTTGGGTTGGGCGATTCTTCAAAGTGTCTTCTTAGCAGCATTCTGGCTCAGACCTTTTGCCTATAACTTCAGTCCATTTTTTGTAGTTGAAACAGCAGTGGCTTTAGTCGCTGGCTCAATGTTCGTAATGTGGGCATCGGAAGTAATTACAGAGCGGGGAATTGGAAATGGCGCATCTTTGTTGATTTTTGTCAACATCGTGGCAACACTACCCAAGTCTCTTAGTGATACTATTGCCTACATCCAAGGTAGCGGTCAAGAAATAGTAAGGGAAAGAGTTGGCCCAGTTATTGTACTTGTCCTAGTCTTCTTAGCGACGATTGTCGGTATTGTATTTGTTCAAGAAGCGATTCGCCGTATTCCGATTATTTCTGCTCGTCGTCAAGTCGGTAGGCGTATTTTCGCCGAGCAGCGTAGCTATCTCCCCTTACGTTTAAATCAAGGCGGAGTGATGCCAATTATTTTCGCTGCTGCAATTCTTAGCTTGCCACTTTTGATCGCCAACTTTACTAGAAATCCAGAGATTGCCAACATCATCAATACTTATTTAAGTCCTGGCGGCTCTCAATCTTGGGCTTACGCGCTAGTTTACCTCATTTCGATCGTATTCTTTAGCTATTTCTATTCATCTTTGATTGTAAACCCTGTTGACATAGCGCAAAACCTCAAAAAAATGGGTTCTAGTATTCCTGGTATTCGTCCGGGTAAAGCCACCAGCGAATATATAGAGCGCGTTTTAAACCGACTAACTTTTTTGGGTGCTATATTTTTGGGTTTGGTTGCTATTATTCCCACTGCCGTAGAAAGAGCTTTAGGAGTACCAACCTTCAGAGGATTAGGTGCTACTTCTTTGCTAATTTTAGTTGGAGTGGCAATTGATACAGCAAAGCAAATTCAAACCTACGTGATTTCTCAGCGCTATGAAGGAATGGTGAAACAGTAGTGACGCGATTAATCTTCTTGGGACCACCTGGAGCCGGCAAAGGAACTCAAGCTAAAACATTAGCTGAGTACTGGAACATCCCCCATATTTCTACGGGTGATATCTTACGCCAAGCATTGCAAGAACAAACTCCTCTTGGGATTAAAGCTCAAAGCTATATGGATAGAGGAGAATTAGTTCCCGATCAACTTGTGCAAGATATGGTGGAGGAACGTCTCCAGCAAGGTGATACTGATTCGGGTTGGATTCTTGATGGTTTTCCCCGCACAGTCAAACAAGCAGCTTTTTTAGAGGAATTGCTGCAAAAGTTAGCTCAAAGTGGAGAAAAGGTAGTTAATTTGGATGTTCCAGATGAGGTTGTAGTCGGTCGTTTGCTGCAACGTGGACGCAAAGATGATTCGGAAGAAGTGATTCGTCGCCGCCTAGAAGTCTACCGCTCTGAGACAGCCCCCTTGATTGATTTTTACCGTAACCGTCATCAACTCTTGAGTGTCAATGGTAATCAGTCCCTTGAAGAAGTTTCTACCGAAATTAAAAAACAGGTAAACGCTTCCTAGTTTTACAAGCACCTATATGGAGTGGGATCAGGAAACTGTATCCTATCCTACTCTCATCCACTCTCATTCCAGATAGTGTCAAGAATTTTAGATAAGATATATTAATAAACTGTTGATATATTCCCCGAATTATGTGCGAGTGCAGACTAAAATTAGCTGCAAACGACAACAATAGTTGAGTTGAGGAACAAACAAATTGTCTAAGCAAGATTTGATTGAAATGGAAGGAACTGTGACTGAGTCATTGCCCAATGCGATGTTTCGCGTTGATCTAGACAATGGCTTTAATGTTCTAGCTCACATTTCTGGTAAAATTCGCCGCAACTATATCAAGATTTTACCTGGCGATCGCGTCAAAGTTGAACTGACTCCCTACGACCTTACAAAGGGTCGAATCACTTATCGATTGCGCAAGAAATAATGTAGAAGTAATAGTTTTTACAGGAGGTGAAGAGACAATTGAATGAGCAAAACAGGATTTAGATTGAAGGTGTCATCACCGAGATTTGCTCAAGTGATACGTTTCAAGTTGAAGAAAATGATGGCTAGATTGTTACTAAATCACAAGTTCAAAGTGACTTTAGAACATAGCGGTGCTGACCTCTTGGCTTGCATCCCTCCTTAAGGGAGTTACTTTAAGGGATGTTATGGCAAAGACAAGAATATGGAGTGAAAGAGCCAATAAATAAGCGAGGTTCAATCACCTATAGATTTCGGAAAAAGTAAGTGTATGTAGAATACTATACCATACAACCAAATCTGTTAGTTTTCCTTCTACCATTTAACTGAATATTTTCTCGAAAAATGCTATAATTCACTATTTGTAATCAATCAAAAAAGTATGAAAGTCAGAGCTTCAGTCAAGAAAATGTGTGAAAAATGTAACGTGATCCGACGTCGGGGTCGCGTAATGGTGATTTGTATTAACCCGAAGCACAAACAACGCCAAGGCTAAAGCAATACTACAGTTATAGCGCTTGGAATTCAGTGAAGCACAAAATCACTATTTCAAAGAGACAAAAAAGCTTGAGAAGATAGGGAGATAATTGTTGTGGCACGTATTGCCGGAGTAGACCTTCCACGTGATAAGCGTGTTGAAATTGGTCTAACTTATATCTACGGAATTGGTTTATCAAGGTCTAAAGAGATTTTAGAAGCTACAGGTGTGAATCCAGACACCCGTGTTAAAGATCTCAGTGATACTGATGTGACAGCCCTACGGGCAGAAATCGAAAGTAACTATCAAGTAGAAGGCGACTTAAGACGCTTGGAAGCAATGAACATCAAGCGTTTAGTTGACATTGGTACCTACAGAGGACGTCGCCATCGCTTAGGTCTACCAGTCAGAGGACAAAGGACTCGCACCAACGCCAGAACCAGACGCGGTAGAAGGCAGACAGTGGCTGGCAAGAAAAAAGCACCAACGAAATAATTCTTCTTTCATGCTTGCTAAAAGCAAGTTTTACCTTCATTTAGTTACACCACTATGGCGCGACAACCAAGTAAAAAAACTGGGAGCAAAAAACAGAAACGCAATGTACCTAACGGTATTGCCTACATTCAGTCTACTTTCAACAATAGCATTGTCACCATTACCGATCAAAACGGAGATGTGATCTCTTGGGCAAGTGCTGGCTCTAGCGGCTTCAAAGGCGCAAAAAAGGGAACTCCTTTTGCAGCCCAAACCGCTGCTGAAAGTGCAGCACGTCGAGCAATAGATCAGGGAATGCGCCAAATAGAGGTAATGGTAAGCGGCCCAGGAGCAGGTCGAGAAACTGCAATCCGGGCATTACAAGGAGCAGGACTGGAAATAACATTAATACGGGATATTACCCCGATCCCCCATAATGGCTGTCGTCCGCCCAAACGCCGTCGAGTATAGACACAAACACTTGGGCGGTAGAGGCAATCAGTGAACAGTTAACAGTAAACAGTACAGACGCGCTGCGGTAAACCAGCACGATCTTGGGGATTTCTCCCGTGTAGACCGTCCGTCAGGACAGCTTTCCGTAGGGTACGACTGGTAAACCCGTAGGGCTTGCCGCAAGCTACAGCAAATGATTACTGAATTATTGATGAGTGTTAAACTTGCCTGTTTCCCTCACACGTATAGTGGCCGTCCGAAGTGCGTCAGTTTTTATTGCACGAAGAACTGCTAAACTTCGGAAAACCTAAAACATAATAGTAGCGCCCATCAGTTCTTCAGGACTTCAAACTCTATCGCCATTGGAAAATTGCAGTTTGATAGACCTCAAGCACAGGGCAAAAAATTATCTGTAGGCAAATTATTGCCTACAAGCAAGACCTTACAACAAGGGAGGCTACTCCGTGGCGCAATTTCAAATTGAATGTGTAGAGTCTAATACAGAAGAAAGTCGGAGCCACTACAGCAAATTTATTTTGGAACCTCTGGAGCGGGGACAAGGAACTACCGCTGGCAATGCTCTGAGACGGATTTTATTGTCAAACTTAGAGGGAACAGCGGTAACAGCAGTAAGAATCGCGGGTGTTACACATGAGTTTGCTACTGTTCCGGGCGTAAGGGAAGATGTTTTGGAAATTATGATGAGGATGAAGGAAGTTATCCTCAAAAGCTATTCCGCTCAACCGCAAATAGGTCGCTTACTTGTGACTGGGCCAGCCACCGTCACTTCGGCACATTTTGATTTGCCAAGCGAAGTAGAAGTAATGGACCCAACCCAGTACATAGCTACCCTAGCTGATGGTGGAAAGCTGGAAATGGAATTTCGGATTGAGAAGGGTAAGGGTTATCGCACCATAGAGCGAGGTCGTGAAGAAGCGACATCTTTAGACTTTCTCCAAATTGACTCGGTATTTATGCCAGTCAGAAAAGTTAACTACAGTGTTGAAGAAACTCGTAGTGATAGTGGATTGCCCAAAGACCGACTGCTGTTGGAAATATGGACAAATGGCAGTCTAACCCCTCAAGAAGCTCTTTCCTCGGCAGCTGGAATCTTAGTAGACTTATTTAACCCCTTAAAAGACATTGATATCAGACAGACAGATACAGATTCTGATATCCCAGACGACCCCACTGCTCAAATTCCAATTGAAGAATTACAGCTTTCAGTACGTGCTTATAACTGTCTAAAGCGAGCACAAGTTAATTCTGTAGCGGACTTGTTGGATTATACCCAAGAAGACCTTTTAGAAATTAAAAACTTTGGTCAAAAGTCGGCTGAAGAAGTAGTTGAGGCTTTACAGCGACGCTTAGGTATTACTTTGCCGACTGAAAGGTCTTCTAAACATGGAGGTTAATAGCTAATGGTTAATAGCAACTAACAATTAACAATTAGCAGCCATCTTAAGTAAGTATTATCGTTAATGGTTCATAGTTATGCGTCATCGTTGTCGAGTCAAAAAACTCAGTAAACCTGCCGATCAGCGTCGTGCTCTGTTGCGAGCGCTGACTACCCAGTTGATTCGTCATGGTCGAATCACCACAACTCTAACCAGAGCCAAGGTCGTACGGGCAGAAGTAGACAAAATGATTACCCTGGCAAAAGATGGCTCCCTCGCAGCACGTCGTCAGGCGATCGGTTATTTGTATGATAAACAACTAGTTCATGCTCTCTTTGATCAAGCTGCTAGTCGTTATGGTAACCGTCAAGGTGGTTATACTCGGATTTTGCATACCGTACGTCGCCGCGGAGATAACGCCGAAATGGCAATCATTGAGTTGGTGTAAGAAGGATGAAGGATGAAGGATAAAGGATGAAGTAATAAGAAGAAAGAATTAATTGCAAATTAAATAATTCATATTTCACACTTCATACTTTTTTCAGACTTCAGACTTCAGACTTTAATTGATTGTATGTTAGAGAGCTACCAGCCTACACCAACCCAGCGAGTCGCCCTGGTAATCCAATACCTGGGCACTCATTTTCATGGCTGGCAAAGACAACTACAACATCGCACGGTACAAGAGGAAATAGAAACAGCACTGGCGAATATCCTCGGCTATCCAGTGACATTACATGGTGCGGGACGTACTGATGCTGGAGTTCACGCCGCCGCTCAAGTGGCTCATTTTGACACCAACAGTGTAATACCAGCTCATAAATGGGCAACAATTCTAAACAGTTACTTACCTAAAGATATATTGATTCGGGCATCAGCAGGTGTGAGTCAAAGTTGGCATGCTCGTTTTAGTGCCGCATATCGCCGATATCGCTATACCATATATACCGATCAACGACCGAACTTGTTCACTAAAGCCTTTTGTTGGCATTATTATCATGCATCTTTAGATGAATTATTGATGCAAGCAGCATTGAAGCCCCTGGTTGGATGCCATCACTTGGGAGCATTTCATCGGGCTAACTCAAGTCGCAAGCATTCTTGGGTAGAGGTGCAAGCAGTAGAGTGTTATCGTAGCGATCCATTTATTCATATTGAAATTCAGGCAGATGGATTTTTGTATGGGATGGTGCGGCTGTTGGTGGGAATGCTAGTACAGGTAGGTTCTGGGCAGCGATCGCTAGCTAACTTTACCGACCTCTGGAAATATGAACGTCGAGAAGAGGTGAAATATGCTGCACCCTCTCACGGTCTATGCCTTTTGCGAGTAGGCTATCCAGATTTTCCCTTTCCAAAAGAGGTCTGGTTTGATACACAGCCTCTCTATGTCATTAGTCAACATTAGTCATGACAAAAGCCAAATGACTACTAGACAAATGACAATAATAAAAGACAGATGACAAAGGACAAACGACAAATGACACTGAACAAAACATACCTTCCTCCTGGTAATTCTCTCACGCATGACTGGTACGTTGTAGATGCCACCGATCAGCGTCTTGGCCGTTTGGCCAGCGAAATTGCGATGGTGCTACGAGGGAAAAATAAACCTGAATATACACCCCATCTAGATACAGGCGACTTTGTAATTGTCATTAATGCAGAAAAAGTAGCTGTAACCGGCAAAAAGCGTAGCCAAAAGCTTTATCGTCGCCATTCTGGTCGTCCCGGTGGCATGAAAACAGAAACTTTTGCCAAGCTGCAAGCTCGTTTACCAGAACGGATTATTGAGCATGCTGTGAAAGGAATGCTGCCCAAAAACACTCTGGGACGCCAGTTATTTACTAAGCTTAAAGTTTACGCTGGCCCGACTCACCCTCATCAAGCCCAAAAACCTCAAGAACTAAAAATTAGTACCATTCCAGGAGAACAAGATTAATGCAAGCAATCGATAATACTGACGGTCGTGCCATGTACTGGGGTACTGGTCGTCGTAAGTCTGCTGTGGCACGTGTACGCCTAATTCCAGGTAGCGGCCAGTTAAACGTCAATGGTAAAGCTGGAGATTTGTATTTCCAGTTCAATCCCAATTACCTGGGAATTATCAAAGCTCCTCTAGAAACTTTGGGTCTGGAGAATGAATATGATATTTTGGTCAAGGCTGAAGGTGGCGGCTTAACTGGACAATCAGATGCAATTCGTCTGGGAGTAGCTCGCGCTCTTTGTCAACTCGATCCAGAAAACCGCTCGCCTTTGAAAACCGAAGGCTATCTTACCCGTGATCCACGGGCAAAAGAACGGAAAAAGTACGGTTTACACAAAGCCCGCAAAGCCCCTCAGTACTCCAAGCGTTAAGCGATTTTGGATTGTGTTTAGATAGTCTGCGGTAGGGCATTCCGTGGACTTAAAACAAAGCTCGTCACCTCCTAAGCAATAGCCGGATTGGACGAGAAGCCTACACTGTATGCTTGGATCAGTTTAGGAGTATGTCACCTGGTGGCTAAACTATTTGTTGCCATCAATTAGGCTCAAAGCCAAAAGTTATAATTGTAATAAACTCACAAACAAAAAACAATGGCTAAACCTGGAATTCATCCCGAATGGTATCCAGAGGCTAAAGTTTACTGCAATGGTCAAGTTGTGATGACCGTAGGCTCTACAAAGCCAGAACTGCACGTAGATGTTTGGTCTGGAAACCACCCATTTTACACTGGTACTCAGAAGATAATTGACACCGAAGGTCGCGTTGAACGCTTCCGTCGTAAATACGGCATGACGAACGATCGAACTTCTGGCGGCAAAAATAAAAAGTAGCTGGTTGGCAGCCTCATTTTACGACGACCCTGCATCTGCTGGGTCGCTTGTCATTAAGGCTTGAGCCAACTTGTTATTTTAAGGAGCGATTGCACTCGTCATGGCTGAACAGTATTTACTGGAGAAACTTAAATCTGTTGAACAAACTTTTAATGAATTGACTCGTCGTCTTGCCGATCCTGATACTGCCAAAAATCCGGATGAGTATCAGCAAGTGGCAAAGGCACGTTCTTCTTTGGAAGAAGTGGTCAACACCTATGAAATTTGGAAAACAGCTCAAGAAGAATTAGTAGGGGCGCGTCAAGTCCTCAAAGAATCTCAAGGCGATCCAGAACTGCAAGAAATGGCAGCGATGGAAGTTCAGGAACTGGAAGAAAAAATTGACAACCTGGAAACTCGTCTGAAGATATTATTATTACCACGCGATCCCAATGATGATAAAAACATCATGTTGGAAATTCGTGCAGGTACTGGAGGTGATGAAGCTAGTATCTGGGCTGGTGATTTAGTCCGAATGTATTCCCGCTACGCAGACACTCAGGGCTGGCGAGTCAAGCTGGTAAGTGAATCTCTTGCTGAAATGGGTGGCTTTAAAGAGGCTATTCTGGAAATACAGGGAGACAACGTTTACAGCAAGCTCAAATTTGAAGCGGGTGTCCATAGAGTACAGCGCGTACCAGTTACAGAAGCTGGTGGACGGGTTCACACTTCTACTGCCACCGTGGCGATTATGCCAGAAGTGGATGATGTGGAAATCCATATTGACCCTAAAGATATAGAAATGACTACAGCTCGTTCTGGTGGTGCTGGTGGACAAAACGTCAACAAGGTGGAAACAGCAGTTGACTTGATGCACAAACCCACTGGAATTCGGATTTTCTGTACCGAGGAACGCAGTCAGTTGCAAAACAAAGAACGGGCAATGCAGATCCTGCGGGCGAAATTGTATGAAATGAAGTTGCGTGAACAACAGGAAGCAGTAACTTCCATGCGGCGATCGCAGGTTGGTACAGGAGCACGTTCTGAAAAAATTCGCACCTACAACTATAAAGATAACCGCGTTACAGACCACCGTCTTGGGCAAAACTACTCGCTGAACACTATTCTGGAAGGCGATTTAGAGTCAGTTATTCAAGCTTGTATCTCTCAAGATCAGCAGGAACGCTTGGCAGAACTCGCTGCTTCTGGTGTATCTCAATCATAGGTTTTATTTATTCTATTAGGTTGTAGACAACCGCTTGTTGTGCTGCTACATAGAGCATGTTCAGGCGGTTTTTAATTGCCGTGAAATGAAGAGAGCCAGAATGCTATAGTTCTCGTTACCAGGTTCAACCTGGTAACGAGTATTTGTGAGGTTTTTGAATTTCTATCGACCCACGCCTATGTATTGGAAGCCAGCTCTAACCATTTTTTCAGGATCGAGGAAGTTGCGACCATCAATGATCACAGGGTGACTCATTAATTTTGCCATCTGACCATAGTCAAGATTGTTGAACTGCTGCCATTCAGTCACTAGTACTAAAGCATCACAGCCATCAGCAAGTCTTTCGGGATCGGTTTCTACCAGTACACCTGTTAGACCATCACGCAAACCAGATTGGGAAACAATTGGATCATATGCTTTAACTTTGGCTCCTAGTCTGTTCAGTTGCTCAATGAGGTTGAGTGCTGGAGCATCACGCATATCATCGGTATCGGGCTTGAAAGTTAAACCAAGTAATCCAACTGTCTTCCCTTTGAGGATTTTCAATGCTTGTTGAAGTTTTTCTACAGCAATCAAGCGCTGGCGTTGGTTAACACAGACAGCAGATTTAAGTAGCTGGGCTTCATAACCGTAGTCATCGGCAGTATGAATCAGAGCAGCCACATCTTTGGGGAAGCAGGAACCACCCCAGCCGATACCAGCGTTTAAGAATTTGTTGCCAATCCGAGAGTCTAAACCGATACCTTTGGCTACCTGGGTAACGTCCGCACCAACGCGATCGCAAATGTTGGCAACTTCATTAATAAAGCTAATCTTGGTTGCCAAAAAGGCGTTAGCAGCATATTTAATCATTTCTGCCGAACTCAGGTCTGTTACCAACACGGGTACTGGTGGTAGAGACTGGTCTTCAGCATATTTACGCTCAACAATCGGAGCATATAATTCTTGCATCATGGCAACAGCCCGAGAACTATTACCACCTAAAACAATGCGATCGGGGTTGAAAGTATCGTAAACCGCCGAACCTTCACGCAAAAACTCTGGATTGCTGACTACATCAAACTGAGCTGTAATCTCAGGCAGTTTCTCTTCAGTACGCCCACCCCCAACGGGTACTAAAGTTTTTTGGCGTTCGGCGATGCCATCTAAAACGATCATCCGCACCCAGTCACCTGAGCCAATTGGTACTGTCGATTTATTTACGATCACTTTGTAGCCACCGTTTAAATTGGCACCAATTCCACGGGCAACAGCTTCGACGTAACGGGTATCACTTTCACCTGTGGGCAGTGGCGGGGTTCCTACAGCAATAAAGAGAATATCGCCATGACTGACTCCTGCACCAAGATCGGTCGTAAATTGGATTTTACCAGCTTGAATAGCAGCTTGCATAATTTCCGAGAGTCCCGGTTCAAAAATCGGTGACTGCCCAGCCTTCATCAACTTTACTTTTTCTTCGTTGTTATCTACACAAATAACATCATGTCCGATGTGAGCCAAGCAAGCACCCGTCACCAAGCCCACGTAACCAGTACCAATAACGCAAACACGCATTTTTTTCAATTCCTTGCTTTGTTGGGGTTAAATTTAAAAAAGAAGTTTTCAGCAGTCTACAGCTAAAAGTTATGAGTTAGTTTAACTGTTGCATGAGTATTTTTAACTATTGATTTTTGAGGTTTGAGTGTTCGTTATGCGATCGCGGAAATCTTCTACAGTCAGTTTTAACCCCTCTGGTAAAGGAACGGTAGGTTTCCAATTTAACCATGTTTTAGCTTTAGTAATATCGGGACGACGACGGCGCGGATCGTCTGCGGGCAGTGGCTCATACTTAATTTGTGCATCTGGATTGATCAGGTTTTGCACAGCCTGAGCTAATTCGAGAATTGTATATTCGTCAGGGTTTCCTAAATTCACTGGCCCAATATATTCTCCATTCATCAACCGTATCAGTCCATCCACAAGGTCTGATACATAGCAAAAACTACGGGTTTGCGATCCATCACCATATACTGTCAGGGGGATACCCCGTAAAGCTTGAACTACAAAGTTGCTTACCACCCGACCATCATTTTCCAGCATCCGAGGCCCGTAAGTGTTAAAAATGCGAGCAACCCTAATATCAACTTTATTTTGCCTGTAGTAATCAAATGCCAATGTCTCGGCAATACGTTTGCCTTCGTCGTAGCATGAACGAAGTCCAATCGGATTGACACTACCTCTGTATTCTTCACTTTGGGGATGAACTTCGGGATCACCGTAAACTTCACTAGTTGAAGCCAACAGAAAGCGAGCCTTGACACGCTTTGCTAACCCCAACATATTTAAGGTTCCCATCACGTTAGTTTTGACAGTTTTGACAGGATTGTACTGGTAATGTACTGGAGATGCAGGACAAGCTAGATGATAGATTTGATCAACCTCTAACCGAATTGGTTCAGTAATATCATGGCGGATGAGTTCAAAATAAGGATGATCCAACCACTTCAAAATATTTCGCTTATGACCAGTATAAAAATTGTCTAAGCAAATTATTTCATGTCCCTCATTTATTAGTCGGTCGATCAGATGGGAACCAATAAAGCCGGCACCGCCCGTCACCAAAATTCTCATAGTTTCCTTGGTAGTTGCAGATATTTTTAGCCAGAACTAGAACTTGTGCTTAGATTTACCACTAATGGTATAAAAACAGCACAGGTATTGTGATTGAGACAACTAGATAATATTAGTCAATATTAGTCAATATTTTTTCGTAGACAAGTTTTGTTGTTTATACGTAATTTTTTAGTAATTAAACAATTATTTAAGAAAATTATCAAATATCTTTTGGAAATATTAAGATTTACATAAACTTTTACTAAATCTTTAAAAAAATTAAAATTATTCAATTAATCTTTTTAATTTAAATAAATAATAATGCTAAATCTCAAAATTTTGCTACTAATCAATTTGCCAATCACAGTTTCACATATATCAACTAAATTGTGTATCAGTAAAAATTTCTTAAATTCATAGAAATCTTTGTGAGTAAGAAAATTCTAAATATTTTTCTCGTCAAATCGCTCAAATGCTTAGGCTAGTGAGGACGTCGTTCAGTAATTAAAAAATTAGCTACTAACGCTATCTACCTACCGTCTTTTAAACAACTGCTGTCGAGTTAGGTACACCTGTTAATAAAGCTGTAGATGGGCTGTGTTGTGGTTCTCCAAACATGACAATAGAGCAGGTCAATTGACTAGCTAACTGAGTTGTGACATCACTTATCGCTAATCCACCCGGACTAGTACGATTACGTACAAAAGGCAGTACAACTAAATCATATAATCGTGCTGCTTGCAAAATTGCCTGGGCAACATTTTCATGAGCGATGATTTGTATTTCTGGTGGATTAGGCAAAGTTAACTTTGACACCAGTAAAGAAAGTTGCGATCGCCGCCATGATATTTTGCTAGAACTAGTACGGCGATCACACACATTTAACACAGTTACTTGTGCTTGATTTGCTTCTGCCAGAATTTGAGCAAATTGTACGGGTTGTAATGTTGGTGCGATGAGGTTTTCTACTGGCACTAAGATACGCTGTATTTTTTTTGGTGAGTCCACTAGACGTGTAACTGCAACTGGACAGTGAGATGCCCAGAGCACGCCATCAATGACATTACCAAATAACCGCGCTCTTAACCCAGTGCGTTTACCCCAACCCATAACAATTAAATTAGCCTTATGTTCGCGTGCGGCTCTGCTGATTCCTTGTGCAAAAGCATCATCGATACGCAATAGTGGCTCTGCTTTTACACCCAATACTCGACTTAGTGCTGTAGCTTTTGTGAGTAACCTTTCACTCTTTTGTAAAGAGGTTTCTAATTGGGGTGCATCCATGTGAGCTGTGGCAGTGGCAATTGCTAAAGGCATAATTCTGCCATTAGCTTGATCAGCTAATAATGCCGCCATTTCAATTAAGTATTGCTGTGTCTGCGGATTGTAAACTGGTACGATGATAGTAGACGGCTTTTTGTCTGTTTTTTCAGAATTATTTTCAGGTGGCACTGGTGCAGGTTGTTGTCTAGTTGGTGAGGAAGGCAAACTAACAGCAAACTGACTGGTCATGAATGGTCCTAAAGTTGATGTAAAAACCATGAGTATAATGGCGCTGTCTAAGACCATTCCTGATAGCAACCCACTCTGGTAACCTACTAAAGTTGCAGCTAATGTCACGCCAACCTGAGGTAGTGAAAGCGACCACATAGTTAACATTTCTTGCCAGTTGTAGTGGTAAACCAGTCTTGTCAATAAAGCTGCGATAAATTTACTGGCTATTAAACCCACAATCATTAAAAAAGTTAACTCAAGTGTAGCGATGTTATTAATCAAGCTGGGCAGGTCAATGAGCAAGCCAAGGTAAACAAAGAAAATAGGGATGAACAGCACACTCCCAGCAAAGACCACTTTATCTTTTACCGGCCCTTCACCGACTACTTCATTTACAGCTAAACCTGCTAAAAATGCTCCGACAATTCTTTCTACGCCAAATAATTGCGCACTTATAACAGCGAAAAATACAGAAAGCAGCACAAACAAAAACTGATTGCCCTCATCTTCTCCCGATCGCCGCAAAAATTCTTTACCTGCCCAATTGCAACCAACTAAAACGACGAATGTATAAATAGCTAATGAATTCAGTGAAGGAAAGATCTGCCAAAAGCCTAAGTTTTTGGTATTAACTGCTAGACATAAGGCTAATACCAGTAATGCACCTAGATGGGTAAAAATAGTAGCTCTAACGACTACACTCACTGCCTCGTTGTTGATTATTCCGAGACGATTAATTAAGGGATATGCCAAAAGAGTGTAGGAAGCTAAGGTCGAGCCAATGATGATTGTAGCAATCCAGTCAAAATCAAAGCTCCGGCCAATTAAAATTCCCACTACCAAAGGTACACCGAAGGTCAAGCTACTAAAACCTAAAGCTTGCCATTTCTGCTGATCGCGAAATTGCTCCAGGTTAATTTCTAGACCTGCTACAAACATTAAGTAGATTAACCCAATATTTGCTAACAGGTTTAATATTGGCGAATTGATATGAAATATATGCCATCCAGAAGGGCCAAAAACTACCCCTGATAACACTAAACCTACTAATCCCGGTACTCGTAGCCGCTCAAACAGAATTGGTACAACTAAAATAACCACTAAGAGAATGGCAAAGGGAAGAATGGGTTCTTGGACAAAAACACGGGTACTAGGTTCAATAATCAGAACTTGTGATATCAGTTCCATAGGTAGGGCTTGGAGGGTTAACAGTGAGGCTGCGATTTTCTAAATGCTGGTTTCAATTCCAAAATTTTACTTACATTAACGAAAGCCACGAGCAAGCAACTACCTATGGGTGGATTTGACTCAAAATAAACCGTAAGCGATCATAGTCATCTTTGAGCAACACACTTAGAGTTCGTCCAGCTTTAGTTAGCCATTGTCGATCAGCTTTACGCAATTGATATACCTCGCGAATAGCTGCTGCTGTTAAAGACTCTACTGGTGCACTGTTAACACAAAGTAGTGTCCGTAAAAAATCAAACTCTTCAGTGAATTTAATGATCGCTTCTGGTTCGCAACGATAAACTGGTTGGTGGATTTGGGGAGGGCGAGGGGGTAAATATTGGTACATCCTATTACTGGAACCTTGAGTTCCAGAGGTTGTTTCAAACCCCACAATTACTGCACGAAACTCAGTTTTGAGCATGGCAAAAATTTGGGGTTGTTCCTCTCGCAACTCCTGCAAAGATAACCCCAGAGCGACTGGTCGGTGTACGGAATCTACGGGCATCGTGGTTGCATAATGCACTACAGCATACACTTGATTGCCAGACTCTTCATCTACAGAATAAACCCAACTACCGAAGGGAGGCATGGGAGGAAAGCTTAAATCTTCTGGTTCCAAGCACTGGGCTAAAAAATCGCAAGTAGAAGTTTCGATCACCTCTGCAAAGTGGTTGGGATGGCGATCGCCTCTATTAAATTGTGGTAGGGGGAGGCGCATAGTATTTATTGGTCATTAGTCATTAATGACTAATGACCAGTGACAAGAGTTAATTTATTTTGCTTTTTTACGTCCTGCGGTGGTTTCTACAACTTCTAATTCCGAAAGGCGAAAGGAAACTAATTTGTCCCAGTTACCACCTTCAAACAGTACGGCAACCTTGCCATCACTAACCCGTTGCACGAGTCCTTCATAACGATAATAGATATCTGTCGGATTTTTGACGCGAACAGTTGCTCCTGGCAGGATCATAATGTGTACCTTCTAGCGTTCCTGTTAATAGCTTAATACTTGTGACTAGTGATTTGTCATTGGTAATTTGCGCTTTGTTGCTTTTCAATTATCAATGATCATGACTGTTGACTATGACCAATACTTCTGTCTTTGTCGAAAGTTAGCCACCGATTCGACTACTCCCAAGGCAATGAAGTTTGTCAACATAGCAGAACGCCCATAACTCATCCAAGGAAGGGGAATGCCTGCTACTGGTGCTAAACCTACATTCATACCAATGTTGACTATCATCTGGAATACAATCATAGATAAAACACCAATAGCTAACAGTGAGCCAAAGTTGTCTTTAGCAGTTTGGGCAATATGCAATAGGCGTAGGCAGAGTAAGCAAAATACCAGTAAAACGAGTAAACACCCAATAAAACCAAATTCTTCACCTACAGCAGAGAAAATAAAATCTGTATGTTGTTCAGGAACAAAATTTAACTGAGTCATTGGGCCTTTAAAAAGACCCCATCCCCACCATTCACCAGCACCAATAGCAATCCGAGATTGGATTTGGTGATAGGCAGAACCGAGGGGATCGGCATTAGGGTTGATAAATGAAGTGAGTCGGTCTTTTTGATAATCTTTGAGTAAATACTTCCAAGCAAAAAGTCCTAATTCCCCACCCAGCATATTTAAACCCCATGCTCCAATGGTGCCAAGACCAAATCGCCGCCAGGGGAGAGTACACCAGCCAACAATGCCCATCGCGATTGACCAAACTAACCCCAAAGGACCGAATGTTAGGTCTTTTGAGAAAGCGATCGCAAATGGCCAAGGTATGCTAAATAAAATTGCAGCAACAATTGGAGAAATCAGCAGTATCAACCAGCCGGGATTAGCATTTGCCCAATACAACATCCCCAAAACGATCGCGCCAAATACCAGTGAAGTTGCTAAGTCTGGCTGCAAAAAGACTAATCCCCAAGGAACGGCAGTGATAGCCAAAGCCCGGAACACATTATCGAGGCTAGAAGCTGTGCGTTTGTGCAACAAAGCTGCAAGGGTGATAATTATTCCGATTTTGGCAAATTCTGAGGGTTGAACGTTAAAACCAAAGACACCTATCCACCTCTGTGCGCCTTTGGCACTATGACCGATCAGCATGACTGCAATTAAGCTGATGTTGATAAGAGTGTAGGTAACCCAGTGCCATTGCAGCATATTTTCGTAACGGATGCGGGCTAAGAGCAACGCGATCACACAACCAATTCCACCAATCAGCCAATGCCACCACCAATCAGTGAGTCCTTGGTTTAATTCCGTACTGCGGATCATAATCCCGCCAAATATGGTTAAGCTGATTGGTAAACAAAATAACAACCAGTCTACTTGTTGCCAAGGTTTAAACCAATATTTCCAACGTAGCTGGGGGAGCCAGGAACGTGACCTTTTTAACAACATTAGTAATTTTAGATTTTAGATTTAGACTTTAAATTTACTGACTAATTTAAGTAGGTGACAGGTTACAGGTGATAGGTTACAGTTTTTCCCTATTCCCTGTTCCCTGTTCCCTGTTAAGAGTTCCCTATGCTAAAGCTGCAACTGATACTTTGCCTGCGATTGTTTGAGCGATCGCTTTAAAAGCTTTAGCACTGGCAGAACTTGGATCGGCAACTACTATTGGTACACCATTGTCACCACCAATTCTGGTGGAAATTTCTAAGGGTATGCATCCCAACAATGGCACTCCCAACTCGTTTGCTGTTTTTGAACCACCACCAGAACCAAAAATGTCATACTGCTTATCCGGCAAATCTGGGGGAATAAAATAACTCATGTTTTCTACTATTCCCAAGACGGGAACATTCATCTGTTGGAACATCCGTAAGCCCTTGCGAGAATCTAACAAAGCTACGGTTTGGGGTGTAGTTACAATTACAGCCCCTGCCATCGGCACCGCTTGTGTCAATGTTAACTGAGCATCCCCCGTTCCTGGTGGCATATCCACGATCAAATAATCTAATTCTCCCCATTCCACTTGGTAGAGAAACTGACGAATCACCCCGTTTAGCATCGGCCCCCGCCATATGACTGGCTGATCGCGGTCAATCAAAAAGCCCATTGATACTAATTTGACACCATGATTAAAAGCAGGTTCAAGTATTTCTCCTTTTTCCGAGGAGCGTACTACTATCTGGGCATCAGCCAGTCCTAACATTGTTGGGTCGTTGGGGCCGTAAATATCAGCATCGAGCAAACCCACCTTTGCTCCTGTTTGAGCCAGAGCAACAGCAACATTCACAGCCACCGTACTTTTACCGACGCCACCTTTGCCACTAGAAATAGCAATGATATTTTTGACACCAAGAACACCATTGCGATCAGGTAAACTTTTTTGCTGGGGTGTCTCCGCTGTCACTTCTATGGATACATCCGTAACGCCTGGTAAATTTTTAACAGCCTTTTGACAATCTTCGACAATAAATTCACGTAAAGGACAGGCGGGTGTAGTCAACACCAAAGTGAAGCTGACCTTACCTTCTGTGATTTTAATGTTGCGAATCATGTTCATTTCTACCAGACTTTTGCGGAGTTCTGGGTCTTGTACCGGTCGCAACACTTCTAAGACCGAGCGAGAATCGAGGACATCATTCATAATGTTTTTTACCCTTACTGCCGCAATTTTTTTTAATAAACAGCAATGATTATCTACTTGAGATCTTATCTTTTAGGGGTATTAGGGACTAGGGACTCTTGAGTGGGGACTAGGAAGAATTTCTTTCCCAGTACCTAGTACCGAGTACCCAATTCCCAATTCTAAAAATCAAAACAACTATCCTTAAGAGGTTTACTTTTGCCTGAAACTGTTGACAGGGTATTTTCTTCAACTGCCTCGATTAAAGCTTTGGCCACGCGATTGGCATATGGACGAGACAAAGACCAAATCAAGGGTGATAACCAACCACGTAGTGTTACAGAATATGACAAACAAGTACCGCAAACTGTAGACTCGATTTTGTAAGTAACTCGTTCTTCAACACCGGGAATCGCCAATACTCTTACGCTCAATAGCTCTTGGTGATTAACGCGCTCAACAAAAATCCGGATGGGAATTGGTGACCAACGTGTCACCGCTTGGTAAATTAATCCAGGTTTGGGTACCAGTCCGTAAGGGACGTTAGTACTTTTTAGTAATGGATGCCAAGACACATCAGCCAAGTTAACTAGCTTTTGCCACAGTTCATCGACAGAAGCAGAACTAATCTCGCGATAAGTTCGCACTAAAGAAGCGCAAAACCGACGACGTTTGCGGTGGATGAATTTGGACAACCAAGCTCGCATTTTCCTAATCCTCCTCGCTACACGCTTTTTGGTAACTCTGGCATGGTCGGCACTGTGACTGATGTACAGCAAGTCTGGATTTGATACAAAGGCAGCTGCTGTTTAAAGCTTTTAATATAGTTATTAAATTTTACTTTTTGTTAGCTTTGTCTACATTCTGATGTCGTAGATGACAACCCTGCAAGAGAGACCATTTTTGATAAAAACATGAATCAGTGTCTGATATTATTCCTATCTACTGCCCAAATGCACAAGTGCTAGTAGACTAATTTGCTTAAAGTTGAATATTCATAGCAAAAAATTTACATAAAGAAAAGAACTTGAAAAAAAATCAATCAGTGTACAAGCCTACACGCATTTGAGGGAAAATAACTCTAGTCATGACCACAGATGGAGTGAATGCTTGACTTTAAGACAAAAGCAAGCTGGGTAATTTTAACTAGTTTGTTTACTCCTGTTGCCTTCTATTTTCAGTGAAAATTTTTCTTGCTTTTTGGAAATTGTAATTTAGGTTATTGATTTTATGGTGACCAACTCCCAAAGCCCAACTTTGTCAACAGAGTCGTTGACTTCTTTGCCGCCGACTGATGCTAAGGCTAGAGTCAGTCAGTTTATGAAAAATTTACAAGACGAGATTACGCAAGCTTTAGAAAAATTGGACGGTGTTGCTGAGTTTCAAGAAGACTCTTGGGAGCGTCCAGAGGGAGGTGGCGGGCGATCGCGCGTTCTGCGAGATGGAGCAATATTTGAACAAGCGGGTGTAAATTTTTCTGAAGTTTGGGGTTCTCATTTACCGCCCTCTATTTTGACCCAGCGCCCAGAAGCTGTAGGACACAAGTTTTATGCCACAGGTACTTCATTGGTATTGCATCCCCGTAATCCCTATGTGCCTACTGTTCACTTGAATTATCGTTACTTTGAGGCGGGGCCTGTATGGTGGTTTGGGGGAGGTGCGGATCTCACTCCCTATTATCCTTTCGCTGAAGATGCAGCACATTTCCATAAAACGCTCAAGCAGGCTTGTGATACACATCACCCAGAATATTACCCGGTATTTAAACGCTGGTGCGATGAATATTTTTATTTAAAGCATCGCGGCGAAACACGGGGTGTTGGTGGTCTATTTTTTGATTACCAAGACGGTCGGGGTACTTTATATCGTGGGCCAAATCCTGATGGTGAAGCAGCTAAGTACAGTAACCAACTAGGAGCAATTACACCACGCGGTTGGGAAGATTTGTTTGCCTTTGCGCAAAGCTGTGGTGGAGCCTTTTTAAACGCTTACGTACCGATCGTCGAACGGCGGCACAAGATTGAATATGGCGATCGCCAACGGAATTTTCAACTGTATCGCCGGGGAAGGTATGTAGAATTTAACTTGGTTTATGACCGAGGTACCATTTTTGGCTTACAAACTAACGGACGCACTGAATCAATTTTAATGTCCTTACCTCCTCTTGTACGCTGGGAATATGGGTATCGTCCCGAACCTAATTCCCCTGAAGCTGAATTGTATGAAACTTTTCTCAAGTCTCAAGATTGGGTAAACTGGGTACCAAGCCACACATAAATGGTGTGATTTAAACTACCTAATTAAATATCCAGCAATTAGGATGACATTTATCTATATTGCTTGTTAATCTCTAACTACAGAATCAATCAATCCTGAGTCAGAGGTAAAAAAAGTAACTAATGCTGGATAGATTACAGTCCACAATTCAGCAATTTTGCCTATCTTCTTTCGATAGAGGGATGAATGGCAATAAGGATGTTAGTGGTTAGTAGTTAGTAGTAAAAAAATCATTACCAGCTACTAACATCCAACAATTATCAACTTCAAATCAGTTGAGCTTAAAGATGCCAAAAGGAGGTTAAGTGATTCAGATCGAACAGAAAACATATACAAGCCAAGACGGTAACAGCGTGATTGTCCTAGCGCCTACAGGTCGTTTGGACATAACTACAGCTTGGCAATTTCGCTTAAAATTGCAAGAGTGCATTTCTAAACTGAGTTGTCACATAGTTGTAAATCTCAGTCAAGTCAACTTTATTGACAGTTCTGGTCTTACCTCTTTAGTGGCAGGAATGCGTGATGCTGATAAAGTCAACGGTAGTTTTCGGATCAGCAATGTCCATCCAGAAGCTAAATTGGTGTTTGAGGTAACAATGATGGACACAGTATTTGAAATCTTTGAAACAGAGGAGGAAGCTCTAGAGGGTGTACCTCGTAGTATTGCCAGCTAAATCAAAGTTCTATCTTAAAAGTGAAGAGTCCAAAATACAAACACTTCACGCTCCATAATTCATAATTTTAGTACTGTTCTTGCTTAGTGTAGCGATAAGGGCCCAAAATCGCTCCCCACATTGCCCCCCCAGTAGTAGGGTCAATTCCTTTGTCATAGGTGATGAATTCTTGGTGAGTAACTTCAAATCCCAAGGCAACTTGTACTACCCTGCCAGCATAATTAAAGCAGCAAGTAGCCCCGAAAGGAGGGCTAGCAACAAATTTATAGCGATCGCTAGCTTGGGTTTGCACAGTCACGTTGAGAACACAACCAGGTAGCAAATCTAATTGTTCAGGTGTAAGGTTGTGAAGTAATAAAGGGTTTTGACCAGCACCACGTAAAGCCAACGGATCTTTAGGCATATAGTATTGCACTTTCAAAAGTGCATTAGGTTCGTTAGCTTCCGTCAGTCGCATGATTCGCTGACGATAAGGTTGATCTAAATTAACAATATTGGCTTGTTCAGCAAATAAGGTCAAGCTATCTTCAGAAAATAAAGGTATGAACCTTTGCCACAAACGCAGGTGAACGTACCAAGCAGGATCAGCAAGAGCTTGTTGTTGATTTTCAAATTCACCAGCCAAATAATTCGCGAGAGTGAGCAACTCTGGTGAGAAATTCATAAATTATTAATACAATCACACAATATTATAAATTTTGCCTACTTGTGTAAGAAAGGGGTTTACAGCCCTTGATAGATGATTTTTGAGTAAGATTAGCGTGATTAACAAAGAGCTAAACTTGGCAAAGTTGCCTGGAAGCGAGAAAATAAACATACGTCGCCCTAGAAGTTTAAAAATTCTCTTTGTGAACAACGTCCGTACTTTATCTGATACAAAGCGAGCTTTCCACACCTTACACACCCGTCCGATCAACACTATTTATCGGCGGGTTGTAGAAGAATTGATGGTGGAAATGCACCTGCTCCAGGTTAATGTTGACTTCCACTACAACCCAATTTATGCCTTGGGCGTCGTCACCTCCTTTGACCGTTTTATGCAAGGCTACCAACCAGAATTAGATAAGGAGTCGATTTTTAACGCCCTGGTGCGATCTGTAGAGGCAGATCCGCAAATATATAGGCAAGATGCCCAACGGTTGCAAAATCTGGCAACAAGCCTGCCAAGCCAAGATTTAATCGCGTGGTTGAGCCAACAAAATCAACTTGATCGAGATGCTGATTTCCAAGCCTCACTGCAAGCGATCGCCAGCAATGCCAATTTTAAATACAGTCGCTTATTCGCGATCGGTTTATTCTCATTACTAGAACTATCAGAACCAGAAATGGTCAAAGACGAAAAAAAACGTACTGAGGCACTTAAAACCATTGCTGCTGGCTTGCACTTATCTGATGACAAACTTAATAAAGATTTGGAACTTTACCTTTCCAATCTAGATAAAATGACGCAAGCACTGGTAGTCATGGCAGATTTGCTCTCAGCTGATCGCAAAAAACGCGAACAGCGTACTCAACAATCAGGTACTACAGCTACTCCCCCAACCTCTAACGAATAGTCATAAGCGCCCTTTGCGGGTGCTTATTTTTTCCTCAAAATCATTGAAAGACGCGCAGTTTAACGCGTCTTTTAATAATTAGATTCTCTACACGATGATTTTTTCTGATCACCTTTGCGGAGTCGGATTGGTAGTTGTCGGTGCTGTGGGCTGTTGGGGAACAGCACCAGGATTAACAGGGGTAACCCCTGTTCCTATGGGGGGTTGACCGGGTACAGTTGGGAAAGGATTTTGAGTAGGGTTACCTTGAGGATTAACTGGGAACGGAGGAGTAAGGGGTGAGGGAGAATTTTGAGTTTTTTCTGAAGAACCAGGGATAATACCTAAAGACACGCGATTGCCCCCGACTTGTCGCAGCAAATCTAATAATTCAATCACATCATTATAAGTTGCGGAACGGGAAGCATATAGCACCACTGTGCCTGTAGGATTGGCTTGGAGATACTTACTTAAAATTTCTCCCAACTGCTCCCGTCTAACTGGTTGTTTCTCTACATAAGTTTGTCCAACGGCATCAATAGTCACGGGTAAAATTTGTCGCTGTGGCTTTAGCTCGATTGCCGTTGATGAACTAGCTCTGGGCAAATCAACATTAATTGCCTGCTGCCGGGTGAGTTGTAAAGATGCCAAAAGAAAAAACGTGAGTATACAAAAAATAACATCAATTAAGGGAATAAGTTGAACTTGAGCTTCTTCGATGGGAGTGTGCAGGTTAATTTTCATCGTCTTGCTTGCAAGCCAGGAGATAATTTTAACTAATTATTAAGAATCAGAAGCATTGGTTTCTGGATTTTCGGGAGATTGAGAAAACTTGTTTTGTCCCAGGTTGCGTGGAGGCGGAGGAGGAATGAAGTTTTCTCGTGCAGTATCTCGGACAACAGTCTGAGGTATGACTATATCTGATTTACTATTACTTATATCAGGCGCTGATTGTAGGTAAAGTATTTCCAAATCATTACCCGCCTTACGAAACACTTTGACTTGATTAACGACAAGAGCTTGAAATAGTCTATAGAAAATCAAGCTAACAATAGCAACACCCAAGCCAACTGCTGTACTATACAGAGATTCTCCAATCCCGGTAGTAACTCCTGCTGTGGCTTCTGTGCCTAAATCTCCAATCCGAATAGATTCCAAAGAACCAATTAAACCCCAAACAGTACCAAATAATCCCAGCAAAGGGGCGACAGCAATTACAAGTTCCAAAACTTTTTCGCCGCGTCGCATCTGAGCCAATTCAGTTTCTGCTGTTGACTCTAGGGCTAGTCGAAAAAGTTCCATATCGCTTTTTGGTTGGCTTAAAGGAGCATATAAAAACCTGCCTATGGGCTGATCTGTTGCCCGTCTAGCAATCTCTGTTGCTAATCCCCAATTTTTTTCACCAGCTGCATTTAAAACACGAGCAACAATTTCCTTTTCCTGATTTAAAATTCGCAACCAGAACCAAAGACGTTCTAGAATCACACTTAACGACAAGATTGAGAAAAAAAGCAACGGCCAGATTACTGGCCCGACTTTACGAAAAATATCTAAAATATCCACTGTTTTTGGTTTCCTCCGTCCATTGCTGGAGCAACTATCCCCAAGCATTTTAATACTTAGAGATGAACACACAACTTCTATACTTGTTTAAATTTTATGGAAAAGGATAGGGTTACAGAAAACTGGTAGCATCTTCCAGACATAATAGGGCGGTTATTCCCACAGGAAGTTTAGAGCATCATTTGCCAGAATTAAAAATAACTAGAGGTGATGGTTATGAAAGTTCCGCTCCAATCTGTCTATAACTGGTATCGTGGTTTAATTCGCAATCCTAAGTACCGCTGGTGGGTAATTTTAGGAACACTATTATACTTTGTTAGTCCCATTGATATAGTCCCAGATATTTTACCGATTGTGGGACAAATTGATGACGTCTTTCTTCTAACACTATTGATGACGGAAGTATCTGGGCTAGTAATTGAAGGCTTTAAAGCGCGTAGAGGTGTAGAGGCTCAAGCTGCTAATACCGCTGAGGATTCTACTTCTTCCAGCGACACTATTGATGTTGATGCTGTTTCTGTCAAGTAGTGGCGATCGCGAAATAAAAATTAATAACCCCCTTCTATTGTGTTCACGAGTACGCTGCTTTAGAAGGGGGATATTTTTGGGAATTTGGTAATTATACCAATTCTCCAAATTAAGACTACACATAGTTTGTAGTAGCGCTTAAGCGCAATTACAAACCTTTTTCCATCTGTAGCCAAAATTTAGGGAAATCGTATTAGATAGTAGGGGTGGGTTTAAAAGATAAATTGTCTGTTTTTACCAAAAGACAATCAGCAAAACCTGCCTATACTGTTATTGGTTATTAAACTTTAAATTATAAATTGTAAATTATCTTATACCAAGTATATTTAATTACTTATGCGCCAAATCGTTGCACTGTTACCTGCAGGAGGGGAAGCTAAAAGAATTTCTCCTTTACCACTGAGCAAAGAACTATATCCAGTAGGTTTTCAAACTTGTGGTCAAAAATCTAACTATCGACCGAAAGTAGTTTGTCACTATCTACTGGAAAAAATGCAGTTGGCAGGCATTAACAAGGCATATTTTATACTACGCCCAGGAAAGTGGGATATCCCGACATATTTTGGCGACGGCACAATGCTTTCGATGAACCTTGGTTATCTAATTATGGGTTTGCCTTATGGTGTGCCATTTACTTTGGATCAGGCTTATCCCTTTGTGCAAGATGCAGTTATAGCATTGGGTTTTCCCGATATTTTGTTTCAACCAGAGGATGCTTATGTACGGATATTAGCACGTCTGGAGACAACTAAAGCAAATGTAGTTTTAGGCTTGTTCCCAACCGATCAACCCCAGAAAGCGGGGATGGTTGAATTTGACGATACAGGCAAAGTTCATCTGATTGTTGAAAAACCTCCTCAGTCTGATTTACGTTATATGTGGGGTATTGCCGTTTGGACACCGATTTTTACCCAATTTTTACATGAGTATTTGATTCAGCTAAAAGCCGCTCCTAATGTGTCACTACTACCGGAAGTACCGATTGGGGATGTAATTCAAGCTGCGATTAAACAGGGTTTGCGTGTAGAGGCAGAAGCGTTTGCAGATGGTACTTACCTGGATATTGGCACACCGAATGATTTGATAAGAGCTGTGCAGCAGTTGAGTAGTAATATTTAAACGCAGAGGAGCGCAGAGGGAAGCGCAGAGGTTCGCGGAGTTTAGTAGCGTTCTTTTTTTGTTTTCAGAGGATATAACCCATGCAAATTTTGGGCAAATTAAGATTAGTTGATTTTTGAGACCACAACTTCAAGGCCAGATGACAGAAAATGAGTTAAGTGGAGTAATTATTGGTTGCGCGATGAGGGTGCATACCGTTTTAGGAGCAGGTTTGTTAGAGTCAGCTTACGAAGAGTGTTTGTATTATGAACTAAAGAAAACAGGATTGAATGTTGGCAAACAAATTCCTTTACCTTTAGTCTACGAATCAGTACAGTTAGATTGTGTTTATCGATTGGATTTGAAAGTAGAAAATAAAGTAATTGTAGAAATCAAATCTGTAGAAACCTTGAAACCGATTCACTCCGTTCAACTCCTAACTTACCTCAAACTAGCAAAATGCAAACTTGGTCTCATCATTAACTTTAACGTCCTCCATCTCAGAGAAGGAATAAAACGCGTAGTTAATAACCTTTAACTCTGCGTTCCTCTGCGTTTTCCTTTGCGCCCCATTGCGTTTAAAGTTCTGTCACAAATTCCGTCAAGAACCTAAACGCCTTAACAACATAACTAGCACACTCCTTAGGAGAGGTATTGTAGAACGCTCGCCACGCACTCGCTTTATCTTCGTCGTAGCGATCGCCTCTTTGGGGATGCCCGTCTAACCATGCTAATCTGACTGCATGACCGATTAATACATCCAAGACTATATATTCTTCGATTTGCAAACTTGGGTTGTTGGAAGCGATCGCCGCTAATTCCATCAAAGTTTCGATATTCACTTGTCGGTATTCTGGAGCCTCAATTTTATTTAACAGATGTTCTATTCGTAGAGCAAAGTTCTTTTCCCCCGCCGTCATCTCGGAGATCATCACCTCGCTATCCAAGCGGTTGCGGCGTTCTAGTTTATCGCCAATTACCAAGCCTTTACAATGATGCATCAACAGCCAAACTTGTTGAAAAAAGTCTTTTGGCACGCGCCCTGTTGCTCCCTCAGCTTGGCGAAAGCGTCGCCAACCCCCCAGTGGCATTTCTATGTCTTCAACAACTAATGGTTGCAACACCCATGCAATATCACTTTCTTTTTGTTTGACGTGCAATGACTCTTGCTGACGCAGTAATTTACTCATGCCTGCATATTCAGCTAATACCTGACGCAATCTTGTTTTTACTTCCAAGGGAGAAAGTTGCATGAGTGTTTCGTAGGCTTCATCTTGCGTAACTTTCAATTCCTGTGCTAATTCGCTGGTAATTAACAAAATTAGGTAGCCAACTCGTAGCGTTAGCAGTCCTTGAAACAGTTCTGGTTCTGATTTAATTAAGGTACTCAGATAAATCAGGATTTCTTGGGTGAGAACGCGATCGCGTATATCTTCTCGACAAAAATGATTGATTTTTTCGACAATTTCGCTGTGGGATAAAGGTACGGTAATTAGGGAGTCTTCGCTGTAGGCTTTACCGACTGCTATTTGCTTGCCCCGTACAACAATACTTGTCACTACATCTGATAAGGCTGTGTATGCCATCTGCCGCAAACCCGCCGCCCGACGCACAACTGCCCAAATCCCTATTTCGGCAGCTTTGGTGTAGACTTCATCAAGTAAATCACTGACTGTGACGGGATGTAAAGGCCCGCCAAAACCAGTGTTAAACTCCAGCCCTTGCAAACGAGTTAGCGTCTGCAATAATTCTATTTGTTCGTAAATATTTTCTGAAGAGCGTAAAGAAGTCAAGAGTAAATTCAAGTTAGTTTCGCATTCTACCTGAAATTCTTGAGTATGTCTGAGCAGCCAGTTTTTTTCTGGATGAAAGGCGAGATAAGCACAGCGGGGTTTTGCATTTTTGACAGAAGACTGAGAAAATTCAAACTCTGGCAGGAAATCAATTCGTTCAATAGCAGCAGTGAGCATCTGCTGATTTAGCCGCCCTAATTTTACCCGCACACCGTTACATACTCCATCTTTGAGTTCCTGCATCAGATTAAGCAATGCTTCGGAACCTGTTTCTAACATTGTATGTGTCAACATTAAAGTCAGGATCGGACGTCCTAAATCGCTCCAATATTTTTGAATGTAGGCGAGTTCGCTCTTGAATTGGGCGACGAGAAAATGGTAATCAAGGGTTAAGTAGAACTGTTGAGAGTCTAACTGTGAGGGTAAGAATACTACTGTTTCATTACCGATGCGAAAAATTCTGGATGTTGTTAAACTTCGAGGACGACGAGGCGGACGTCCTGTTAAACCGAGTTTATCACTACGTCCAATTTGGGAATAAATCGCAATAAAGTCATCGGCTTGGCGAACTTGAATCGGTTCTACTTGCTTGGGTGTTTGGGTTTCAATGCCGTGAACTTCTAGTATGATCTGTAAATCTTCATCTTCTGCTAGTAAGGCGATTTGCACTAAAGGTTCCCGGTGTATGTCCATGCGTAAGTGCCGCCCTAAGGGATCGATATCCCCGACGGCGATTAATTTTTCACTTAGCATTTGACTGAGAAAATACAAACTTTGCGCCCAGACTAAGGGAATGTTTTCGTTGGGCAGGCGCGGTTGAGTATGGGGTGCTTGCTTTTCTGCTTCTATGTATTCATCTGGAACATAATAAAGTTCTGGCAACAAAGGCAAACCATTTCGTTCAACCACTAGAGACTCTAAACGCTGTTGGTAATATTCGGTTTGTTCTTTATCACCACGAAATATTCCATCAAGTACCAAATATGTGAAAAATAAAGGCCATTCACATTCTATATTCTCAAATTGTTTGAGTTCCCAAGGTTCGTAGTGGAGGCGCTTGGTGTCTTCTAAAACTGTTTGGTGTCCGTCGCGTAAAAAACGCTTGCAGCCGTATTTGCCTGCGAGTTTAGCGATGATGTCATTGCGGGTGCGATCGCGCAATTGCACATCCTCAACTGCAAATGCCGGAAAACTAATCACACTCAAGAGTGCTGCATCAATTTCTTTGGAAGCAGATTCTCTAGGTAATAAGGATTCTAGAGTGATTCTGGCACGAGCAATTTCATCGGGGAGTACGTGAATTACCGATGCATGACTACCGCGCACGCCAAATAAATCCAGTCCATTAATTGCTTCTAAAGCAGCTTTTGCCATTCCTATGGAACTGGCGTTTAGTTCTGCACTTCCATGATTGATTTTGTTGCCCCGCTCCCAAATTCCGTAATCTGGAGTGCGATAAGCTCGACCGATATAGTAAACCAAATTTTGGATAAAGTTTACTTCATCAAGGGTGTAAATTATCTGCAATCCGGATGAGGTCATTTGTGCCAACATCAGCAAATATATTGATGTGGCATCAAGTTGCAAATGTCCCCATTCTCCATCACCAACAACGATATCCCCAGTTGTGGTGTTGTACTTGGCGTGTAGTGCATCCAGTGGTGATTGGGTGTGTTTAAATTGCTCTACTTTATGTGCTTGTCGCATCATGGCGAACAACAAGCCCCGCATTAGCTTGACAACACTGTGTTCTAATTCGTAAGTCCGTCCTTTGTCTTCATCCAGCTTGCGGTATGCCAGCGCCAACCCCCAAACTGCCAAAATGCTGTAAACGTTATCACGCACCCAAGCATCTGTGTAATCACCGTGGGCTGTAATTGCAGTACTGGCAGGTAGCAAACCAGTAATTGGATTTTGACGCGCCAAAATGATTGTCTTGATTTGCTGATAATAAGACTCTAAACGAGCTTGTAATTGGGAGGCGGTTTTCATGATTTAACTCGAAAGCAGATTACGGAATTTTAGCCCGTAGCTATGAAGTAAATGATGTCAGGCAAAGTCAGAACTAAGTAGAGGGCAGAGGGCAGTCGTTATAAAACAAGTTTCAATACCAGGTATGAAAAAGGTATTTTCCTCTACAACGCCACTTGACGCCAGTCGCTTCAACGGGGGGAACCCTCCGAAGTCGCCTCAACGGGGGGAACCCCCGCACGGCGCTTCTCTCCGCAACGCGCTGGCTCCTTTATGCCGGGAAACCCGTCCACCGCAGTGGCTCCCCCATACCCTTACACCCTTACACCCCTCTTTCAAGTCAGAGGGCAGAAGGTAGCAGAAGGTAAAAGACTGTTTCCGTTTGCGGTCTAGAAATTGGTATTTTACATTTAATTATGTCCGCTTACTTAGTTCTGTAATTGTTAATTACATAGCAGTTTAGGTTGAGGGTGAGTTTTTTATTATCTCGTGTTCATGGCTATATTGTTAATCATTGCTTACTAGCACCTCATTACTTTCGTAAATCTATTCAAATTCTTCTATTATTTTTGTATAATTTTTTACTTTTAATTCAAATCTCTTTTCATGATTGATACAAATAGTAACTTTTTAAAAGTACAAGATAAACCAAAAATTATTCAGTCCATTTTCAGCACTCAAAACTTAAATATAAATCAAAGATAAACCAGGAAAATTATTATGTCTTTGCTTTACAATCACAATCAATCACCGTTGGTAAAACTTGTGTACTCTCGAATTAAAGTGAACGGCAAAATCGAGTTAGTACCACTAGAATTATATGCCGATGGTACACTTAAGAAGTCTATCAGCTAATTAGAGTAATAATTTCTAAGTGATAATTTTTAATTCTGAATATATTTATTGTCCTGATTGATTATTTATAATAAAAATAATTTTTTAGTCGCTGTTCGTTGATGTTTGCTGCGAAATCAAGTTTAGCCATGAAATGGCGCAAATTTTTTCTTGGCGCACGAGCACGAATTTTAGTTTGGTTGGTTGTTCTCATTTCTCTTTCAACCGCTATTTCTATCTTTGCGATTCGACAAATTTTGTTTGCACAGTTGTTGCAACGAGTACAGCGATCGCTTGAGCAAGAAGTTGAGGAGATTCAACGACTAGTAAATGGACGTAATCCCGCGACAGGAGAACCATTTGGCGATAATGTTGCGGCAATTTTTGATGTATTTTTGTCCCGCAGTGTGCCTGAGGATGATGAATTCTTCATCACGTTGTTGAACGGTGAAGTCTATCAAACCAGTCCAATTGCCTTACCAGATGCGTTGAGTACAGACACCAACTTACTGCGATCGCTAGCTCAAATTGAACGCCCTATACAAGGTCAAAAATCGACAGGTTGGGAAACCATTGTGTATTTAGCTCATCCTATTCAAGCATCAGGGAAGGATCGGAGTGTTTTTGTAGTAGCGCATTCTTTGAGCAATCAACAAAGAGAAATTGATCGAGCAGTATTGGTAGCGGCTCAGGTGATTATTAGCGTGCTGTTACTCGCGCTAATTCTGGCGTGGATTGCGATTGGGCGAGTGTTATCTCCCTTGGAGTTACTGACAGAAACTGCGCGATCAATTAAAGATTTTGATCAGTCGCTGAATCGTCGAATTCCGATCAAAGGAGTGGATGAAATTGCTGAGTTGACTGCTACATTTAACAAAATGCTCGACCGATTGCAAGCTTCATTTGCCAGTCAACGTGAGTTTATTAATGATGCCAGTCATGAATTTCAAACTCCAATCACGGTGATTCGCGGCAATTTGGAGGTACTGAGTCAATCGTTAGGAAAACGCTATGAAGCGCTAGATTTAATGCATGATGAACTCAATCGCATGAGTCGATTGGTCGATGATTTACTGCTCCTTGCCAGAGCCGAAAGACCGGATTTCTTAAATTTAGAATTATTAGAGGTTAGCAAACTCACACAAGAATTATTTGCTAAAGCAACAGCTCTGGCTCCACGAGATTGGCAGCTTGCGAGTGTAGCCTCGATTCGGATTGTGGCAGATCGGCAACGCATCACTCAAGCTGTTATGAATTTGGTACAAAATGCTGTGGAACACACGAAAGCTAGCGATGTAATTGAACTTGGTTCACAGTTAGTTGGAGATGCAGTATGTTTTTGGGTAAAGGACACGGGTATTGGCATTGCTCCTGCCGATCAAGTGCGGATTATGCAACGCTTTGCCCGTGCAGCCAGTAGCCGTCGTAAATCAAAGGGGGCTGGGCTGGGTTTGTCAATTGTCCAAGCGATCGCACAAGCACACGGAGGACAGGTAACAGTCGCCAGTGAACTTGGCAAAGGCTCGCGATTTAGTATCACCCTTCCCCTCGATCCACCACAAGATAAGATTGTCCGATGAGTCGAATTCTGATTGCAGAAGATGAACCGCGAATAGCTGCTTTTTTACAGAAAGGCTTACAAGCTCATGGCTTTACCACCACGGTAGCGGATGATGGAGTTAAAGCAGCCTATTTAGCTCGAACTGATGATTTTGAGCTGTTGATTCTCGATTTGGGTTTACCAGCAAAGCATGGAACACAGGTGATTGAAGAGTTGCGAGCACGTGGAGAATCTCTGCCTATTATTATTCTCACCGTCATTCAAGATGTTCAAGATAAGGTCAAAGCCTTGGAAGCCGGGGCAGATGATTACTTAACCAAACCCTTTTCGTTAGAGGAGCTAATTGCTCGTATCCGCGTCCAACTGCGACATCAGCGATCGCCCCGTACATTAGAAGAAACGGTGTTAAAAGCAGGAGATTTAGTCCTCGATCTGCGGCAGCGCAGCGTTCAATTTAAGGGACAACCCATCGAGCTATCCACCCGCGAATTCACACTACTAGAGATACTGGCGCGTCAGCCAGGGCAAGTGTGGACACGAGAAGACTTACTAGATCAGGTGTGGGGCTACGACTACGATCCCAGTTCCAATATTGTTGACGTTTACGTAGGCTATTTAAGGAAAAAACTAGGACGAGGATTCATTAAAACCGTGAGAGGCATGGGCTATCGGCTGCAAGCTTAAACCTGCTTTGTTGAGGTTAGAACTTACGCACTCAGATCCCCCAACCCCCTTAAAAAAGTGGCTTTTATAAGTTCCTGCTTTTTAAGGGGGCTAGGGGGGATGTAGGTTTCAAGCTTCAATGCGTAAGTCCTAGAGGTGATCCAAAGCTGCATCCTTAACCTTTTAGGGAGGCTGTTTTGAGATGACATTTCTTTGAAAAATGAGAGTTTTCTCATGATTTCTTATCAAAGTTTCATGCAAGGTAGAGCAATTTTACTTAACCTTTAGTTAATCTCACCTTTACTAAAGACTTACATTTTGTTTAAAAGCATCTAGAGTCGGTAGATTGCTTCAGGTTTTCCTATTCTTATGAAGAGGAAATACCTGCTTTGTCGCGTGTGCAAGTAATATTACTCATTTTTTCAGGATACTGAAGTGATGAAATTGCACACTAAAGATAAAAAAACCATTAAGTGTAGTGAAATGCCACCGCCTAAATCAAATGAAGAAGGCGTCCACAGTCGATTGGTTGATTGTGGGCAAATTGTTCTATCGCCAGGGGTAAAGCCACAACAGCATCCCTTAAAGATTGCTCTTTATTCCCATGACACGATGGGCTTAGGACACAAGCGGCGTAATTTGCTCATTGCTCAAACCTTGGCGCGATCGCTTCCCCATGCATCGATTCTTTTAATTAGCGGTATGGAGGAGGGACGTAGTGTTAACCTGCCTGCCAACGTTGATTACTTGTCCTTGCCTGCACTACAAAAAGAGGTCGATGGACATTATCAACCTCGGCGATTAGAGGTATCGCTGCAAGAGTTGATTGCGATTCGCTCACAGGTAATTCAAGCTGCGATCGGAACTTTTGCCCCCGATCTCTTCGTCGTGGACAATGTGCCACGCGGCGCAGTCCGAGAGCTAGATCCGACTCTAGAGCAACTATGTACACAAGGGCAAACTCGCTGTGTTTTAGGGCTGCGAGATGTTTTAGATGAACCCAGAGTGGTTCAACGTGAATGGCGACGCGCCCGCAATGAAGAAGCCATTCTTAAGTATTATGATGCCGTTTGGGTCTATGGCGACCCGGACGTGTTTGATCCGATTCAGAAATATCGGTTCTCACCGGAAATTGCCGCCAAAGTTCGCTATGCAGGTTATTTCGACCAGCGCCATCGCCTCCAATATATAGACTCTACTGAGAATGTGCTGGAGCAGTTAAATTTACCTCCTGGTAAACTGGCGTTATGTTTGGTGGGCGGCGGACAAGACGGAGCGCTTTTGGGGCAGATGTTTGCTCAAGCGACACTGCCTCCAGATATGAATGGAGTAATTTTAACTGGCCCGTTCATGCCGTCAAATATCCGGCAGCTACTTTACAATCACGTCAAGATAAATCCTCGCTTGCGCGTTCTGGAATATCTGCAAGAACCGACGCAACTGTTGAGTCAGGCAGATTGTGTGGTGTCGATGGGTGGCTATAATACCACCTGCGAACTGCTGTCATTTGGTAAGCGATCGCTAATTGTTCCCCGCGTCACCCCTCGATTAGAACAATGGATTCGCGCTCAAAGGTTGCAAGAACTTGGCTGGATTGATGTATTACATCCGGATCATCTCACTCCCAATGCGATTGCGAATTGGCTAAGACAATGCCAATATCCTTCATCAAAAACGCGAACGCCTATTGATCTGAACGGTTTAAATCGATTGCCAGAACTGGTTATGGAAGTATTAACCAATTCAACTGTTCAATCAAAATCTGTTGTTTGTCGCGTTTCATAAAAGAAGGATGAATAAATTTATATCTGTTCCCGATTCTGCCAAAGTGGGATATGTGCTCAAGCGTTATCCCCGTTATTCTGAAACCTTTGTTGTTTCTGAAATTCTGGCACACGAAGCGGCTGGTTTAGACATACAAATTTTTGCGCTCCATCCTCCCTTAGATGGACATTTTCAAGACATTATTGCTCAGGTGCGATCGCCTGTTACCTATTTATTTTCCCACGATCTCAGGGGCAGTACATTGTGGAGTGTCTTGAACGAAGCAAGCTACATCATTCCTAATTTCTGGAACAAGCTGGAATTTGCCCAAGGCGAAGACGTGCATCGATTGCATAAAGCGATTCAGCTTGCCTGTATTGCCCGAAAACAAAACCTCACCCACTTACACGCCCACTTTGCTACATCAGCAACAGTCATAGCACACTTGGCGAGCCATTTTGCAGAAATTCCCTATACCTTTACCACGCACGCCAAAGATATCTTTCATGAAAGCGTGGTTCCGGCGGAATATGAGCGCAAATTGACTGATGCCGCAGCAGTAATCACCGTCAGCGATTACAATCTGGACTATCTTCAGCAAACTTACGGTGCGGCAGCACAGAAGGTGCAGCGCATCTACAACGGGTTAGATTTGCAGCGATTTCCATATGTATCTCCACAGCATCGTTCTCACAAAATCGTGGCGGTGGGGCGATTGGTGGAGAAGAAGGGATTTGCGGTACTGATTGATGCATGTAAAGTTTTGGTTGAGCGCGACATTCCTTTCACCTGTGAGATTGTGGGAGCGGGTGAACAGGAAGCTCATTTGCGTACTCAGATTGAGACATTGGGATTACAAGCAAAGGTGAGATTGGTAGGTCTGCGTCCGCAAGGTGAAGTGGTAGAACTGGTACAGTCGGCGGCGGTTCTTGCCGCTCCCTGTGTGGTGGCAGCAGATAGTAATCGAGATGGTTTACCGACAGTCTTACTAGAGGCAATGGCATTGGGAACGCCATGCATTTCCACAGATCTAACCGGAATTCCAGAGGTGCTGCGTCACCAGGAAACGGGATTAATGGTGCCACAACACGATCCGTTTGCCCTGGCAGATGCGATCGCTCAACTGTTGCAAAATCCCGATTTGCGAGTGCAGCTGGCAACCCAAGCTAGACAACTAATTGAACAAGAATTTGATATTCACCGCAATGCGGCTCAACTGCGAACGGTGTTTCGTGCTGCTGCGTCGGTGAACACGGTAGCAGCTTAGGAGGTAGGGGAATGCGAATTGCTTATATTTGTGCCGATCCGGGAATTCCGGTATTTGGCTGTAAGGGATGTTCGATTCATGTCCAAGAAGTCATCCGTACTCTAATCCAACAAGGGCATCAAATAGAATTGTTTGCCGTGCGTTGGGGAGGCAATCCTCCCTCTGATTTAGTGTCTGTAACACTACACAAACTACCCAAACCACCCAAGGGCGATGCCTGCGGCGGGCTTCGCCAACGCGCCTTGCGAGAACAAGCGCTGTTAGCCCATAACTTAGATTTACGATTTGCTCTAGAAACAGCAGGACGATTCGATCTGGTTTATGAACGCTATTCTCTCTGGAGTTTTACGGCGCTGCAATATGCTCGCACTCAGGGTATTCCTGCGGTATTGGAGGTGAATGCACCGCTGATTGAAGAACAGGCAACACACCGGAGTTTAACTCATCGACAGGAGGCAGAAGCAGTCGCTCGGCGCGTGTTTAGTGCCGCAACAGTAATAATCGCAGTCTCAGAGGGCGTTGCGGATTATCTCCAGCGTTATCCCCAGACTCAGGGCAAAGTGCATATCATTCCCAATGGCGTTAACCCGGATCGCTTCCCCGTACATTTGCCCCCCACTTTACCGAGCAACAACTTTACAATCGGCTTTGTTGGCACCATGAAGCCTTGGCACGGCTTACCGACACTGGTAGATGCCTTTGCTCAATTGCACGATCGCCACCCTCACACGCGTCTGTTAATTGTCGGTGATGGGCCGGAGCGATCGCAACTTGAAGCCAATCTCATCGATAGTGGGATTCGGGATGCGGTGCAGTTTACCGGCAAAGTGCCACCAGCAGACGTGCCAGGATTACTTGCCTCAATGGATGTCGCCGTTGCACCCTATCCTCACCATCAGAATTTCTATTTCTCGCCGCTTAAGGTTTATGAGTACATGGCGGCAGGGTTACCAGTTGTAGCCAGTCGGATTGGGCAACTCCAAGCGCTGATTAACGATGGCGTCAATGGGATACTGTATGAGCCGGGCAACAGCCAGCAGTTAACAAATTGCTTAGATCATCTGTGGCAACATCCCTGGTTGCGTACTCAATTGGGACAGAATGCCCGCGCCACCGTGTTGCGATCGCACACCTGGGAAGAAGCTGTACAGCGGATTTTGAGCCTCACGCAACAAGCCACAAGTACGCTGGAGGTAAGCGCCTGATGGCTCGTCCCCAAAATCTCAAGGAGGTTATACCGGGATTATGGCGGATTGTACGGCGGTTTTCGCCCTACATCCGCAAACAGCAGATGCTGCTCGTCATTTCGATGCTGGCGCTGTTCTGCGAAATCGGGTTGCGATTGTTAGAACCTTTGCCGCTCAAGTTTGTCTTTGATGAGATTTTTGCAGAGCGATCGAACGGAGAGTTTAACAATTTTCCTTTTCTGGTTGAAGTGCTGAATACACGAACGCTGCTGATTGGATCGGCGATCGCCGTGTTCGGCATTGCTGGATTAAGAGGCATCGCCGCCTATTGGAATACAGTGGGTTTCGCATTGGTAGGCAATCGCGTTCTGACTGAAGTTCGCAGCGTGCTATATTGCCATCTCCAAACCCTCTCCCTCTCTTTCCATAACAGCGCTCGCAGTGGTGATTTGACGTTGCGCGTCATTAGTGATGTAGGCTTACTTCAGGAAATCGCTGTGACAGCATTGCTGCCCCTGCTTGCCAATTCTCTAATTTTGGTGGGCATGGTGGGCGTCATGTTCTGGCTGAATGTTCAACTTGCCCTGTTAACACTGGCGATGATTCCCCTATTTTGGTTCTCCACAATTCGGCTGACTCGTCGCATCCGAGAAGTTTCTAAGCAACAGCGTCGCCGCGAAGGAGCAATGGCAGCTACTGCTGCTGAGTCAATCGCTGCGATCAAAATTGTGCAGGCTTTATCGTTACAGGATAAGTTTGCGTCTGCGTTTGCGGGACAGAATAAAAAGAATCTTAAAGAAGGCGTGAAAGTCAAGCGACTAGCGGCAAATCTGGAGCGGACGGTGGATGTGCTGATTGGAGGTGCAACCGCCCTGGTACTGTGGCGCGGAGCAGAATTAGTATTGAGCAATGCTCTCACACCGGGCGATCTGTTGGTGTTTCTCACCTATCTCAAAAACGCCTTCAAACCCGTGCGTGATTTTGCCAAATACAGCGGACGGCTGGCAAAAGCCTCAGCCGCAGGCGATCGCATCCTCGATCTGCTGGATCAAACGCCCGAAGTCTACGATCTGCCCGGAGCAAAACCCGCTCCCCGCTTTGCTGGAGCCGTTGAGTTTTCGGAAGTAAGTTTTGCCTATAAGCCAGGACATCCAGTGCTACAAGGCATTGACTTTGTGGTGCAGCCCGGACAGCAAGTGGCGATCGTCGGACATTCCGGCAGCGGTAAATCTACGTTAGCCAATCTGCTGTTGCGGCTCTATGACCCCAGCAAAGGTAGCATTTTAATTGATGGCGAGGATATTCGCAATTACACCTTAGAGTCACTACGGGCGCAAATTAGTGTAGTGTTGCAAGATAGCCTGCTGTTTGCTGCCAGTGTGTGGGACAACATCGCCTATGGTTCTCCTACTGCCACTGAGGAAGAGGCGATCAGGGCAGCAAAACTAGCCAATGCCCATGACTTTATTACCAACCTGCCCCAAGGCTATGACACGGTGTTAGGTGAACGAGGAGTGACGCTCTCCGGTGGACAAAGACAAAGAATAGCGATCGCTCGTGCCGCCATTCGTCAAGCGCCGATTTTAATTTTGGACGAACCCACCACTGGACTGGATAAAGAGAATGAACAAGAAGTATTGGACGCATTAAAGCGGCTTTCTCAAGGACGCACTACTTTCTTGATTGTTCACGATTTAGATCTTGCTGCCCGTGCTGATTGCATTCTCTACTTGGAACGAGGGCGCTTGGTAGAACGGGGAACGCATGATGAATTGATGCAACTGAACCATCGCTATGCGGCGCTCTACCGTTTGCAAGCAACGGAACGCAAGCGTTCCGAAGATTCTCGTCACCAGAAGGAGGATTCTGATGTTATCGCCTGCTGATTATCATTTGATTCGTCGTGATGTCGATCTATCGGGATTGCGTCTAGTGCTGGACACAGATGCCTTGGCTGCCGTACTTGTTGCCCAGTTTCCCGATCTCAATTTGAGTCAGGTGAAAAGAACCTACATTCGTTACAAACCTGCTACAAGTTGTATTGTCAGCTATGAATTGATGATCGCTCAAACAACGGTGTTGGCATATGCCAAAGCCGTTACCAGCGCAGACAAACTGGAAAAATACAGCCAACGCCCAGGAGTCATTCAAGATTTTGGCATCGGACGCACCGTTCTCAAACGAGAGGGTATTATTTTCTCAGTGTTGCCCAATGACAACGCCCTGAAGCAATTGCCAAAATTGTTCGATCCACAATTGCGTCAGAAACGGCTGCAAAAACTGCTGCTCGATCGCCCCGATTTATCACAAGCCGCCTTAAAAACACTACGATATAAGCCCGAACGTCGCTACGTTGCTCAATTGGATGCTGGAGAACAGGGGCAAGCCGTCGTTAAAGCCTACACCAGTAGCAACTATCAACAAGCACAAGTCAACGCTAATGCCTTTGACTCGATCGCCCCGTTGCAAATCGTGCCAGAACTGGGGCATTCCAACCGCGATCGGCTGCTTGCCTTTCCCTGGATTGTCGGTTCTCCGTTGTCACAATTAATTACCACTTCCAAGGCAAAATGGGAAAAAATCACGCAAACGGGAATTGCCCTAGCTCAACTGCATCAACAGCATCCTAAACACCTTAATTTTCTGTCTCGCCATGATGAAGCTACAAATCTGCTGCTGCTTGCCTCCGATTTAAGCTGGCTTTGTCCTCAGTGGAAAAATCGGATTCAAGCGATCGCTGTACAACTTTCCACGGCGCTGTTGAATGCACGCCCAATCAACTTTCCTATTCACGGTGACTTCAATGCGGAACAAGTACTATGGAGTCCAAATACAAATGACATTACATTTCTTGACTTCGATCGTGCTGTTCGCAGCGATCCGGCAGCCGATTTAGGCTCATTCATCGCTAAGTTAATGCAAGATGAATTGCGGGGAGTGCTGTCTGCCGAGCAACGCGAACAAATTGCAGCAGATCTGATTGCCGGTTATCGTACTGCTGCACCTGAGCTAATTTCAGAGGATCAGATTCAACTCTATACCGCCATTGGACTGCTTCGATTAGGGGCAGATCCATTTCGCTATTGTGAATTTGATTGGTTAGAAAAAATCGACACTATACTTTGTCGCATTGAACAACTCATGAATCGACTTCCATTTGATCGGTTTCATTCTAGTTGTCCAGCTTAATTTTTTCTATGTTTGTTTCTGTCAGCGATCCATTCAATATCCTTAAAGATCCAAAGCTGAGTTTTTTAGCATCCGCCCTTGATCCACAGCAAGTGCAACAGCAATTTCAAACTCAGTTATGCTATCGGTTTAACCGTAATCAAAAATTACAATTACAAGCGATTCGCGTGATTCGATATAAGCCAAAGCGACGGTGTTTGATTGAGTATGATGTAGTTATAGAACAATTTGGTCGTATTTGGCATACAACATGGATTGGTAAAGTCCGAGCCAAAGGACTAAATCCGTCCACTTATCAACTGCAACAAATCCTTTGGGAGAATGGCTTTCAAAGCGATAGTTCAGATGGTATTTCTGTTCCGGAAACTATTGGTATTATTCCAGACTGGCAGATGTGGCTTCAGCGTAAAGTCACTGGTGTTACCGCAACAACCTTACTGGCTCCAACTGAAGGACTAGAACTATGTCGGCGAATTGCACAGGCAGTTCACAAACTTCATCGAGCCTGGATTTTGCCGCAGCGCTGCCACACTATAAACGATGAACTCGACATTCTCAATGATCGCCTTGCTAAAGTCACCCAACAGTTTCCGCAGTGGGAACAACGATTAGAGCGAGTGTTGGCAAGATGCGATCGCCTAGCTGCCACGATTGCCGCTCCTAAATTCTGTGGCATTCATCGCGACTTCTATCCAGATCAAATTTTGGTGGATGGCTCGCGGCTTTATTTACTAGATTTCGATCTCTATGCCGGAGGCGATCCAGCCCTAGATATTGGTAACTTTAACGGACACCTGATTGAACAAGGACTACGTACCTTTGGCAATCCAGATGCTCTGCTCGCCCAACAAAACGCTTTAACCGACGAATTTATCCAACTCAGTGATAAAAAATTTCACCATTCCATTGAAGTTTATACAACCCTCACGCTAGTCCGACACATTTATTTGAGTACCCAATTTCTCAATCGCCAAGCTTTCACAGAAAAGATTTTAGAATTATGTGAACAGCGGCTGGAAAATTCATTGCTTAAATTCGTTTGATTGCGCTGATGACTATAAGAAAAGTAAGTTTGTCGATTGCTGCAATTCTAGCCCTGTGTATGCCACCAGCGATCGCCAATCAGCAAACAACTCAATTTGTGAAGTCTTCCTCCAACCCAATCAGTAGCGAAACTCCGAGTCACTTTGACACAAACAGTCCATCTGTTGCACAGCTATCCGATCTCACTCCCGATCATTGGGCTGTTGAGGCGTTGCTATCCCTAGCCAATCGATATAAATGCATTTCCGGATATCCAAATGGCACTTACCAAGGCGATCGCCCTCTGAATCGCTATGAATTTGCTGCCGCTTTGTCTAAGTGTTTAGATCGGCTCAATCAACAGATCGCGCAATCCACAATCAATTCCATCCACTCCGACGATCTGGCTACACTGCAACGACTTCAAAGCGACTTTGCCACCGAACTAGCAACAATCCAGCAAGAGGTGGATAATTTAGAAACTCGAACCGCCACCCTAGAAGCGCAGCAGTTTTCCACCACAACAAGATTCAACGGTGAAGTGATTTTTGCTTTGGCTGGAGTAGGCGGCAATCGCAAAGCAGATGGTAGTGGCGAATCTATTGATCGCAACATTGTGTTTGGCGAGCGAGTCAGGCTTGAATTTAGAACTAGCTTTAGTGGCTCCGATCAACTGCGGATGCGTCTGCAAGCTCGCAATATTCCAGAGTTGGAAGACGCGACTGGAACCCAAATGGCAAACCTCGGATTTGATGGCAACACTAGCAATAGTATCGAACTCGATCGCCTGGACTACGAAGCAAGAATTGGCGAACGAGCGCTTGTTATCGTCAGTGTTGTGGGTGGTGGCTTGGGCGATTATGTTACTACGGTTAATCCCTTGTTCAGTGGTAGTGCGGATGGAGCGATTTCTCTTTTTGGCCGCGAGAATCCGATTCGACGGCAGGGCAGCGTTCCCGGTGTGGGACTGGTTTACGAACTCACTGACGACATTGTATTAGAACTGGGATATATAGCCGCACAGGCAACCGATCCGGAAGTTGGAATTACTCAAAGTCCCTACGCCGCAGTTGCTCAAGTCACCATCGAACCAACAGATTTTTCTCGATTCAGCCTGACATATGTGCGATCGTTTAACGGTCTTGATACAGGTACTAGCAGCGAGTTAGCAAGCGATCCGTTTGAGGGTGATTCTGATGCTATCATTGCTAATTCCTTTGGAGCAGAAGCCTCAGTCAATGTTAGTCCAAACTTTACAATCGGCGGACGGGTTGGATACATTCAGGCAACCGCAAAAGATTTGAGCGAAAATCCTCAAGCTGATATCTTCACCTGGGCTGTGCTGCTCGGCTTTCCCGATCTGGCAGGAGAAGGAAATTTGCTGGGGATAATTGCAGGTCAACCGCTACGAGTGACGCATAATCAATATGGCGATCGCGAGTCGAATGCCGCATTGCATTTGGAAGCCTTTTACCGTTTGCAAATCAATGACAACATTGCGATTACACCGGGTGCGTTTTTATTAATTCATCCAGAAAATGATGCCAGCAACGATCCTATTTATGTGGGAACCATTCGTACTACATTTAGCTTTTAAAATAAAAGTTATTTAGATTACATACTTAACATAATTCTTTTGAAAATTATTTCTGTAGCAAAGTGTTCAAAAGGCTTCTGACGGAATTAGTATTGCTCAACTTCCCTGTCTTATCTTCTAGCAAGATTACTTCTAAAGTAGTAAATATTATCACTTTGTAAAGATTAAAAATAAACCCCCAGATAAGCTTGACACAGGTACTAATAGTAGTAAAATCTACTGAAATAAGGATTAAAATTTCGAGACAGTTAATAGGCTGATAGTAAGAAATGTCACTACATTTCAACACTAAAGCCTAATATCTACCCGACTACATAACTTACGAGTCAGGCTTCTAACTTAATGATGTCTTGACTCAAACATATTGAGTTGAGTTTTTGAAGATTTTATGGACAAAAGTCCACAAGATGGCAGTACTATCCTCCTCTAAGCTGGCGAGCTTGTCTCCCAGCTAGGGGAGACAATGGGAGGTTGTTATGCTCGCACAGGACATTCGCAATGCAGGCGTTGATGTTGCTGACTTAAATCAATTGAAGTGCGATTTGAATCGTTTGCAACCTGTTGACGTGGGAGATTACATTACACAATTACCAAGTCAACAGCGGGCGATCGCATTTCGTTTGCTCAATAAAAATCAAGCAACTGATGTTTTTGAATATCTACCTCCTGAGGTGCAGGAAGAACTAATAAATTCTCTGCATGATTTGCAGGTAGTGCAAATTGTAGAAACTATGAGTCCCGACGATCGGGCAGAATTATTTGATGAGTTACCTGCAAAAGTTGTGAAGCGGCTATTGCAAGAACTTAGTTCAGAACAGCGTCAAGCAACAGCAACTATTCTCGGTTATCCCGAAGGAACCGCCGGCAGGGTGATGACAACGGAGTATGTACGGTTGCGGCAGGGTTTGACTGTCGGTACAGCTTTGAGTAAGATTCGCCTGCAAGATCAGGATAAAGAAACTATTTACTACGCTTACGTTACAGACGACAACCGCAAGTTAGTAAGTGTTGTTTCATTGAGACAACTATTATTTACTTTTCCTGATGTTTTAATTGGGGATATAGCGAGCGATCGCGTTGTCAAAGTTAGAACGGAAACACCCCAAGAAGAAGTCGCCCGCCTCATGCAGCGCTATGATTTAATCGCCTTGCCTGTAGTGGATCGCGAAGAGCGATTGGTGGGTATTATCACAATTGATGACGTAGTTGACATCCTCCAAGAAGAAGCCACAGAAGACATTCAAAAACTTGCGGGTGTTGGTGATGGAGATGAAGCTGCACTGTCGCCTCCTTTGGTAACAATCAAGAAGCGCCTGCCGTGGCTGTTGGGAATCATGTTTTTGTACATCGGAGCATCAAGTGCGATCGCGCCATTTCAATCTACTATTGCGATGGTGCCAGTACTAGCTGTAATCATGCCCTTGTTCTCCAACACAGGTGGTACTGTCGGTATCCAAGCATTAACTGTCACAATTCGCGGGCTGGGAGTCGGAGAAGTAACACCTAAGGATACTCTCAAAATCCTCCGTAAAGAACTGATGGCAGGAATGGGTACAGCTTTAACCTTAGGACTGACGATGATTTGTCTTTCCTTAATTTGGGCGCCTCCCCAAGAACGTTGGGTATCGCTAGTTGCTGGATGCGTAATGGCAACAAATACTTTTGTGGCTGTGACGCTGGGTACTTTGCTGCCAATGGGTTTAAAGCGGCTCAAGCTCGATCCCGCTTTGATGAGCGGCCCTTTGGTGACAACAATGTTAGACGCGATTGGATTTATGATTTTCTTAACGCTTATTTCTACGGCTTTGCATTTTTTCCAGTTCAAAACCTGAGCGTTGTTGATTGTTGTGAGGGTGTAAGAAAGAGTGGGGGAAGAATTTAATCTTATCACTTCCTCAACTCCCTTAGATGCTTGTCCCCGTGTCCCTGTTTCCTAATTTCCTACCTACGGAAGCAGCTTGCGTGTCTACTGCCTTCTGCCTTTTCAAGACAGCTTAGGTTGCCAATGCTCGTTTTTTTAATTGCAGTTCAAAGCGTTCACCTGGTAATGGTTCAATCACTTGCACAGCAAGATTGTTGTTCTCAAGTAAGGAGCGAAATTCCTCAACGCTTCCCTCTTGCCGCAGAAATTTTGTCAGCAATCCTTCAAATATTACATCCCCTCCAGCCGCTGTAGGCAGCATAACTTGAGGTTGCAACAACTTTGCTACTTCTAAGGCATTTTTTCTACCCCTGATGATTGACCCAACCAATGGTAAAGCCAAGTCAACGAGCGGAATGATGATAACATCTACTGGGGCAGCTTCTTTTAGCGAAGGCGAATGATACCCGTGTGGTTCGTAGTAAAGAGTTAAGCCAGTTTCTAACTCTTTGAGCAGATAACCATTTTCTACTAAAGTGGGGCCAATAGGAGAGCCAGGAGTTGCCTTGATTTCTACACTATTGTTGAGGATAAAGGATTGATCGTGAGAAAGTGTTGTGATTTGGGTGTAACCTAACTGGTGTACTACTTTGGCAGCATTGGGAGAAGCTACAACCTGAATGTTGTGATTGAGTTGTTTGAGGGTTGGTGGATGGGCATGATCTTCTAATCCCTGAGATAGCAAAATCAAGTCAATATTTTCTGGGATTGAGCGTTGTAAAGTTCGCGAACCTTTGAAAAACCAATCCAAATTGCCAAAGGTTAAAGAATCAACAAGCCAAGGATCTAGTAGTACGCGTTGTTCCCCGATTTCAATTAGCCAGCTATTACTGTCTAAGTATGTTAGATGCATAACGTTTGTAAAAATAATTTTATTGGAAAGAACTCAGAATGATTTTGATGACTGTTCTATTATTTATTATGAGTTGATTAGAGCTTTAGGTTTTGAGCTTATTTCCTAAACAACTGTGCGATCGCCCAATCAAAATTAACCACTACCTTAGAAGGGATTAACAATAATCGAAAAATACACACCGTTTTCCTGCCATGAGTCTTTCTCCCCAGAAATGGAAACTAAAGGAATACCCCAGTCAAAGCGGGCAGTAAGATAATTTTGAAGTTGCAAGCGCAGTCCTAATCCTACAGATACCAAAGTATTTGTATCTAGCTCTAATTGAGAATCGTCTCTGCCAGACTCGTTCCAAGCATTACCAATATCTACAAAAGGAGTTAGTTGCAAAAGATTGTTACGCTCCCCTAAGCGAGCAATGGGAATGCGCACTTCTGCTGAGGCAAAAATGGCACTATCTGAAAGTAAGGCATCTTGCCGATAACCCCGGACAGTTTCTATCCCTCCTAAGCTAAATTGTTCAAAGGGAACAAGTGGGCGATCTGCTAGTTGTACATCACCTCGTAGTAATAATAAAGTATCAGGAGCTAACAAGCGTACCCACTGGGCTTGCCCCCTCCAAGCAAAAAAACGTCCATCCGGTGAATTTTCGTTGATAGTTGCATTCAAAGCATCGATTCCAATACTAAACTGGGAACGCAGGGCGAGTACCTCTTGGCTACTGCGAGAAGTCCATTCTTGAAAAAAGCGTACAGCCGTAACTCGCGTTCTTCCCTCCTCATCTGTTCCCGATCCCGGAAAGGGAAGTTCTCCATTTAAAAAGCTGGCTTCGCTTTCGCGGCGAGTTGCTGTGACACCCAAGGAAAATTCCCGTGTTGGTGTTAAGATTATCGGCTGGCGGAAAGTTAATTCATAGTACTTAGAGTTAGATTGAATATCGAGAACGTTGAAGGGTCTTTCAATTACTCTATTATCAGATGTCCCGTAGCTAAATGAGAGAGTGCCGTTACGGGGGTTGATGGGCAGAGTATAGTACAAATCAAAGGCATTGCTGCCATCAGTGTTGGTGTAGACTGCGCTAATGCTATCGCCCCATCCGATGAGATTACCTTCATTTACTTGTACTTGGCGACGAAAACTTCCTACCGCAGGCGATCGCCCATTATCCAAAGCTACCTGCACGTTAAAAGTATCTGCTTCCTTGATTTGCACTTCTAATAAACTTTGTCCCGGATTTGTACCTGCCGATAGTTCTGCTGATAGATTTTGAATGAGGGGATTAAGTTGTAATAGTTGCAATGCTTCGAGTAAGCGATCGCGATTTAGAGGTTTTTTTGTGGCGATCGCCAGACGACTTCGCACGTAGCCAGGATTGAGTCTACGAGTACCTGTAACTTGAATTTTCTCCAATCCTCCTTCGACTACCCGGATTTCTACCACACCTGCTTGGAGTTTCTGCGGTGGAATATATGCTCCAGATGTAATGTATCCCCTATTTACATAAAAATTGGTAATTTCTGTTCGTACCTGGAATAGTTCTGCCAGGGTAATAGGACGATTGGTGTAAGGTTCGGTAACTTGTGTGAAATCTTCTGGGCGAAAGACAGTACTACCTGTGATTGCAAATTTTTTAACAATAATAGTTTGGGGAATTTTCGCACCAGGAGGAGTTTGTTCTGGAATTGCAGGTGTTGTAGGAGGTGGGAGTAATTCTTCTGGAGGTGGCAGAGGTTGTGGTGGTAAAGGTTCGGGCAGTGGTTGAGTTGAAGGTGGTTTTGTTTGCCGAGGAGTGTTTGGAAATATAGGATTTTGAGCGCTAGGTTGCAAGGGCGATCGCCTGATGGGAATAATTTGTGCTTGTAATGGTTTAATAATAATTACACTGGGAATGATTACCAAATTCAAACTCAACCAGTATTTGTAAATATTTGATTTCAAGCAAAATTTACCTAACATGACAAAAGCGTAGAAGATAACCTTGAGCATCAAGAGTTCAAGCAAGTTTGATTCAAGCAAGTTTGAAAAAATTTAAATATTAACCTCTTTGGATTATAAAATGTAAGAAATTTAAATTGTTATTAAAAGTAAAACTTATCACAGCATTTAGCTTCTTACTCACACCCTACATAAAATGGCGAAAGAAATAGAGCGTAAATATTTAGTCAAAGGAAATGATTGGAGAGAGCTTGCTCAAGGCAATGTATATCGGCAAGGATATATTGCCACGCAAGATGGAGTGACGGTAAGGGTACGTATAGTAGAAGAAAAAGGATACTTAACTATCAAAGGGCCTAGTGTTAAGTATTCCAGAGCCGAATTTGAGTATCTCATTCCGATTGAAGATGCTCAGGAAATGCTTGAGACATTATGTCAACGCCCTTTTATAGAAAAAGTCAGATATAGATTAGAGTGGGGTAATTTGATTTGGGAAATAGATGAGTTTGATGGTGTGAATAAAGGTCTGATATTAGCAGAAGTTGAACTAAATGATGAAGCACAACAAATTGAATTGCCGCACTGGATTGACAGAGAAGTTTCTGAAGATCCCAAGTATTTTAATAGTAATTTAGTTAAACGTCCCTTTTCGCAATGGTAATTGGTGATAAATTCTTCCCAATCAGACAAAACATATAATTCAATTAGCTGACCCCTCACCTGATGATATAGCACTTCAACGAAGAATAAAGCTACCCTAGCTTAAAACCGAGCAGGAAAACAATTATAGTGGGGCTTTTTTAATCAAGGCACTACGCTCAAATTGACAGAGAAACCAAAAAGAGTGGTTATTTTGATTGTACTCTGAAACTTTTACAGAAGTATTCTTGAGTGAATACTTAAAGCATTTTTGTGTGAATTTTTTATATATTTCTTATCAATATCTTATTTTTTTAGTTTATTTCTTTATTTAAGAAGTAACTATTATAAACTGCACAAACCAAAACTAATAAAAAACTTTCTTTTTTTTCTACCTTTACTTTTTATATTCTGACTTCGTATTTATCAATACGATCTAGCAGATTATACATTTCTCGGCAAGCCTATTAGGGATGATTATTGTCGAGCCGCCAGAGATACATAAATTCTTGCGAAGGAGTCAAGAAGCCATGAGTGAAGTAATTGGTAATTTATACAACTTGATCGCGCTTTTAAAGGGGAATCAGGCAAAGCGGCTTTAAATGAGCGATCGCTAAACTCATTCATATGTTTAGAAGATCCAAATATCAGCCAGACATAAGGCTTCGTACTCCTATGGGGATTACTTTGATTTGGAAGCCCTCAGCACGGAAACAACGAGCGGCAAGACGTAGGGCTTTATACTCTAACTCTAATCAGAATGGCATTACTCACAACAGAAGCCAGATTCGGAAAAACTACGGAGTAAATAAGATTCGATTTGCCACTACACCCGAATTGCGAGAGGAATTACGGAAGAATTTAGGATGGGCGATCGCTTTAGGTATTGTCATGATCATTTTGGGTTTGGTAGCGATCGGGAAACCATTCTTCACTACTTTAAGCCTAATATCAGTTTTTGCTTGGTTATTTATTGTAGGTGGAATTTTCTTATTAATTTATGCTTTTCAAACTCGTCAAGCTGGAAATTTTCTCCTAAAACTATTCGTTGGATTTATTTATCTAATAGTAGGAATTATCTTACTGCAAAATTCTATAAAAGGTGTAGCATCAGCATTAGGATTCTCTATTTTGCTCAAAGGTATTTTTCAGGTTACTTTGGCATTACAGCTACGACCATTACCTAACTGGAGTTGGGTATTATTGAGTGGTATCGTAGGTGTCATTCTTGGTATGATCATTTGGAATTACATTCGTACCGAGAATCTATTATTCCTAGCAATATTTGTTGGTATTGACCTATTATCTGATGGATTATGGATGGTTTTGTTATCTTCAGCTGTTTGTCGTGTGCTGAAATAGAGTAACTTTAACATTTGATACATAGGGTGTGTTAGCGAAGCGTAACGCATCTTCCAAAGGTTTTGGTACGCTGCGAACTCTATCCTAAGGTGCTATACATAGAATTAGATTTTTTCAAACATCAAATCGGATTGTTATATGAAACCTAACTAATAGCTTTTAGCTATTAGTTAATAGTTAAAAACAGTTAGCTGTCAGCTACTATAGCCTTGATTTTGTGTATAAATAATTTATGATTGTTATAGTAACTGATTGTGTTCAGCCGCATATGCTCAGAACTCCGACTTCTTTAAAGAAGTTAGAATTTTATACTAATTACATCTTTAACAAAGACGTTGAAAATATTTCTTTTAGGAACCAACAATAAATCGACTTTTTTTCCCAAAAATATTCTTAATTATCAGGAGCGAAACAATACTTGCTCCCACTGAAAGGAGAAAAATTAACGAAAAAGTCAATGGATTGGCTTGAGTCCAAAACTGATTAAATCCAAATTTATTAGCAGCTCCAGAGTAAGCAATAATAAAGTAGCCGTGGAGAAAATAGATTCCAAAACTCAGTTCTGCTAAGAAACCCATTACATCATGGAACTGTTTTGGTAGTTTTAATTCAAATAGCCACAAACAGTAAATAATAAGTACACACAAAATCAGTTTACTCCATGAATTAATCGCTGTCGGTCTTGGTGTAATTGTAAATTCCAAGATAGTCAGTATCACAAAGCCTATTAGTAACCAGAAATATTTCCTCTTCAGAATCGAAAATATCTTGTCTCGATAGTGTGAGCAAAACATACCAATCATATAAACAGAAAGAAAATGAACAAATGACTGGATAGGATTTGCGTTATACTGTGCTCTCGGTATAATTGCAGTTATTCCTAGTAGTATCGGAAGTATCCAATAGTTTTTGGGGTGTCTATCTACCCATATTAGTATAGGTGAAATTAGATAGAAAATGGTAATCATTGGAATGAACCAGAACGGTGGTAAATGCGCTCCGGTCAATAAATACATCAGGATTTGTCCGGGAATTGACCAATCAGAAAAATGGTGCTGAAACCAATCTGGAGGAGTATAGATTTTTTCAATTAAGCAAAGTTTGATAGCTGGTATTGATAGAAATAAATAAGGTAAAATTACGTATTGTAGTTTTTTGTTTAAGTACTTTTTGTACTCATATTTAGAAGATAAAAATTGGAAAAGAAAGCCTGCTATAAAGACAAAATAGACAGTCCCATTGCCAATTAATATGTAAGTAAGTTTTTCGATTGTTTCATTTCTCCACTGTAAAGAGGCAATAATATGTGTAGCTACAATTGTGAGAATGGCAAAGCCACGAAAATTATGTATGTACCTTAAAAATTTGGAGGAGCTTTTGGGATTTTGATTTGGACTTATTTCATTTAAATATGTCCCTGTCATGCCACTTACCTCACAATTGTTTAATTCCGCAAAACATCATAGCTGCTACTAAATTCTCAAACTTTGTCATCAGATTGAGAGAGCCAGAATCTCTAGTTCTTGTTACCACGTTGAACCTCGTAACAAGAGTGTTGTATACATGGCACCTCAAGAGTTATTTTTGCAGCTACTTTACCCTTAAAAATTATTCGTATTCAACTATGATTTTGACTAAAGTCGATTAATGCCTTGTACTTAGGTGAACTTTTTTGCTCTAAATATTCTAAAGCACCCCAGCTACCCCATTTACTGGGTGAACCAATATCAACAAAATGCATGAATAATCCACCTCCAGCTTTTTTCCAACTATTTAGTAATTGAGAATACAAGTCATACATTGCTGGATGGCGATTTAATTTGATAAAGAAATTAGTAAGCCTTTCATTATTTTCTACTCCAGAATGACCAACAATATGTTGTCCACCTTCATAAGCAACTAGCTTCAGTCCTTTTTTTTGGGCTACCTTGTTGTGATAAATAAAGCTGTTGTAATTATCTACTAAGCTATCTTGAGATTTCTCAAGTAACTTTCCTGTTTTTAAATGCTGGATTGCTTTACTAAAACCACCATCTGAATCATTCAACCAAGACTCTACTTTTTGAGTATTTTCTGGTGTACCTAAATCTCTACCAAAATAGCCAGCGATCGCATAAGCATCAATACCATGTTGATAACAGGGTTTATTGCCTTGGGCTACCCAAGATTGGCAATCTAAAGCCGCATTCTCTAACCCTTGCCATCCAGTATGAGTACCCAGCACACAAACTACACGATTCTTTTGTTTACCAAAGGTATTTTTCCAGAGATCGCACATTTGAGCAGTACGCATACCGTACCATTGCATTTGAACATGTTCTTTATCCTTTCCCCATTTAACTTGTCCTTGTTGTAAGGCGTAATCAGCTTGAGGAAATTGCCCGTTCCAAACCTCATTAGAAAACTCTACATAAGCCTTTAACTTTGGGTTCAGTTTTTGCTTAACGATTTGGGCAAATTTAGTCATGTATTCATCAGTAGCCATATGCGGCATATTAAACCACGGTTCCGCATTCGCTTTATTGGCTAGAGCAATCATCACCTCTAGCGGCACTCCTTTTAATGCATAGGAAGCAGTTGTTGTTTTCGGACGAGAAAACCACTCTTTTTGCTCTGAGCCATTCGTTTGCATCCAGTCCATAAAACGAAATGCTCTAAAGTTTTTAATTCTGTTTATAAAAGTGGGGTTAAATATTTCACCCTGATTGTAGAGTGGTAAGTTTTCTGCTTTAACAACTCGAATATTACGAATGTAATTGCCTATCTTTTTTGGATCGGTAGAAGTAATAGTAATTAATATACCTCCGCCTGCTTTTGAATTTACATTAATTACATCTCTACCAGCAGTTGAGGCAGCTTTATCTTGTTGAGCATCAAAACCGTAGGAAATTGTACCTTCACCTTCATAAAAAACAATGTATTTTCCAGAAGGATAAAGACCTGGTATTTCTCTATATAATAGAGTGCTAACTCTTGTGTATTTGGGAGTATCACTAGGTGCTGGTAGAGATTTGATCCAACCATCTTTGTCTAAATTCAATAAATTATATTCATTTGTATCCCATTCACCATTACAGTCAGGATCTGTATTTACGCATTGAGTAATCCATTGTCGAGAAGACTTAAAAGCGTCTAAAAAGGGTAATTGTGTTGACCAATCAGCAATACCATTCAAACCAATACCCAAGGCTGGAGTAGAAGTAATAACACTTTTTTTAGGGCTAGGTTTAACAGCAGTAACAATACTTTTTTCGGGACTGGATTTGACAGCATTAACAATACTTTTTTCAGGGCTAGCAGTGACAATTGTTTGTTGATTTAATTGTGAACAACTACTAATAATTGTTGAAAAACTGAGCAAAGCTAGACAGAGATAAATCAAAATTTTATTTTGAATGTAGAACCTAATTAGCGCACTTCTCCAATGAGATAATTTGGTAATTAGTACATTAAAAAAAGACATAAGTCACATTTGATGGTATTATTCGTTACATTTACCCCTCAATTATTTAGAACTAACGCACGAGTCACGTAAGAATAAAACCGCTCCAGGCACAGGGAACACAGAGGAATAAGAATTAGAGAGGTATGATGCGTGAGTTCTGTTAATAATTAGTAGTAGTGCTCTACTATCTAAAAAACTCCGCAACTGGGATATGTATACCTTCACGAATAATAATTTCGCGGTTTTTGACTGGAGTCCAACCAAGTTCATGCTCGGCTTTTGAGGAGTCAAATTTAGCACTAAAGCTACGACCTTCACAATCGGCATAGCTAGGAAATGCAGTGTGAGGATCGCGTCCAATCCTCTTGATTGCCCACTTGAGGAGGGACTCAATGTAGGAACTCCTGGCTGATGTGGGTACACGTCGTAACTTGATGCTAGCTTGATGCTCAAACTCATCCAGATATTCATTAGCTGTGATACAAGGTGTACTAGTAAGGTTGTAGGACTTGCCCTCGATGCTTGGTACTTTGATTGCTCGCACCATCGCATCAGCAACGTCATCTACAAGTACGATTGGTAGGGGGTTATTTCCATCACCATAGAGGCTACACACTGAACTATAAGGCCAAGCTGCAATTCCCCAATGGTAAGGACTTCCACCACGTCCTAGTACAACACCAGGACGAAATATTGTTACGGGTAAGCCTTGTTTGTGATGGAGTTCCAGCAGCGATCGCTCATTTTCTGCTTTTGATCTCGCATAGGGAGCAACACGCATAATACCTTGGTGGGGTTCAGTATTTTCCGTAATAGTTGAGGTCTTCTTACCAGCATAGTAAATCGCAATTGAAGATGCGTAAAATAGCTTTTCAATACCGTGTTTTAGGCATAATTCGGCAACATGGCGCGTAGGCTTAACATCAGTTTCTAAGTAATCGCTCCATGTTTTTCCATTTCCACGTGCAAGGTGATAGACATAACGGATGCCATCCAAGCCAGTCTCTACCGCGTTGGCATCAGCAAAGTCGCCCTTGGCAAACTCAACTCCCAGACTGTGCAATTCAGATGGACAGCTATTGGGGTTGCGGGCAAGAATGCGGACGCCATATCCTTCTTGACGCAGACGACGAACCAGTGCTTGCCCAATGAAACCAGTACCACCAATTACTAATACCGTAGACTTTGGAGTTGGAGTGTCAGCCAATTGATTAGCAGTAGATACCACTTGATAAGAGATGGGCAAATCAGCCTCACGCGCTATCCACTCAGCTAATGCTACCGCAGCTTCGCTGATGGCAGGATCTATTCTCTCATCAAGCGTCCCTCCTCTAGAGTTGTAGAAACTCTCGACTGTCCGGGCGATGCTGTACGGAAAAGGGCCTGAGTTTTTGGATAAACCCATTTTTGATAATACGAAGCTGGTTAAGGTGCCACTGGCTTGCAGTACGGAATCGCGAGCGCTTGCAACCACATTGGCATAGCGATCAATATCAAGTAGGTAAGGTGTATGTTCCTGACAGATGTAAGTGTTGTTCTCGAAGTCAACTCTTGCCACTGCATTCGTGCCACGGACATGGATGTAATGCTCTGGATATCCATCAATGAATGAAAACCGCAGCCGGATGCTGGTATTATGTTTCCAGCCTCGAATTTCCCAACGACGATAAAACTCTAGCCCGCGTGGTAGTTCCAATTTATCGCGGACATCGACAGAAATTTCATCAGGCTGTCCAAGGAGATGGATAAGGTGAACAAATGAGTGGGGAGCTATCTCAAAGAGAATATTTTTTGGAGACTGGAGCATCCATGCCCCAAAAGGCCCGCCTTTGAGTTGTCCAAGTTCTTTATTCCAGACAATATCAATCTGATCAATCTGTCCTAACCTACCGCTGCGTAAGTCAGATACCAATTTTTCATACACTGGAAAGTACAGAAAGTTATTGCTGACAGCGATCGCTCTACCCGCAGCTTGGCTGTGTTTGCGTAACTGTTGACAATAACTAACCTTATGGCAAAGTGGCTTTTCAATCAAGGCATCAACGCCAGCCTCAATCGCTTGAGTGGCATTTGTAAAGTGAATATGGGGTGGTGTAAGAATGTGAACAACGTCTAGCTGCTCGGAGGACAACATCTTGTCAAAATCGCTGTAGACATTCTGTATCCCCTTTGCCTGAGCAAACTGCTGTGCTAATCTGCTGTTGAGGTCGCAAACTGCTCGCACTTCTACATTAGGTAGCAAGCGTAACGCTCGGAAGTGGTAGTCACTAATGTAACCAGCACCAAGAATACCCACAGTGACAGGATTCCTATGTCCTTTCCTCGCAGCCATTGATTTATCTCCCAGTTGCTTGAATTGCTTCGATCTGTTCCCTTATGGGGGTATAAAACCCATCTTCTAGAAGTTGCAAGTTTGTGTTGGGGTTTAAATCCCCATCTCCAATCCCCTATTCCCTGTTCCCTTTTCCCCGTTCCCTTTTAATACAGGTGTTTGAGAATTTTTGTACTCGATGATTTGAAATTGTTTGTTACTCAGGCGATCGCGGTGAAATTTGATTACACCTACCGCTTCGGGAAACACTGACAGCCCACAAGATAAACCCCAAGCTAAAGTGTCAGCCCACAAGAAGCCTTGTTGTCGAGTCTGATAAATCGTTCGTAATGATACTAATGGATAGCGCCCGAAGATGATCAACGAAAGCCCGTAGGTAAAAGGCAACAGTAACAGCGCGCTCAAAGGTGCGATCGCTCCCCACATTAAGGCGCGTCGTACTTCTTTCACAAACTTGCGCTCAGGCAGATTCCCATGCAGATAGGAAACCTGAGCATATCCATAACCACAGCGTTTGGCACGCTGCCACCACTGCGATAGTCTATGCATATTGGCATCATGCAAAGTGCTATCGCGATCAATACGCAGAATTTTTCCTTCGGCTTGGCGTAGACGTACGCTCAACTCGTCATCTTCGGCAGCAATCACGCTGCTGTTGTAACCTCCGACATTAGTCAAAGCTCCGGCACGAATCATCACATCTCCGCCAAAGCTAGAGATATTTCCAACTGAGCCAATCCGCCACTCAACATCGCAGATGCGATTGTAGACACTCTTTTGGGGATAACGTTCGCGCCGCCAACCACATACAGCCACGATATCAGGGTTGGCATCTAAAGTTTCACAAGCTGCCTCAATCCATCCCTCGATTACTTCGCAGTCACCGTCAACAAACTGGACATACTCTACTTGTGGATACTTTTCGCGCAGTAGCTCAAAACCAGCATTGCGAGCTCTAGCAGCAGTAAATGGTACTGACATATCCAAATTAACCACCTCGACTCCACGCCCAGAAGCAACTTCACAACTGCCATCTGTAGAGCCGGAATCGACGTAGACTACTGTGCAAGCTGTATCGACAACAGAATCCAGGCTGCGGATTAAGCGATCGCCCTCATTGCGCCCAATTACAACTACTCCAATTTTTCTGGCAAAGCTTGACACTTCATACCCCCTTTTTGAGTGCTTATACGTGACTACCCTTCCAAAACACGCTATTGAGCAGAAAATCAATCATCATTTGGGGGGGATCTTTGTCTGGCTTACGCTGAATCACCCTTCGCCATCTCCACAAAATAAAAGCAAATATCCAAATGGCGTCAGCAGCCGCAGCATAGAGCAAACCATGATTTTTGAGAAAGTATCTGCGCCTAGAATCAAACCAATACTTGGGTAGACGCTTGGGTGGGCGCTTAGTATCGGTTACTCCTGTACTTTGCCCAGCTAAATGCATAACTCTAGCCGCGGAAACGTGCCAGCAAGGAAAACCTGCTTTTTTTGCCTGCAAGCAAAAGTCCACTTCTTCAAAATACAAAAAGTATTTTTCGTCTAGCAAACCCACCGACTCAAAGACTTGGCGGCGGATAATCATCGCTGCTCCACACACCCAATCTGTTTGATAGGTGCCTTCACGAACAGGAGGTGCAACTACCCACTTTGATAGTAATTTCGATACTATTCCCAAACGCAAACCAGAATCAAGTTCGCTAAAAATAGTATGGAAGCGAAAAGCCGAGCATTGGGGAGTGCCATCCGGTTCTTCTAAGCGGCAACCTGCTATGCCCACATGGGGATGTTCATCCATAAAATCTAGCAAAGCTTTGAGAGCGCCAGGACGAACGATAGTATCCGGATTGAGCAACATAAAATAGGATGGCGGATGAGTGCCTTGCAATCCTAAGCGAATTGCAGCGTTATTGCCGAAGGCGTATCCACCATTGCGATCTAGTGGCAACAGCGATGCCCACTCACCCCAGCCTTCAGTTTCAATTGCAGCTTGAATTTGTTCTACCGAGCCATCACCAGAAGCATTGTCGGCAACAATGACGCGAATACCTCCTAGCGATCGCACCTCGTCTACTAATGAATGCAAGCACTCAATTGTCAAACTGGGAGTGCGATAATTCAGGATAACTACAATTAGACGAGTCAGATTCTTTAATAAAATTGCATCAGACATATATTAATCTCTTAAAGTTTGCTGAGGGCGAATCTGAACTAAATTTGGTTTTGTTTGATTTTTTGTTTGATTGATGACTAACCCCGCTATACCTCCACAGGCAAGTATGTAGATTGGATTGATTAAAGCGTTGAGCAGACAGTCTATCGTATACAAAATTAAAAGTATGACAAGAGCGGCGGCTGGTGCGACTTTCGGATGATTCCAAATACTCACGGGATAATGTTGCATGAAGGCGATCGCTGGTAATAATAGCGATGCCATCACAGCGATTAAGCCAACTACACCCCTAATACCAAAAGCAATAATCCACAAACTATCGGTGATTGTGAGTCTTTTACCCCATTTGTCATAAATCTCATTTCGTCCCCATCCTCCCCAACCAAACACCATTTTTTCCCGCGCCCTTTCTGAGAGGATTTTTTCGTTATCGAATCTAAACTCCACTGATTGTGCTCTTTCTTCATTTAAGGTAGTGGATACTACAGCTACTATCTGCTCTCCAGGAAAGTTACCAGTTACTCCCAGATATAGATGCAATGAAATAGCCGCAATCACCATCAACACCAAGATGGAGGTACGAAACCTAGTGGAAAAGAAAATGATACACAACCCAACCAGTAGTAAAAGTATTGCACCTGTAGATTTGACTAATATGTTGGTCAATAATAATGCAGCCACAAGCCACTTGATTGGAATACCCCAGACTTGCTTGAGCGCTTCAGTTTTCCATAGCCAAATACCAATCAGTGCAGCAGCCATCATCCATGCACCAACCATAAGCCCATGTTCCATAAAAACTGTTGGTCTGTATCCTCCATATCGCATTGTTTGGGTAAAATCACTACGTGCATGAAAGCCATAAAGCACTCGATGTAACTGCGGACTCATCCGGAGTTCAAAAAGACACAGAGGAATATAGATCAAACCACCAATGAAAATATAAGTAGCTAGCTTGCGCAATCCATCTAAAGTACCGAGATACAATCTACCTAAGTAGTACGGTAATCCCCAAGTCACAACTTGGTAAAAGACGCCTGATAGTCCATCATACAGACCTAAATCGTTAGTCATTGACGATGGCAATGGAGATAAGCACCAAACTAGCATTGGTACATCAAGCCAGCCAAAATGAAAAGAACTGAAGCGTTTAACGTCAAAAACAATAGTTGCCAGTAGAATGCCGTAACAAGTTGCGACTATTTTAGTATAGTTTGGTATTCCCGGCAGTTCAAAGCTGACTACAGGTAGAAATAGCCACGCAATAATAAAACTCAGAATCACAGCTTTCTGAGTTGGCATCCACCTAAACAGAAAGAGTACAAATGGAATCCAGCCGAAAATAACAACATATACTAAAGGATTCATATTTTCCTATTCCCTGGTTTATATTCCTGCCTTGTGCCTAAGGTATTTTCCTGCATCAATCAAGATTGGAGGAAGTAATTTTTTTAGAGTAGTTTTGGCTGTCAAACCTAAAGAATTTTTATTTTTTTCCAGTAATTGATATTCTCCTGGACGAACCCGGAACATAGTTGAATGAGGACTAGAAATTTCTGTAGATGGTCGCCCATTACTGTAGTAATATAGCGCCAGTGACTTCCGTGTCAGTCCTTGGGGACTATTTAATGGTTCCGGATGCCCATGATAAGAAGAATCTGTTGTATTGAAAATAACGCATCGATTAAAGACTGGTAATATTTTTTTTACGCAACTGCTCATCTGCTGATCCCATAATTCCAGATGACCACCATATTCTTCTTGCCAATTTTTATTAAGATAAAGTAAAAGATTTAATCGTCGATCCAGTCGCAGTTTTCTATGCCAATTAAAGTCAGCATGTATCTTTAAGTAACCACCTCTTTCTATTTGATGAAGCCCACCTCCTTCAAAATGAGGATCGGGAATTAATCCGTCAATACCTGTAAGATTCTCTAAAAAATTAATAAAGATTGAAGAATTTAATTGATACAAGAGAAATCGTGTTGTATCTCCCATTTGTAACTCATTTTTTGATGCTAGTTTCTTTTCAGCAGAAGCATCAAATTTTTGCCAATCAATCTTATCTACTCTTGGAAACTCATCGAGAATACTTTCTAATATAAACTCTGGTAAAAAATTATCGATAATAATGTGTGGAAATGGTTTAGCCTCATGGTAAGATTCTCGATATTTAATTGCTAACTTATTTAAGTAATCTGCCTCAATGTAAAACATCATGTTTGTATGCATCATTATTCCTCTGTATTAATCTATATATAAATTTAAGAGCTAATTATCTTAAGGTTTGTATAGATATAAATTAGCTTGATCACCATCTTTTTGCCTATTTAATTCTATTGCCTTAGCTTCAAAACTCTTCATTTGTTCTTTAGAAAAAATAGATTTTTTAGAATTAACAGCATGAGATGAACTATCTGCTATTGGTATATTCTTCATTATCTGTTCGCTGCCCCAAAATTGATAAGAGTTTGAATTGTATTCGACATCTAAAATTTTTAAACCTGCTTGACTTGTCAAAATTTCCATACTTTTAATTGTATGTATAAAGAAGTGACGTGGAGCATCGATTTGAACCCAATTTACACCATAGTTTCGCCAAGCAAAAGATGGAACTATGGGAATCCCAATTACCACATAACCCTGACTATTTAATAAACTGTATAGTTTCTGAAGTACAGCTAAAGGTTTAGGCATATGTTCAAAGGAGTGATTGAGAAATATCAAATCGAATTGCCCTTCGATTTCATCTAGGTATTTTTTTAAAATCTTGACTCCATTGTCATAAAAAATATCTTTTTCTATGAACGGATCTACTCCTGTAACATCAGTAAATCCATCCGCTCGCATATTGAGAAGATATGTACCAACTCCACAGCCTACATCTAGAATTTTTGCGTTTAATGGTAATTTCAGTTTTCTCAGCCAATCATAATAATTATAATTAGGTAATTTATATAATTTTCTCAAGACTTTTGATAAAAAAATCTCCAGATTAGTATTTCCAGAAATTAAGTATTTCATTCTCTGACGTCTGAAAAAATTCTTCAGCGTTTTTTCCTTTTCAACGGTAGGTAATTGAAAAGCATAAAAATTATCAGGGTAATATTTGGAAATATTATTGGGAATATCTTTAATCTGTAAGCATCCACATTCTCCACATTCAAAATATTCAAATTCATCTCTAAACCCAAACATCATTTCTCGGACAACATAAGATTTGTGATCAAGGGAATTATGACAAATTTTACAGATAGTCATTTTCTTTAACAACTCATGACAACTAGGAAGTAAATAACAACTTGATCGGAAGTCCCCATCCGAAAACAATGCGACTACCAATAATGAAAGTGAGTGAAGTCAGAAATATAAAAGTAGCCTGAATATCTTGTTTTATACAGGCAAGTTTTTCCCGCCAAAGACCATAAGTAACTACCACATAAAAAGGAAGGTCATTGAGTGCAACTACAATCACACCTCCGGCTATACCCATAAGATGAAACCCAAGCGGCAATCCAATAATCATAAAAATAAACTTGGTAAGGCTGGCGATCGCTGCATACTTAGCTTTGCCAATAGCAAAAAGAGATGTATCAATTGTTTGGGTAAGTATGCGAGGCCATATACCAAAAGCTAACAGCGGAAACATCCAGCTCGCTTGGATATACCTTTGGTCGTATAAGGTCAAAATTAGTAAATCTCCGAAGCTAACCATAACTGTCAAGCCTAATGCCACTGCAATCAAAACAGGCTTGCGGTTGTTTTTAATTTTGGCACGAAAAATTTCGCGGGGCAGGTCAGCAGATTTAGAAAACACAGGGAAAAATACCTTACTACTGATTGCCAAAAGTACTTGACGTGGAATGTCAGCAAGTGCAAAAGCAATACCATACACGCCTAAAAGCTCGATGGGAATTAATTTGCCAAGAATCAGCCGATCAGATTGTTCAGCCAGAAAGTATAGAGCTGTTGAAACAAAAATCCACTTACCAAAAGATAATATGGCTTTGACTGCATTGTGATCCCAAACAAAGCGGTTAGGTGTCCCAGAATTTATGAGATGGCTTCCAATCATCCAAAGCAAAGCATTCACAAGGCCACCAATGACAAGCGCCCAGATGCTCCGACTCAAAGCAGCCCAGATAATCATGATTGTTAGGGAGATTGTCTGTACGCTAAGTTCAAAAATTGCTAGTTTACGTACAGCCAAATGTCGATTCAGTGTAAACAGAGCAGTGGAGTTGAAACCAGAGATAATCGTGTTCAAACCAACTACTGGTAGTAGCCATAACAGTTGGGGTTCTCCGTAAAAGTTAGCAATCGGCCAGGCAATCAAAGCGCAACAGAGCCACAAAACAAAACCGCGAATTACTTGTAATGTCCAGGCAGTATTGAGAAAAGCTGGTTCATCTCCCCGCTTATTTTGGATGATGCTTTGACCAATACCAATATCTGAGAACAGATTTAAGCCAATAATGAAGGTATTAATCAGTGCCATCAGTCCGAATAACTCTGGAAAGAGTAAGCGGGTTAGAACTAAGTTACTGCCGAATCTCAAGATTTGGCTCGCTCCATAGCCAGCGAACGTCCAAACAGCACCACTAATGGCAAGCTTCTTTAATGAGGTCATGGTTTTTTTGAAGAGAGTTAATTCAGCAGTAGGAGACTTGTTAGCTTTTAATTCAACATCTTTACCTCGACATTAGGATTGTTTAGACAGTCAACAGTTGATGGAGTATCAATCTCCTGAGTTTTTAAATTCTCGTTGCTAGATTGAAAGAGTGCTGCTAAGTTGCCAGCTTCAATAGTGATATTGTGCTTTTGAATAACCCGGCTTCGACCTTTGGTACCCATGTGTTCTAGCTGTTCTATCGGTAACTGTAATGCCTCCCGCATTGCTGTCACTAATGCTTCGATTGAGCCTGGTGGTACCAACCAACCGCAAACTCCTGGTTCAACTAATTCAGGAATCCCGGCTATATAAGTGCTGATGACTGGACGAGATAGTGCCAGTGCTTCCATGAGTACCACTGGTAAACCTTCGGCAAAGCTGGGTAATACCATTGCTCGCGAAGCAAGAATATGTTGGCGAACTTCGCCATTGCTAGCCCAGCCGATGAGTTCAACATAATTTTGCAGCCCAAGTTGAGCGATCGCATTTTCAATTTCGTTCCGCAAGAGTCCGTCGCCTATGAATACCAGCTTGAACTGCAAGCCCTCACGCGCCAACTGAACTGCGGCATCTAATAAAAGTAGATGTCCCTTGGCTTGACTCATTCTGGCAACACAGACAAAGCGTGGCTCTGACGGTATGGAGGTGGGTGTTAGATCTAGAAATCCATCATCTACACCGCAATGAACAACATGAATTTTTGACCACTCAGAGCGATCGCACCAGCGATACAACTGGCTCTTACCAAAGGAGCTAACTGTTACTACAAAAGCAGCTCGTTTAACTTTTTCTACTAAGGATAAAGACTGGACAGAATCAAATTCTTCTGGCCCGTGAATAGTAAAGCTGTAAGGGGGGCCACCCATTGCCGAACACAACATTGCTACCGTGGTGGAATTTGTGCCGAAGTGAGCGTGAACATGATCTATAGATGCTTTTCTCCACCAACCTAAAAGTACGCAAGCCTCAGCTAGGTAGATTAAATGATACAAAATACCCCGCTCGGAACGCCAACCAACTCTCAGCGCCAACCACAGGGCTTGTAAAAAACGAATTGGCCTTGCGATCGCAGTGCGAATTAAACTAACAACTAAACCTATTTTTCCTATTCCTAAAACTACCTGAGTCTTCTCCAACTCTAGTATGTCTGCTTCGTCAACCAGTTCGGTACCGCAAGAACGGATTGCAAATCGCTGAATTTTGATGCCGTATTTCTCCAAGCTGGTGATTTCTCGGCGAATAAAGCTGTGGCTGACTTTGGGATACTGATTTATCAAGTAGGCGATCGTTAAAGACATCTTGATTTTGTAATTGCTCAAAATATTGGGTTGTCTTGCTAGAAAATAATAAAAAACAAATACTGAATCTTTCAAATAGGTCAAACGGTCTATGGTTCATTTACTATGCTCTACTAAATAGAAATTATTGATAGAGCATAATTTTAATTTTTACCGCACTACAATCTATTACTGGTAATAAAGCTTAGGAAATTTCTAGCTGCAATTTTCGCTATGAGCGTACAAACTCAGACTTTGCAACAGGGTCTTATACTTTTAAGAATTTATCACTAAAACCCACACACGTCATTTTAAAAAGAAAATCAAAAAGAAAGTGATATTTATGGACAACCTTCATCTAATCTTAATTCAATTGCCAATGCCTTTTGTAAGTATTATTAACCTCTAACCAAAAGCTTACGGAATATTTTATCATATCTATTTATAAAGATTTGATTAAGACTGATTTTTTTAGATACAAAAAAGGAGAAAGTTTAGTTGATTAAGATAAAACTCACTTAGTTTTTTCGATACCATACAAACTTTCTGTAACCTTATTCATTTCTTATGATTTTCTTATTTTTTTGTAGTAACATCTGAAGTGGATTATAAAGTATTCCGATGTCAAGTTGAGGAAGCGTTATTAAGAGTGCATCATCATACTCTGATTTTTTCAGTATGCTTTCCTCTGTTATTACATGGATAAGGTTGAGTTGATTGAATTTCAAAAATCCATGTCAAGTATTTTATATATTACCCATCTTGAAATACAACTATTCTTGGTAGTCAGAATAGAAGCCACTTAATATTTTAAATATTGAGATTATTGAGAATTTAGAATCTAAATAGATAATTTTTTCTGAATTTATCTAAGTTAATTATTTATGGCTAACTCAAGCTCAAAATCGCTTCGCATTCTATATGCAGCTGGGCCTGGAAATGTAATCGGAACATACAAATATTGGGTTAACGGACAGGATGATCCATCACAAGTCTGTGTTACGTATTCTGGGCAGTTTTATGATATGTGCCGCACTTTAAATGCAGAAGCTTACATTATTTCATCATTTCGTCAGAAAGAATTCTTACGTGATGGTCAATTTACGATTGAACACAGACCAGTAAAATTTAAGAATGCATCGGGTATACTATATCACTTGAATCAACTTTGGTATGGGATAGGCTTGATTTTTTCTGCTTTGATGTGGAAGGCTAATGTAGCAGTTGTGAATGAAGGTACAACGCATTGGTTTATTTTGTCTATCCTACCTTATTTAGGAGTTAAAGTAATACCTTCTTTACACTGTACTCTATGGCGTAAGTACATACCCCTAACATCTACAGAGAAACTTATTTCGAGACTAAACAGACATTTTTTTGCTAGGGGATGTACTGCAATTTTGGCAGCCTCAACAGATATTTCTAAGCAGGTTCAGGAGTGTGCTGGTAGCCAATCTCGACCAATCTTTGAGTTTTTGCCTCTGTACCGTAGATCAGTCTTTGATGGTATTGCTTCTCCAAACGAGCAGCATTTGCCATTTATAGTTTTGTTCATAGGTCGCATCGAACCATGTAAAGGTGTATTTGATCTGTTGAAAATTGCTCAACGCTTTTTATCTGAAGGCAGGCAGGATATTAAATTTGAAATTTGTGGAAAAGGCTCGGCATTAGAAGCTTTACGTTTTGCCGCAAAACAATCCAAAGTTGATTCATTTTTTGTGTGTCAAGGCTATTGTCATCAACCAAAGATGCGTGAAATGTTGGGTAGAGCGCATGTTGTCATTGTGCCAACAACAACAGCTTTTATTGAAGGATTTTGCCAGGTGGTTGCTGAGGGAATTTTAGCTGCTCGTCCTGTTGTGACTTCATCTGTAATTCCGGCTTTATCGTATGTGTCGAATGCTGTTGTTGAAGTTCAGCCTGATGATGTTGAAGGCTATGGTGATGCATTACTGAAGTTATGTAGCGATCGCAAATTTTATGAACAAAAGCGTCAGGCTTGCTTGCAAGTACAAGAACAATTTTATGACATCTCAAAAAGCTGGGGAACAGCACTGAAATCCGTCTTGAAGACAGTTATTTAGTAACCACAGTCAAGTAGTCAAAGGCACTTAGAAGCTTAAAAACTTTGTAATTTTTACGAAGGGCGCTTGTTAAAAGCACCCTTTTTTAATTTGAGAATTATTTCTTGATAAAATTCATGTTGTTCACAATAGACTTTTGCCTTAAGAAAGCAATTTCATTCTTGAGATTCTCTTTGATTGGTAACTCTAAAACTTTAAACATATCCTTAATACGATAGCGCCAGTCATGTCTATTTAGACATTCACGATAGTTTCTCTGTGAGTTAGCAATCAAACCATCATTATCACTTAATAATTCTTCAAAAAATGCAAGCCAATCTGCTGGATTATCTGGAACTTCAATTGTACTATTTTGCCAGTTGATTAAATTAGCCACGCCTTTACCGAAAGGTTTTTTGCCTACAACAGTGCAACCAGATGACCAAGACTCAAACCAGCGCATTAGAATTGGCGAGTACCCTTGAAAACGTTCTACATTACTTGCTTCAAAGCATAAACTAATTTTCGATCTACTTAAAATCTTAAATAACAATTTTGTGTGTTCTTGGATATTAAAAACCTCAGGGTGAGAGAATGTAGAGTGCAAATAGATTCGATTATTGTGCTCCTCATTGAAGTTTCGCTGCAAACACTTATGTATTTTGGGATCAGTTCTTCCATAGCTGATAATATCAATACTACGATGAATCGAATTTGAGCCTAGTTTGAGTACATCAGTTGCTAGTGGTAAAAAAGCTGTACTTAATTTAGTACTTCTATTGATAGCATCAGCAAGATCAGCACAAATTACAAATAAGTAATCTAAGTATGGCATTACATCTCTATCCAAATGAGATGAATAAAAACCATCTAGTATGTAGCCTATTCGTAGGTCAAATTTCTTGAGAACAGAATTAAGAGCATGAATTGATAAAAGAAATCTAGGCCCTAAACCAATAACTAAAAGGATATTTGGCCCTTGATCTAGAGTAGGTAAGTCATCAATTTTGTACCATGACTTAAAAATTCGGTGTCTATAGCGTCTTAGCAACTGAATCTTATTGTTTGGTAAGGGGTAGATGAATGTAGCATTAAAGGTAGATGATAGTACTTCCTCAAGCGGATAAAGTACTGACCAACCAACATGTTTATTCCCAGGATAAAGTTCTGACAATACAAACAGATTCATATTATTAGCATCACGAATTATCAAGTAACTCTTTATCAAACATCTCACTTGGCCTACTACCTATTTTGCATCTATACCCCGTAAACAATGATTATTTAAGTTTTCAGCAAAGTCCTCGTTAAGCTTGCAAATTTTTTTAGAACAGGCAGTTGATCAAACCATTGTGGAGTAATATCACTACGCGAACTCCGCTGTCCTCCAAAACTTGGTATGGAAATTAGTCTAGTAACATCTGAATTTTTTGATTGGAAGAGGTTATAAACTCCATCTGGTGAAATTGGCCCACAATCAGGATGACCGAGAGGCATTTTGAGTGATAACTCAAAGAAATCAATAACTCTGTCAAATATTTTATTATTGACTCCATAAAAATGAGCTCCAATTATTCCTGTAGATAATGATTGAAGTGTCCCAAAAGTATTTTGTTCTGGATTCATAGCATGATCACAAAAGTATCCAAAGTGAACAATATCCCAGTTTATGTTATGTAATTGCTCGACTAGCACATCCTCATATTGTTGAAAATATTCTGATAATGCTAAATCATCCTCCATAATCAAAACATTTTTTAGATTTTGCTCTTTTGCTAGCTTTAATACAGATAAATGACTTAAAAATGCTCCCTTGTATCCTATTTTTTCAAATGGAGCAGCACTATCCGGTCTAATCGCTGCAAAAAGCTCAACTTTCCCTGGAGTAAATGGCATTCTTGCTTTTTCCAGTTCTTTTTCCATTGCTTGGCGTCTGTCTACTCTATAAGGTAGATTGATGACGTAGATACGCTCAAAAAACTCTATGAATTTCATTTTTTTAGCTAATATTTGGTAAAAAACTAAATTGACAGTGCAAACTTTAGGAACTGTGGTATGGAAGTAAAACCTAATTTTTCTAGGAATGTAACGTAAATCTCTTTTTACTTACAAGTTTCAACAATTAGTTGTTTACTTGAAGCAAGTTTAGGTTTATTTTTAGTATACTTTCTCAATTCTAATTTGTAGAAAGTATGAGATAAAGCTTGAGAGAACTGAAAGTTTTTTATTTGATGTTTTTAGAGATATCCATAGCATATTCCAAAAATCGATATCGATAAATATATAAAAACAATCTTATCTGAAATATTTAATTATTTAATAGGAGTATTATATTGTGTAATATTAGCAATAGTTTGAGGAAGTTTATAATTAAAAATTGCTGAAGACAGAGAAAACAAAAAATAAATTACTATATTTATAGACCATAAAGGCCAATGTATCAAACACCATAAATAGTATTTTAATCTTATGAAGAAATTATCTTTTGTTAAATCTTCTTTGAAAATTTTTAAAATCATTCGACTGTAGAATTTACGAGGATAACCTATTTCTTGAAGTTTCAAATAAATTTCAGGTATATCTTTATGTAAAATTTTAAACCAGGCTCTTGGATCTTCTTGCCAATAGCTAACACCCATAGTACATTCTATATAGTTATTTTTAGTTACTAAAATATTTCCTTGAACAGCGCAATAACCAGCTAAATATGCTAAGTAACCCCAGTTCTCCATACCAATTGACCATTCTTGCAAAGCAGCTTGTGCTAGATCTGTGCGATATATAGTAGCAGTCAAAAAAATTACGCTGCCAAAGTTTTTTTCTATACAATGCTGAAATGTTCCTTTTCCATCATAAATATTTTTCTTGTTGTCAAGATTAGTATCAAACCAGTGTTCTGATGTCACTTCACCTGTTTTCCTGTTCAGGTCTGAGAAATTCAGGTATAGTAATCCTAAATTTGGGATGCTTTTCAATTTACTTATGACGTAAGCAAGTGTGTTATTAAAGATTAAATCGTCATCACCAATTATCCAAGTAAATCGACTTGTCGAAACATTTAAGCAATAAGTAATATTTCTGATACAGCCGATATTTTCATCATGTTTGTTCGATTTAAATGTTGTTTGTATAAATGCCGGCTGCCATTTTTTAATTACACTTTGTGTTTCGTCATTTGAACAGTTGTCAGAAATAATAACTTCACAATCATCTTCAAAGCCCTTAATATCTTGAGCAAGCCAAGAAAGCTGGTTATGAAGTTCTTGAGCACGATTAAATGTTGGGATACAAATAGAAATTAGTTTTTTCATTTGATTCAGTAGTTAAGTTTTCTAATTGGATTTTTATAGGATTGCATTGGATTAAGAGTCTGATTAACTTCATAGAGAAACTAAGAAAGAGGTTTTTCGGGTTGTGATGATTTATGATTCTTACTATCTACTCCCCGATCGCCGAATCTCGTTGTGTGCGAATCCACTCTGTCTGAGGTTGAAGTAGAAAAGCTAAATATAGGGGTATCTTCCACAGAATGTACAGTGGAATGGTTAGCATCGTTCGCAGAGGGAAATTGGTACGACCAAACTTAGCCCAAACTGCAACAATTGAGATACAAATCAGTAACCCTTCTATTGCTAGTAAGATAGTTGGCAGCCATGAAGTCCCAAATACTCCTGCTAGGGTAGCTCCTGTTATGGCTGTTGCCCAGAGCATTACCAACAGCGAAAGTGGTGGAACACACAAATCCAAAGCGATCACCAATAAATCAAAACGCTTTTGCTTATAAGAAGCTTTTAAAAGTCGCGGTACTTGCTTGAGCATAGTTTGTAAATAACCATGCTCCCAACGTGTTCTTTGACTTTTGGCTGCTTGCTGCTGTTGTGGAAGAGTTCCCATCACAAGAGCATCCATACAAAATTTAGGAGGATATCCAGTGATGGCAAGATCCATAGATAGTTGAATGTCTTCAACAATATTGCTACTGGCTAAAGGAATGTTATGAATGATTTTCCAGGGGAAAGCCATGCCCGAACCCATTAGTAAGCAGGGTAGATCCAGTCTTCCTAATCCCCTGGGGCGAACTAAGTTCTTAACTAGAAATGCTAGTGCCGAGACTATATCCTTTGGTTGAGGATTGAGGGGTTGTGTCAACAGATAAACAGCCTGAACAGGGCGTACTGTAGCTAATGCTAGACGACTAATCCGAGCGATCGCGCCTGAATGAACGATACAGTCTGCATCTACCATTACCACCACATCAGGAGGATTATTGGCTATAAATTGCAAACCGTAGTCCAAAGCATAGCCTTTCCCCCGACGCTCAGGATCTTGACGCGAAATCACTGTTGCACCAGCTTTGTGTGCTAGAGATGCTGTGTCATCATTACAATTATCAGCTATGACTATAAGGCGGTCTTGTTCTATTAACTGCGGCAGCAATGATTGGAGAGTGGTATTGATTCCAGCTGCTTCATTGTGAGCTGGAACTAAAATATCAACTCTAGGTCGAGGTACAAGCGCGTAATACGACTGAATTTGAAACTCAGGAAATAATGCTGCAATACATTCTATAAAGAAAACAGAAACCGGAACCAAAAGCCCCAGTGCGATTGCAAATAAAACAATCTCAACAAATAGGATTGCCAACTGATGAACTATCACAACTGTTGAACCTTTATTTAAGGATGGGTATGTGCCTACAGAAATAGAGAATCAGTTATAATTCCGAGCGATCAAATCCGAAATCTTTAGCTTCATTTTTTACAGAAGCAGGAAGTACCCGCTGATTTGGCTTTGGATGGAGGTTATGAGAGCTAGTTAAACTATTTTTGCCTGTGTTGGCATGATTAGCAATTATCCCCAAAACAGGTAATTGCAACATTTGCAATCGTGACAGAGCCTGTGTAATTAATGGACGTTTGGTTTTGCCAACTCCCACAACCATCAATATCCCATCTGCATGTTCTGCGAGTAAAGGAACATCAGCAAATCCAAGCAGATGGCTAGTATCGTAAATCACTAAATCAAACGCTTGGCGAAATTTCTCCATTAAATGCTGCATCTGAGCAGAGCCAAGCATTCTGGTAGAGGATGGTAAAATTTTGCCTGAAGTAAGTACAAAAAGATTTTTTTGTAAGGGTGATGCCTGAATGAGAAATGATTGAGACGAAACATCCTGAGAAATTAAATTGCTTAGTCCTTGTACATTGTCTAAGGCAAACTTTTTATGAAGACTAGGATTACGAAAATTTGCATCTACAAGCAAGGTTTTCTTACCCATATCAGCCGCAGCTTGAGCAAGATACATGGCAACGGTAGACTTTCCATCTCCAGGTGCAGGTGAAGTCACGATGATAGATTGAGCTTTAGGAGAACCAGCTAGAAAACGAACACTGGCGTAGAGAGAATCAAAAGCTGACAAAAACCTAGCATCTTCCTCAGTCTCTTTGATTGCACCGACAACCTTCAAAGAATTGGGATTAGTGACAGCAGTTTGATTTGCTGGTATTACCTCTAAGATAGGTAAGTTGATGCCATCTTTAATCTCCTCAGGGCTATGGAAGACATTACGATATTTCTCTTTGAGAAAAGCAGCTCCCAATCCTAATACAGTAGCAGCAGCTAGTCCGATCACTATTCTCCTAAGATTGCCGCTCTTGGCGATTAAATTACCCTGTTCATCACGGGGTATCCTGGGCTGAGAAACAATTTTCCAGGGTACTTCCTTCTGTGCTGCATCGACTCTTAGTGTTTCGCGCTGTAATAAAAATTGATTGAGTGTCTTGGTAGCAATTTCTAGCTGTCGTTTCAGCTCGTTATACTGGCGCATAGTAGCCGGGTACTGCTTTACTTGCTGATCTAGGTAAGCTTCGGATTGAGCGATCGCACTCAGACGGCTCTCTAAGACTCGAACATTATTACCAGTATCAACCAGTTGCTTAATTAGCCCCAAGCGAGTGGGATCTTGGAAGTTCAAGAGTTGAGGATTTACTGTAGCTGTGAGTTTTTGTCCCAGAATATTTTGGGCTTCCCGATTCAAAAGCTGAGATAGATTTTGCTGTTGTTGTTGCAGCGTAATTAAAGATGGGTTACTTTCCGTATATTTTGCCGACTCAATCGCTATCTGAGTTTCTATTTTCTTAAGTTGGGCAAGTAGTTCTTGATAACGAGGTTCTTGACTAAGAGTAGATGTAGCAAGTGCTTCATTAGGTGTTAATCTAAGTTGTTTTTGCAAGTCTTCATAAAGCCGCCTGTTTTCTTGCAACTCTTTTTGAGCACCTAGCTTTTGAGCTTCTATTTCGCGAACTTGTTTAGATAGTTCTCCAACTTGACTATCAGGATCACTTAGATTATATCGTTGTTGCAGTCTTTGTAAATTACCTTCTAAAAAACTGACTCGCTGTTGCAATTGAGGAAGTTGAGCATCAATAAATTTAACACCTCCGTAAATGCGATCTTTTCTATCCTCAAGACTAAAATTCAAATACTCTTTTGCAATTTCTGACAAAATGAATTCTACTTTTTCAGGATCAGAATCCTTGTAAGTCACGTCTATGATATTAGTCGAGTCAAGCATATTTTCCCCGATTCGTTGAACTACTAAATTTTTTCTGATTGATTCATAGTTCACTTTGGGATACTTAACTCTAATGTTTTGAGCTACTCGCTCTAGTAATTCATTCCCTTGCAAAATTTGAAGTATAGACGGATAGTTTATTTCAACTTGTGTCTGAGGTGCAATTTCTCTATTGCGCGATATGAACGAAGGATCAGTAAGTTTGCCTTCAGAAGATACAGGCTCTACTAAAATCTGAAAATTACCTTCGTAGCTACGAGGAGAAACAAGAATTGAGTATAAAGTGATAACAGCAACAAAACTGGCAATGCTACCAATCAAAAGAATATTGCGTTGCAACATTCGACCGAACGAACGCAAATCTAATCCTCGTTTATTTGAATCAATAAAATCATCTGCGTTGACTAATCTTTGCTGTTGTAATTTATCACTACGCTCACTGATTACTAAGGCTGAAGATTCTTGTTTAGAATTCATAGTGACCACTGTAGTTGTGTCTAGTTCTCCCTAGCTCAATGCTTTGATAAAGCAATGATTCAAAATAATAATTATCTATTCTCTATGAGCTTTCATATAATTCCGAAATATGTTTTTGAACAAATGGCATTTTATATAAATTCAGTCTTTGTTTGAGAATCAACCAAAAAAAAGGTATATCATCTATCAAGTACCTTTTCCATAATCTTTTTGGCTCTAAAACTAATCTATACAACCACTCTAATCCTACTTCTCTCATCCATTTTGGAGCTCTTTTAAGTTTTCCTGCTTCAAAGTTGATAGTCGTACCTATGGCCATAAATATTTTGACATTTGGTAGTTGATTTCTGTATTTATAAATCCATTTTTCTTGTTTTGGTGAACCAACTCCAACTGCTAAGACTGTTGCACCAGAGCTATTAATCAATTCAATAATTTTCTGACACTCTTGCTCATTGTTCTCAAATCCCCAAGATGGAGAGTAAGAATCGACAACAATATTTCTTTCTAACTTACTATTTATTCGCTCTTGAGCTATTGCAGCAACACCATTAACTCCTCCTAATAAAAAGATTTTAATTTGATGATTATCTTTGTGATAATTACAAAAGGCAGGAAAAAAATCCGAACCTGCGATTCGCTCTTGTATTGATTTACCTAAAAAACGAGATGCATAAATTAGAATTTTACTATCACATAATTTATAGTCAGCAATGTTATAAACATTAAAGAAATCACAATCATGTTGCAATCTGATTAGATGGTCTACATTAGGCGTAAACACAATACCAGATTTTAGACTTTGCAATACTTCCTCTAAAGTTAGATTGGTAATTTCGATATTTAATACTCTCACTCTCTTCATTTTTGTCTTCCTAATGCTCTACCCTAATTCTGCGTAATTAACTATCGCTTCTATGAGGTCAATAATGTTTTTAAAACAAAAAAATAGCAAGACACAAGACAACAGCCTTGTTGGTTGTCATACCTTCACCATTTGTTAGTTGACTAAATTTCACATACAAATTTTTAGCCAATTATCATCTTTGACATATTTATAAAAACTGTTCAGATAGTTAGTGTCAAAAAAGAGAAAGTATCACCAAGTACTGAACAACTAAAATCCTTGAGGTGTACATGGCTTTTCACCGACAAGCCTCAATTTCTGTGGTCTTTGCGTGAAGCCAGACAAACTTTCACTCTATGGTAAATATGTCAAATCTGTACTTACAGACTTTAACCACTTCATATTGCAACATACAAAAGCTTACAAAGTTTGTTTCTATTTAACGTAGCAAAGGAAATTTTTAAGCTAGAGGGTACTTTTTTCAAGTGTCAATCAAATCCTTATCAATATTTAACACAAAATTGGCTATTGAACACAAAATTAGTAAAAATTGATTAGGTTTACACTTCCTAATTGATTAAGTCCAATGCAATAGTTTGAATATTTTCTTCTTATAAACTTCTTACTTATTTGCACTACTTTCTGTCTAATGTAGTGTTTTGATTGACAAAATAGCTTGAATCGGTTTTTTTGCTAGTTATTGTACATCTTAACCTGATTAACTACTGTTTTTAGGCAGATGGTTGGGTTAGGTATCACATAACTATAAGCTTTAAGTTTGGCAAATGACAAGATTTTCAATATAGCGTGAGACTATTTGTTCTAAGTCTAAAAATGAAAGCTTACTCATTAGATTTACGGCAAAAAATTCTTGAAATCTACAAAAAAGAGAAGATTTCACAACGTCAACTGGCTAAACGCTTTGGTGTTAGCAAGAGCTTCGTGCAATCGCTGCTTAGACGCTATCGAAAAGAAGGAACGGTAGCTAAAAAGCCACATGGTGGAGGTAAACCAAGATTATTGACTTCAACACAGATAGAACAACTAAGACAATTAGTAACTGACAACAAGGATGCTACTTTGGATGAGTTATGCGAACTTCTATATCAAAAAATACAAGTAAAAGTCAGTCGTTCCACTATGGGACGTATACTACAGCAGATGAACTTAAAACGTAAAAAAAAACCTTCTACACCAGTGAATACAACCTTAGGAGTTGGGATTGAAATACTGGTATGAAGATTAGGCTAAGATGCAAAGATTTTATACATTTGGCAGAAAGTCAAATTTTGATAGTAACTTTGGTATCTGACAATGATTGATGCATTGTAGTCAATTGGGAATCTATATGTTCTTTTCTCATTCTTAAACAATAAAACATTGAAGCTTCATAAAAATAGTAGGAGATTTCATTTTATATAGCCAGCTAAAGTAATTCTTATAAGCTTTTAGCTGTTGTATTTTCATGCTTTCTGTCACATTGACTAGATTAACTATTTGCTGCTGATATGTAAATTACACTTAGTCTTTACATTGAGCTTATAACTTTTTTATTTTCCTTTTGAGAAGTGAAAAAATAGCCTCTAATCGCGATTATCAAAATTAAATTCTATATCAGCATGATATTTAAGTTAGACTTGAGACGAAAGATGAAAGTTATCAGTTAACTAATCTTTTTATCATTTGTGCATATTTCTTACTTTTTATTTATGAGTTTATTAGAAAATGATTATAAAATTCTTATTTATCGTTGCTAGATTTGAAACAACAATACACTAGCATGACTGCTATCTAAATTATGAGATGGAAATACTATTAACTTTATCTAGATCTAATCTGAGAGTGAACTCTTTCAAGAAACAAAGCAGATGGCAGAGGAGCCACTGCGTTGCAGAGGTTCTCCGGAGGCGGAGCGTCTTTGGCTCCGCTCCGTTATAGCAAGTGGCGTAGCAGATGGCAGATGGAAATAAGGATTTGACTTGTTTGTTTCATTTGTAGCATGTGGTGTACGCCAGTGCGTCTGCTCCTAAGAAGATGTAAAAAATATCAATAATCTTTAGAAATTTTTCAGGCTTTAGAATTAAAGTTCCTTGGGTAATTGAAAAGAATATGCGACTTAAAAGTTTAGTTGCTGCCTGTATTACAGGATTTGTATTTGCTGTAGGCTCATGGTCTGCCATTATAGCTGGTGAGACTGGTGTTGTAACCTCGCGTTACTTAACTATACGCTCTGGCCCGGGTACAGAGTATCGTTCAATTTTTATTCTCAGACAGGGCGATCGCGTGGAAATTGTCGAGCAACAAGGTGACTGGGCAAAAATCATTGGTGAACTCGGTGGAGAAGGTTGGGTAGAAACTGTCTACATATCTATGCAGAATGCTGGGGACAATTCTTCTGAATCTGACGATAATAATGTTATTCAAGGATTATGGTAATTCAAAGCAACTTTTATAAATATCTTATTTCTTTGATCTAGTCTTAATTATTTAAAGGACAAAGTACTTTCTTATCTTATGATTTACCACATTTGCTGACTTAAAAACTAATTTTGAGAACTTGCACATGACAGTCTCCATCTAAAGATTTTCCCAATTTAGACCACAAGGAAAGAGATCCAAGAGGTAAGTGCTGTATCTATACTTCCCGTAGAAAGGAGTTTGAACGGATGAATATTGTAAAACTTTGTATTGCTGAATTTATCGGCACATTCTGGCTAGTTTTAGGCGGTACTGGAAGCGCTGTATTAGCAACATCTTACGTAACAAATGAGGTAAATATTATTCAATTAGTAGGGGTATCTTTAGCCTTTGGTTTGACTGTGCTAATTATGGCATATGTGATCGGTCATATTTCTGGTTGCCAGCGATCGCCTCTGGCAGGTGCGGCGGGGATAGCAGCATCGCTGTTGTCGCCATCCCCGCACGTGCGATCGCTGCTGCTGGAGTAGTTTACCTTATTGCTAGTGGTCAATGGTTCTATTCAGCTATATTTAGTGAAGATAACTCAACAGAACGAGTTGTAAAGCTTGTGTAGTCAACGATTGCGATAATTTTATTGGCAATTCATGACTTCACAATTCAAACTTGAGATTGGAGCTGTGGTGTGATGAACTCCAATGATTTTATGATGTCTGCAATTACAATTGTCACTCCCCTAGTTGCATTATTACTTGTAGATGCACAGCAGATTACTTCACCCAGTCGTAAAGAAGTCTGTGCAGTTGTCACAGCTATGTCAAACGGACAGACTACAGATAATTTTCTCAAAGAAATTGGTGTTGAGCGGCAGCAAGTAATCCATAATCTGGGACAACTCAAGATAATTAAACTCTATAAAGAAAATATAAACTGGCAATATGCTGTTGAAAACTCAAAGTCAATTCCTGAGGCTCAATTGCATACTTCAATTATGGGTGCATTACATATGGCGTGTGAGTAAGGAAAGCAGATCTGTTTCCTGATTATATGACCCTTTATTTTTCTCATGCTCCGCGGGAAGGCAAGGAAAGAGGACATATCCTGCTATGTTCATCTTCCTTGTCTTCCTTTTCCTATTGGTTAACAATTCATTATAATTGACATGGGAACGCAGAAAAATTTAAGCGATCGCCTACCAAATTGAAGTGTAAACAATTTTATTGTCTTACTTTTGCATCTAATCATCCGTAGTCGTTGATAAAGTGATGAATAGAGGCTCTATTGGCTTCGCACATATAACTTGTGCCTTAAAAGTAGGTTGCAATACCTGCACATAGGGTTTATGAAATTTTGAGCTCATTCATTAGAGACAGATGATCATAGCAAAAGAATTCCAGCAATTAATTGAAAAACAGCAAAAAACTCCTGAATCCCTACCCAAAGCACTGCAAGCTCTGTGGTATGACTACAAAGGTAATTGGGATAAAGCTCATGAAATAGTTCAAAATGCTAGTGATGCTGATAGTGCTTGGGTTCATGCCTATCTCCATAGAAAAGAAGGAGATTTGAGTAATGCCCGCTATTGGTACAGACGCTGTGGTAAACCAGAATTTCATGCCGGGCTAGATCGAGAATGGGAGGAAATTGCTTCTAATTTGCTGACGAAGGTAAAAGAATTATGGATGCCAATGAATTAATCAGGCGTTATGCCGCAGGAGAAAGAGATTTTACAGCAGTCAATTTAGCTAATGCCAAGTTAATTGGAGCAAATTTAGTTGGCATCAATTTGTATGCAGCAGATTTGAGTGGAGCTAACCTAGCTAAAGCTAAACTATGGGGAGCAAATTTGAGTGGAGCTAACCTAGCTAAAGCAAATTTAACTAGAACTAACCTCAGTGGTGCAAAGTTAGTGGACGCGAATCTGCGCGGAGCAAGGTTACACTATACTAAGCTGTTTGAAGCGAATTTAACAGGAGCTTGCTACGACGACAGCACCAAATTTTCTTGGGGATTCGATCCTGTGAGCAAAAATATGCGAAAGATTTAATGCAGCAGCTTGAAGAGTGAGTAGTGGGGAGCTTTGATCACGAAATAGCTGGAGATGTAACTGCTTGGGAAATATAAGGTAACTTCCAATCAACTTGGTAATTGATCTGATCCAAAACTAGTTGAATAGAAGCTTTACTAGTTTCCCAAGTAGATTCAACCAAATACTCGGTAAAAGTTGCCAAAATTTCCAAGCTGCCAGGGGCAAGTTCTAGCAGAACTTCTAATAGTACCTCAATAATAATTGGCTTCCAGTAGATTCGCATTGTCTTACTCTGAACAGCTTGTTAAATATAGATACAAGTGGCAAAGAGTAAATTATGTATTTCGACTGGAAAATGACAGAAGGAATAAGAAAAATTTTTTATGAAATCTGCTGATGAAAGTTTTGCACAAGAATTAGCCCAGAAATATTCAACCTGTTTTACCCAGTAATGGAAAATTCTCAAAACTCGCGGTTGTCGAAGCAAGATGCAATGACACTACTTGATGCATGGTTATTTGTTGATGACGCAACAGTGCTACCAACAAATGAAGGTACAGTTAACACAACTTATTTTGTGAAGACGCAGGCAGGCAATTTTGTCTTCAAGTTGTACAACGATTCCACAACCACTGCTCAAATTCAGTACGAACACTTGCTACTAACACATCTGAAAAAATTGAATTTGTCGTTTGCTGTTCCGGCTCCAATCCCAACCGCATCGGGTGAAACACTGCTTGTGGTTAATCGAGATGACTGCTCGTTGCGAGTTGCTCTGCTGCCATTGATTTTAGGAAATAAGAGCGATCGCACAAATCTTGCTCACACCTACGCTGTTGGTAAGGCATTAGGAGAACTGCATCACGCCTTGGCTGGGTTTGATTTAGAAGGGCAAATGGCTCAGTTACCTCCCTGGGGGGATCTCTATCACATTCATCCATTATTGCCAGATCCATTTGAAGTACCACGGTTACTTGAATTGCCACTAACACAACAACAACGAGTGATTAAAACGTTGACTGAAGTTTTGGAAGCTGTACCTAACCTATACAAAATGCTTCCAGTTCAAACAACTCATGCAGATTTTCTGTCTCCCAATGTTTTGGTAGCAAACAACCGTGTAGTTGGGATTTTGGACTTCGAGTTTGCTACTTCAGACTTACGGTTAATAGACTATATTGCGGCAGTCGATCACTTTACGCGATCGCCTGGGCAGGAGGCACCTCGTTGGGAATTTATTAAAGCTTTCAGTACTGGCTATACCGAATATATTTCTCTTTCACAATTTGAAGTAGAAGCACTAACATTAGTTTGGCGCTTGCAGCAGGCAAGTTGTATTGTTTATTGGACAGGGTGGCTACTTGAGAGAAAAGTGACTTCCCAAAGTGTATTGGATGGAGTAGCGAGAATGCTGGCGCTAGAAGATTGGTTGGCAGAAAACACCGCTCAGTTAATGAGTGATTTACCTGCAATATTTAATTAAGAAAAATACGAATAATGCACACAAAAGCTCCTTTACCTATTGCGCTTGGCTATCCGCTAATTACGACATATGGTAGTTGACAAATTACAACATATACACAAACTGTAAAAGCATGGGCAACTAGAAGCAAGAAGTAGCCTAGTTTCTAGTTGGGTACAGTTATTTGCTGCTACCTTGCTATCTATCATATTCTTCTTTCAATTATCATCACAAACCTATCTAAAATTTACTAAGAGCGGAAAAGTCGTAAAAGAAAATCAAGATTTTTGATACATATCTTGGACATAAAGGCTTGAAATCATCTTCCAATCATTACAAAACATCAAAAGTGTTATTTGTGTAATTTGTTTGGGAAACATAACTTTAATACTAAATGAAGAGAGAACAAGACATTAAATTGCTGAAATCCAAGAGTATTTTAAAAATGCATTTATTATTACAAAAAATTCACAAAAAAACATTTCTTAGTTTAGCTGTGATTCTTGCTGTCTTTACCTTATGCTGTACTGTTTCAGAATCTAATAGAGCCACAAGCGAGCAAGAAAGTTTAGATAGCAAAGACAACAAGCAAAAACTCAAAATAGGAGTTTTACCAACTCAAAGTCACACAGAACAACAACGGATGATTAAACCGTTGGATGAATATCTAGAAAAAGCACTCGGACGACAGGTGAGTTTCCAAATTGCTAAGGATTACAAAGAAGTAGTTGATTGGCTAGTAGAAGAGAAAGTAGATATGGCTTATGTGGGAGCCGTATCTTACTTTGAAGCACTAGAGCGGGGTGCAGAGGTTGAACCGTTAGTTGCTCCCATTGATAAATATACAGGACGACCTTGGTATCGAGCCGCAATTATCGTCAACAAAAATAGTCCGATTAAGACGCTACAAGATTTGAAGGGTAAGCGAGTTGCATTTGTCAGTAAATCGTCTACATCTGGTTATCTCATGCCACTGGCAGCCTTGACAAAGCAAGGGATTAAACCTGAGTATGACTTTACCCAAGTCATCTTCCCTGGAACTCACGCCAAAACTGAAGCAATGCTGGAAGATGGGCTTGTCGATGCAGTTGCCACTAACATCCCTTCTTACATCAAACGGCAGAAAATTGGCAAGCTGGCTCCCGCAAACTCCAGAGTTATTTGGGAATCCGCTCCTGTTCCCCATTCACCTATGCTAGTTTCCAAAAAATTACCCCCAGAACTGATTAAAGAGTTAAAACGGGCATTCCTTAATACTCCCGCAGGCATGGAAGATATCGTCGGTACTCAAGCAGCTGGTTACACCTTAGTTGTGGCGTCAGATTATGCACCGATTGAGCAACTGCGAATACAACTTAATCTCAATTCTCAGGGGGCAAAATGAATATTTCTACTAAATTTATAGGCACTTCTGCTTTTGTTGTTGGGTTAATCGCTGTTGTCTTGGGTGGGATTACAATCTGGCGTAACCAAATGGAAACTTCTGCTTACAAAAAGTTGGAGCAAGCCAGCCGTACTATTGAATTAGCTTGGCAGGTACAGGCGATTGTAGGACATGAAGTTCACGCACTTAAAGACTATGTATTCTTAAAACGCAACACTCAGATATACAAAAGTATCAAACAAATGTGTTGGAGAATCTTGAGGAGTTGGAAAAACTAATGCCTCAGTCTCCTGATTTGGAGAATATTCGTCGCCGTCATGAATTTCTTGTTCGCTTAGGAACACAACTGACAAATTTGGCAACTGTCACGTCTGAGACATCTGTGGCAGATTCTCAACAAGACTTTCGGGCAATTAATGCTTTTGACAGAGATATTGACTTTTTTTTAGATGAGGTGATTGAAGATTCCCATCAGCAAATGCACTTGGCTAAACAAGAATTACAACAAGTTCAGGAAATGTCACATTTTTTTTCCTATGGGATTGTATTTCTTATCCTTGCTATTTCTGTGAGTAAGTTTTTCTTCATCTTGCGTCCGGTGATTCAATCCTTGCACAAACTACAGACGGGAGCTACAGCAATTGGCGCTGGTGATTTAGGATACCGTCTGAACATTCAAAGTGGTGATGAAATTGAGCAAGTTTCTAACGAATTTAACCGTATGGCAGACAAACTTGCTGAATCCTACAATGTCTTGGTTGAGCGCAGTCAGGAATTGAGTAAACTTAATGACAGCTTAGAAACCGAAATTACTGAACGTAAAGAGGCAGAGGCAGAACTTCAGCAAACTTTACACGAACTCCAGAAAACTCAAGCTCCACTGATTCAAACAGAGAAAATGTCTAGCCTTGGTCAACTTGTAGCAGGGGTGGCACATGAAATTAACAATCCCGTTAACTTTATTCACGGTAACATTGCTCATGTAAATGAATATACTAAAGGCTTGCTGGAACTATTATGTCTTTACCAACAAGAGTACATAAACCCCAAACAGACAATTCAAGAAAAGGCTGAGGATATTGAGTTAGATTTTCTTGTTGAAGATATGCCCAAAATACTCAGTTCCATGAAAATGGGAACTCAAAGAATTAAGGATATTGTCTTGTCTTTACGCAACTTTTCCCGCCTGGATGAGGCAGAGATGAAAGCAGTCGATATTCACGAAGGTATTGACAGCACTCTACTGATTTTACAAAATCGTCTTAAAGCTAAAACAGAACATTCAGCAATTGAAATTATTAAGGAGTATGGCAACTTACCTAAGGTAGAGTGCTATCCGGGGCAATTGAATCAGGTGTTCATGAATATTATTAGTAATGCTATTGATGCCTTGGATAGTTACAACCAGAAGCGCTCCCAACAGGAGATTAGAAATAACCCTAGCAAAATTACAATTTGCACCAAGCTTGTTAATAATAGAGTGGTAGTATTAATTGCTGACAATGGTTCTGGTATGACTCCAGAGGTGAAGCGCAAGCTGTTTGATCCATTTTTTACTACTAAACCTGTAGGTCAAGGAACAGGGTTAGGTTTATCAATTAGCTACAAAATTATTGTGGAAAAACACGCAGGCGTGCTGCGGTGTGAGTCAGAATTAGGGAAAGGAACAGAGTTCTGGATTGAAATTCCCTTATGTCAAATATGTCAAAAAAAGCATCAAGAGTCGCTGTATAATACCATCTCTGTTGAAAATTGATAGAGTAGCAGGCTGAGGAGATGGCAGAGATTAATAAACCGCTGAACTTATTTGAGTATGAAAAGCGAGCAGCTGATTGTCTATCTCAGATGGCTTGGGATTACTACTCTAGTGGTGCTTGGGATGAAATCACGTTGCGGGATAACCGAGCTGCTTTTACCAGAATTAAATTACGCCCGCGTGTAATGGTGGATGTGAGCGATCGCCTTTTGGCAACCACAATATTGAATCAACCCCTACAAATGCCACTGTTGATCGCTCCGATGGCATTTCAATGTCTCGCCCATCGAGAGGGAGAATTAGCGACAGCAACTGCTGCATCAAAGGCTGGTGTGGGCATGGTGTTGAGTACGCTGTCTACTCAAAGTCTGGAAGATATAGCTGATGCCTATCAGCCGCACAATCCAACTGCACCCTTGTGGTTTCAGCTATATATTCATCGCGATCGCGGACTAACTCGTGCTTTGGTAGAGCGTGCTCATGCGGCAGGTTACAATGCTCTGTGCGTAACTGTAGATGCACCTGTACTCGGACGGCGTGAACGAGATACACGCAACCAATTTACTTTACCACCAGGTTTGCAACTCGGTAACCTTGCTAATCTATCGGAACTCAATATTCCGATTGAGCAGGGAGAATCTGGGTTATTTACTTATTTTGCTCGACAGTTAGATGCGGCGGTAACTTGGCACGATTTGGAATGGTTGCAATCTCTATGTCCTTTGCCATTGGTAATTAAAGGGATTTTACGGGGTGATGATGCTGCCCGTGCTGTTGAGTGTGGCGCCAAGGCAATAATAGTTTCCAATCATGGTGGACGTCAATTAGACGGAGCGATCGCTTCTTTAGATGCCTTGGCTGAAGTGGTAGCAGCTGTAGATGGATGTGCTGAAATACTTTTAGACGGTGGTATCCGTAGAGGTACTGATATCCTAAAAGCGATCGCATTGGGGGCTAAAGGTGTATTATTAGGTCGTCCAATCTTGTGGGGATTAGCTTTAGCAGGAGAGACTGGTGTAGCTGATGTGATGGAAATTTTACGCGACGAACTAGATGTGGCAATGGCATTAAGTGGTTGTGCGAAATTACAAGATATTGATATCAGTTTATTGACTGTCAACAGTTAATAGTCAAAAGGTTATTAGCTATTAGCCGCAAAATAATGTTCATGAATCATTTAGGATTACCACATAACTAGACATTATTAATATCTTTACTTCTGCGTGGAAGCTCTTGTTCGGTCTAGCTTCTAATTATGTTTATATTCTCTTACTGTAAGAGACAATAAATCAACACTGTTCCATTATAAATATTGATGCTCAATTTTCGTAATTTTGAAGATAATTGTATTTAGTAGCTGAGTGACATGAGAGTTATTGTAGTCTTCTCTGGTTGGTTCACTTACTGATTTCCCTTAACATTTACCCATTATTGAACTCTCCGGGTCTAGCCCTTGGAGAGTTTTTTTCTGCTTTGAACATAAACAAAACAATAGATTACCGATTTCTTTGAGAAGGTGGGTGTCTAACAAAAATTTAGACGAAATATTAAGCAAATTCAATTGAGTAAAATACAATTAACATAAAACTTTAACTATAGAATGTAAACAGTTGGAATTTTATAATTTACTTTGACATTAAATTGAATGTATTACAGCCAATTAAGAATCACCTACCCATAAAAACTCTGTAGATTCACATCTTCCACCAGTTCCAACAGCTTGGAGATAAAGCCTCGTAACCCTCGTTACCAGGTTCAACCTGGTAACGAGAACTAGAGCAATCTGGCTCACTCAATCAAATGGTACAGTTTGATTAAAGTCAAGACTTGGTTAAAACTTTGGAGGCAGAATTACCTTGTCAACTACGTGAATAACACCATTTTTAGCTGGAATATCCGCCTGAGTTACTCTGGCATCGTTTACAGTAATTGCGTTATTGGTATTGTTCACTTTGACTTTGACAGGAGAACCCTCAACTGTTTTTACGTTTCCAGATGTAAACTGACTGGAGGTGACTTGTCCTGGTACAACATGGTAAGTAAGAAGCCTGACTAACTGTTGCTTATTTTCTGGTTTGAGGAGCTTTTCTACAGTACCTTTTGGTAGAGCGTTAAAAGCAGCATCAGTAGGTGCAAAGACAGTATAAGGGCCTTTTGCAGATAATTGCTCAGTTAAGCCAGCTGCTGCTACTGCTTTTGTTAAAGTCTTAAAAGCTCCTTGGCTGGCTGGTGACTGTGCAAGTTCTGCGAAAGTTTGGTTTGCAGTTGTACCAGCAGGAGTTTCTGTTGTGGGTGCAGTGTTAGCTGGAGAAGCTCCAGGTGAGCTAGTTTCTATTGGTGTTTTTGCAATCGAAGGAGTATTTGTATTATCTGCCGTCGGTTGACTACAAGCAGATAAAGTAAAAAGACTACCCACACCAAAAATGCTCAACAAAGTTTTTTGGAAATTACCTTTGCTTGCTTTCATAATTCTCTCAAAATCAAGCTAAATAAGTAGTTGAACAAAATTAAATTCATTTGTAGAGACAGGGTTGGGAAAAACAATGTCTGTAAATAATTCTGTCTAAATACCTACATCTTGCTTTACAAAAAGTAAGGATGCTAGGAAAAAATCCCTCAATCTGACGACATAGTTTTTCAAACATTATCAAGTATTGGTAGCTGGTTTCTCTCTCTTTGGTGGAACTACTTCAAATTCAAAAGTAGCAACGTTGCGATCGCCAATGTAGACTTCGATAGTATGTTTTCCCAATGGATCGCCAGGAGCGATCGTCCAAGAATTTTTGATCACGCCATCTTTAGCGGAATCTTTGCGTTTTGTCTGTGCTGCGGTGCCGTCTGCTGATAATGAAAAGTTTTCGGTATTGGTTGTACCCCAAGTTTCAGGAGGTTCTGGTAGTTGCAGTACTTCTCGCCATGCTACTTCGCCCTTGTAGTCTTTGAGGTGAAGACGCCAACCATATTTAACTCCTTCTTGCAGTGGTATTTTCTTTGTTGGGATCAATGTAACTTTTCCACTCTTTTCTTGTCTAAGAACCCCAAACTCAGCTTTGGTGACAGTAATTGGTTTTGCAGTGCTAGCAGGAGAGGATGGTGTGGTGTTGCTCGCCCATTTCTCCGGAATATTAACTGGTACACCAGCGATCGCTGGAGATATTAACCAAGAAAACGCCAGGAAAAAGCTAGAAACCCAAATTCTCAATCGCATAGTTTTTCTAATATTAAAGTGATATTTATTGATGCATGATAAAATTCCTTTTTCAGATACACTACTAACAGTTTTGCTGTATCAAAAAATTTTCTTATCAAACCGCTGATGACAATTGTATTTTTCCAGAAATGTTCCGGTTTTTCAGGTTAGTAATATGAATAGAGTAAACTTCCTTAAATAAGACGCATGGTATTCACTCATAAATCCCATCGCTATCAGTAAGGTTAGTTATTGGGTAGTGGGTAGTGGGGATTGGGAATAAGAGGACACGGGGAGGGGAAAAAGGAAGGGGAGGACACTTCCGTGCTGGGTTCCCCCCGTTGTAGACGCGTTCGTCGTAAGGTGTTCGTTGCGTTAGCTAGCGGCTTCCGCAGGTGGAAAGTGTCCGTCGACAAGGGGAGAAGACGTGAGTCAAGATCCTTCCCCTTGTCCTCTTCCTAGTCTCTAGTCCCTAAGACAGTTATTTTTGTGACACAAAACTTTGTAGCTGCATCAAAACAAATATTACAGTTCATATAATGGAACGGCATAATTTGTGATGAGAAAACGATGAAGAGCTACTTAGTTAGTACTAAAGATTTATCAAAAGAAGATATGGAGGATATGTACTTGCTCCTTAGCACTCACTTTAGGGGTGTGAAGCGAAATATTTTTGATGCAGATTTAGCAAATAAAAACTGGGTTATTCTTTTCAAAGATGAAAAAGTAGAAAAAATGCAAGGTTTTTCTACGCTTTTAATTTACAAAACTAAGTTTGAGGGTGAAAGCCTCAGTGTTGTTTACTCCGGAGATACTATTATAGATCCTAGTGCTTGGTCAAGTTCAATACTGTCTCGTGCTTGGATTACCTCAGTCAATAGGCTTCGTTATGACTATTGTCAAGGAAAGCTTTATTGGCTGCTGATTTCCAGTGGTTATCGTACCTATCGTTTTCTGCCAATTTTTTGGCAGGAATTTTACCCTAGATACGATACACCAACACCAGAATATACTTCGCGCTTGTTAGAGTTTTTGGCGTGCGATCGCTTTGGTAGGTACTACGATCGACAAGCTGGAGTAGTTCGCTTTCCCTATCCTCAAATTCTGCATGAGTCACTTCAAGGTATTCCCTCAGAAAGACTGCTAGATCCCCACATCCAGTTTTTTGAGATGCGTAACCCCAATCATCTTCAAGGAGACGAGTTGGTTTGTTTAACAGAAATTAGTGAACAAAATCTTACCCGTGCTGGCAGGCGGATGTGGTTTGCAGATTATTCAGCAGCAGAAATATATAAAGATAAACCCCGATTAGCTTCTATGGTTCCCTAATCATTATTTAATAGAACAATTTTTTGAGATTGGGAATTATATAATCAGCCAATTCTGCTCTAGTAAAACTATTAAAATGAATGTTAACTCGCAGCCTGTTAACTCGAATCGCCATACCAAACATTTTAATAATCCAGAGCGTTTTATCGAGGGATGGTACTGGGCTACTCCTTCCCATCAGCTGCGTGTGAATCAAGTAAAACCTCTGACTTTATTAGGTAGAGAACTAGCTATTTACCGTGGCAAAGATGGCAAAGTAGTTACTTTTGATGCCTACTGTCCGCACATGGGCGCTCACCTTGCTGAAGGTAAAGTCGAGGATAATGGACTCCGTTGCTTTTTCCACAACTGGAAGTTTAATGCTGATGGCAGTTGTGTTGATGTTCCTTGTTTGGGGGAAACACTTCCCATCAAGCTAAAAACTTGGCCTACTGCCGAAAAGTATGGAATGATTTGGATTTGGACTGGCAAAACTCCACAACAACCCCTGCCCTTTGTTCCAGAATTGGCAGACGCAGAATGCGATGCCGCCTTTGGTGCGCGTTTTGTTAAAAACTGTCACCCCAACGTCGTGATGATTAACGCAATTGATGCCCATCACTTCAATACGGTTCATAACTTCCCAGTAGATATAGTTTTTGAAAGACAAGAGGTAAATGAAAACGCCATTATTTTTAGCAACACCACACGCGGAGGTGATAATTCTTTATTCTTAAAATTAATCCGCCCCTTCTACAAAAATGCTGTTACCTATAGTATGTGCTATTGGTATGGCAGCACTGGTACGGTGACTGTAGGCCCCGATTTTCTTCATTTCCACATTATGTTTGCCCTGCGCCTTTTAGAAGGGGGAAAAACTGAAGGTCAAACTATACTAATTACTAAGAAGCGCCAAGGTATTCACGGTTGGTTACTAAATCGAATATTACTTTGGCTAACTAATTTAGTCGGCAACTACTTCGCCAAAGGTGACACCAGAATTTTCCAAACCATCAAGTTTGACTTAAAAACCCCGATTAAGGCAGACTTGTCCATTCTTCAGTTTATCCAACACGTTGAGAAACAGAAAGCCCTTGCTTGGGGAAACTGGCAGCTAGTGATGGCGAGATGGGGTGATGGGGAGACTTGGAGACAGGGAAAAGTAAGGGAGATGAATGATTAGGGAGCGGGGACGCGGGGACGCGGGGACACGGGGAGATAGGGAGACAAGCAACCTATTAGCTACTAACTAATGACCAATGACCAATCATAAAATTGCCGGATTTGATTTACCTCATGCACATACACAAGACAAGTTGTGTCGCGTACTATTTTCAGCACTCGAAAGTAGGTTAGGGAAAACAGACGCGGAGAATCTATCAAAAACATTCTCCATGTCCCCACCTCCCCACCTCCGCTTGTCCTCTTACTGGGATGCCAAACATTTTGGTTTAGATAAAGTCAGTATTTTTAGAGAAGCTTGCGCACAGGAACAAGCAGAGATTTTGCATCTCTGTAGTTATGGATTGTTGGCGGAAGCCTACTTTATCGAACAAGCTGGTGTAGGTTACATGGCAAAAATGGTAACGCTGGCAGAAACTACTGAGGAGCGGATGCTGTACGCTCTTTTCAGTAGTGATGAAGTTACACATTTGGCGCAGATTAGTCAATTTATAGATACTTCAGAACTTGTAGGAACGGATGAGCCATTCTTGCGCTTGCTTGGTGATTTAGTTGAAAGCTCTGATAAAACGGTGCTGCTATTTATACTGCAAGTTGTACTAGAAGGATGGGGTTTAAGCCATTACCGCAGTCTCGCCAAAAATTGTCGCAGTTCAGATTTAAGTGCAGTGTTGTGGGGATTTCTGCAAGACGAGAGTCGCCATCACAGTACGGGCGTGACTTTGTTTGATCGGGTAGCTGTGACTAAATCCAGCCAACAAACGATGATTGAAACGCTAGCATTATTTTTACAGATGGTGCAAGTGGGGCCTCAAAGTGTGGTATCAACAATTGAAAAAGTGAAAGGCTATCTCTCTACAGCACAGAAAGTCAAAATTTTTGAAGAACTAGAAACAGAAATTCAAAGTGGTACTCGTTTGCAACTTTTGCGATCGCTTATGCGTTCCCCAAATGCAGAAGTTATAGTTGAAGAACTAGAGGTGCGAGGAGCATTCCAGCCTTTCCCAGCAAACAAATGTATATTTTCAGGAGTTAGCAGTTAGTTGTATTTGATCGCCTGCCTATCTTTTTAATTGCTCCACAACTCCTATGTTCAGGTGACAGGAGTCAAGGTGAATCCTAGCGTAAAAATACAATAGATTTCTCAGGTCAACGCAGAGGGCGATCGCGAATTATGTAGTCTACGAGTTGGTAGATGAGCAATGAGCTACCCTAAAAATATGACTGGTGAGGCAATTCTGCTATGAGTGTCATAATTTCAGACGAAATCCTGCAAGCATCTGGGCTAACTAAGAGTGAGTTTCGCCAAGAGATTGCACTATACCTGTTCCAAACAGGTCGCTTAACCTTAGGCTATGCCAGCCAACTAGCGGATATGCAACCAAACGACTTTCGTCAACTTCTGAAGCAGCGAAATATCCCGCTTTATTCTTACGATTTTGAAGACTTTGAACTTGACTTGAAGAACCTGCGGGAGTTAGGACGGCTTTGATTGTTATTAGCGACACATCTGTTATTACGAATTTAGCACGCAATTCAGCACTTGCACCTTTTGCCTCAACTGTACAATCAAGTCATCATTCCCGAAGCAGCATATCTTGAACTTGCAGATATTGATCCCCCCGTTCCTGGAACCCTCGAAGTTCAAGCTGCTTCTTGGTTGGAAGTCAAACAAGTTATGAATCGTAATGTTGTTAAACGACTTCAGCACGAAGCCAGGTTAGATCCTGGGGAATCTGAAGCGATCGTCCTTGCCCTAGAACTCAATGCCGATTTACTATTGATTGATGAGCGTCGCGGCAGAGCAGAAGCTAATCGCTTAGGACTAAGGATTACTGGTTTGTTGGGTATTTTGGTTGAGGCGAAACACAAAAATCTAATTATGGCTATCAAGCCGTTAATGGATGCCCTCATTGCTACTTCGGAGTTTAGAGTATCTTCATCTCTATACAATCAGATTAGTGAATCAAGGTGTGTAAGACAAACAAGACTGCTATATTAGTTGCTTCTACCACTAAAAATATGATTGCAACAATCAACAAAACTAAACAAAACACACTTTTAGAAAATCAAAATATCTATAAAAAACTCCAAATTAACCACACCCGCAACAAACAGCAAGATCATACTAAATTACTAGACGAGGCTGCTGCGAGTTTCTGTTATGAAAGTTGCAAGGATGAATACTGGAACCCGGAGGAATTTTCTTTACTTCATGCCACTCCTCTGTGGGAACAAGCTAGTCCAACTCAAAGAATTATCCTAAACCAGCTTTACTGGGTAGCTTATTATTCACAGATTATCTCTGCTGAAATTGCCACGATCTACTTTAATCAAACTAGCGCTGCCGGGCTTTATGCCCAAGAGGATTTCCGCTTGGTATGCGATACGCTCGATTTGGAATCCTCCCAAGAACGCGCTCACATCAATGCTTTTCGGACAGTCGCCAACCAAGTAGAAATGGCTTTGTTTGGTAAGCGTGTCTTCAGCTACACAATGCGCGGCCCATTTACTGAAACAATGGTGTTTGCTGATACTAATATTTGGAAGCGTCGCTGGAAGAAATTACAATTGCAAGCCTTCGGACTTTTATCCTCAGATAATACCTTCTTAGCTTGCCAATACTTCACCGTGCGTGGAGTGCGCACACTCAACGGGAAATTAGTACAGCACAAACTCAGCAACTACTATCAAAAGCATCCCAACCAGGAAACTGCTCCGATTCCTGCCAAGATTTCCTACTATCACTTCATGGATGAAAGCTTTCATTTCAATAGTTCGACGATTATCTCCCATGATGTGATTCACTGCCTGGAACCACCGACGTCATTTGAGAAATTAGTAGCAAACTTGGGTATACGCGGTTGTCAACAAGACCATTATCATTTTTCTGCGGCTATTAATGGGATTTTTTGGTATGATCCCGCACTGTACTCAGCAGTTTATCAGATTTTGCGATCGCCTGTTTTTGATATGAGCGATGCTGAAGCCAAAGACATGATGCACCAGTGCTTTACACAAGAAACAGAAGGGCTGCACCGTAGCTACAAAACCCACACTGAAGCGAGGGAATCTTATAAAGTCTACCTTGAGAAGCTTGACTATCTTTGGGAAAATAACCGACAAATGTCAATCATGGCAGCCAATTCTATTCCCAAATATCTGGGAATTCAAAAGCAGGCTTTTGCTAATTTTTTACGTTCTTAACCCTAAACCTGAAGAATAAGCCGGGGGCATAATGAACACAAAAACAAAAATCGCTTTTAGCTGTTATTTTGTAGCTATTCTTTGTATTGCTTGTATTGCCCTAACTTACCTATTTACACCTCAGTTATTACCTTATCAAGAACAAGCAGTTGGTTTAAATTGGTCAGAAATTGAACATGGTTTTCAAATGCAGTTTTTATCTTTGATGAAGGTATCGGGAGGAGGATATTTATCTGTTGCTGCTGCCTTGGCAGTATTATTATTTATCCCCTTTAAAAAGGGAGAAAATTGGGCACGTTGGGCTATTCCAGCAATTGGCATACCTGCAATTACATTAGTGAATTATGCAGGTTTAATTATAATTTGGAATACACCGGGACGACCACCCGTTTTTTTAGGGCTGATAATTGACGTTTTTTTCATTACAGGTTTAATCCTATCGGCTGGCATGAATACAGTAACAGCAGTTAAACTTTCTGAAAAAGTTGAAACACAGTTGTAAATGTTTGTAGGGACTAGGGCGGAATGAACCAGTTTCAAAATCAAAATACACAACCCCTATCAAAGATGAAAATCTTCAACAATTGGGATGTTGTTGCTAAAGGCTGGTACGTTGCTTGTCCTAGTCGAGAATTGCCAATAGGCAAGGTAAAATCTGTAGATATTTATGAACAAAGAATTGTTATTTTTCGTGGAGAAGATGGCAAAGTTAGAGCCTTGGATGCATATTGCCCACATCTAGGAACTGATTTAGGAATTGGGCGAGTTGAAGGTAATTTTATTCGCTGCTTTTTCCATCATTGGGAATTTGATGGTGAGGGAAAATGCCAGCATATTCCTTGTCAATCAGAAATTCCTGAAAAAGCTAAACTACAAGCTTATGCCACTGAGGAAAAATATGGTTTTATTTGGATTTATCCAGATGTCAACCCTCCTCATGGTGTTGCCGAATTTGATGAACTGAAAGGTAAATCGCTTTTGACAATTTACGACAAAGTTTTTGAAAGAAATTGTCATCACCATATTTGCATGATGAATGGTATCGATACTCAACATCTGCAAACTGTACATAAATTAAATATAAAAATGGAATTATTTTTGCAGCAACATGAATCTAATCAAATTATTGATTTTACTCTCAGAGGACAATTTCCTAAAACTACACATAGAGAAAGACTGGGACAAAAAATTCTTGGAAATAATTACGAATATACGATGAGATATGCCAATGGCTGTCTTGGACTTTTAACTATCATGAAAAATGTGCGGTTAGTGCCGCCATTACACATGATTTACGCTTACACTCCTATCAAAGATGGTAAAACCCGAATTCAACCTATTTATGTAACTGAAAAAAGAACAGGTATTTGGGGTTGGCTTGTCAGTCGAACACTGCTCTTTTTCACCAAACTAGCTTATTATTTTTTGCGAGATGAAGATGGCATGATTTATGACAACATTCGTTATAATCCTAATGCGGTTATTAGTATTGATAAACCATTAATTAAATATATGAATTATGTAAATAGCTTAGAAACATCTATCTGGTCAAAAAAATTTGATATTTAGAAATCCAACTTAATTAAGAATTCACCTTGAGCCACACCAAGTCTATAAATTGATTACAAAATTCAATTTTATGTTAATAACAACCACAGATAAACACAGATGCACACGGATGATTTATCTGTGTTTATCTGTGTCCATCTGTGGTCGATTTATAAAATATGATTGAACCTCGTTATCAGGCTCCAAAATGATATTCAGAACTCCCAAATTTACTAATTTTTTAATTTATGAATAAACAATATTGTATTATTTCCTTCCCAGAAACAGATTATCAACCCATCATATTAGAAAAATATCAGCAACTTTCTGAACATCTCACTATAGAAAATTCTCCAGTTTTATTTGGTTGTCGTACTGGAATTTGTGGTACTTGCCTTGTCATAATAGCTGGTGATATACCACCACCTAGTAAAGAAGAACAAGAAATTTTAGATATATTTGCATCGGCAAATAAACAAGCAAGACTTGCCTGCCAAGTCGAATTGACTAGCGACATTGAGATTAGGCTTTGTGGGGAATAAAAGTGAAATTTGAGGATTTTTGGTACATTCTTGCTTTGAGTAAACAATTAAAGTCAAATACTGTTTTGCAACGTACAGTTTTAGGTGAGTGGCTGGTGGTTTTTCGCGGGGATGATGGTAAACCTGTAGCATTGCGCGATCGCTGCATCCACAGAAATAGTCGTCTTTCTCAAGGTAAAGTCTGTCAAGGCAAAATCCAATGTCTTTACCACGGCTGGGTATACGACAAAACTGGCAAGGTGATAGCTGTACCCTCTGAAGGAGAAAATTTCCAAGCAACCGAAGCACGGCGGGCTTTGCGATATGACACCAGAGAACAAGATGGGTTTGTTTACGTACGTCTAGCACAATACCCCACTGAGGAATTTGAACCTTTCGCCATGCCTTTCTATCAACAACCGGGATGGGAGACAGTGCGGGTAATTAATCGCTTCCGCAATAACGTTACCAACTGTGTCGAAAACTTCATTGATATTCCTCATACCGCTAGCGTTCATCCTGGAATTTTTCGCACACCTCGTCAACAAAAGTTAGAAATGACTGTAGAAAGACGGAATGGTTGTGTATTTGCGCAATACCGTAACGAAACTAATAATCTTGGTTGGTTTACGCGTTTCCTCAACACTAAAGGTTACGAGATTCGCCATACCGATAGCTTTCGTATGCCAAATATTACTAGCGTCGAGTATGATATGAAACCACACAGACGGCTATTTATCACCAGCCAATCAGTTCCTGAAGCAGAAGACTCAACTTTGGTTTACACTGATGTCACTTTTAACTATGGCATTTGGAACAAATTTGCAAGACTCTTTGTCCGTTGGACTGCTCAATATATTATTCATCAAGATGTGAAGGCTTTAGGTATTCAATGGGAGGCGATCAACAAGTACGGCAACCATTTTTCTAACACCCCTGCTGATACCATTCACATTTTTGTTGAATCTATCCGCAACAAAATAGCTGTTGGAGAAGATCCTAGAACCCTACCAGATAAGTCTGTAGATGTGAAATTTTGGGTATAGCAGACAAACCGAAATTTTTCTTAAACTTCAGAAAAAGAAGTGGCAGAGCCACTTCTAAGTAATTCCCAGGTAGAACCTGAAAGCTAGTATAACGGGCATAAAATATTCAAATAGTATAAAGTAACACTTATTAACTTATATGTTAGTTTTTACTGTCTTTGTAATTTTGTTGACGCTGACTGTAGCGAATGATAAAAAACTCACTATTTTTTTAATCAAGAATCATGAAGACTGGATTTTAGATATTGTTGGTTTGTGGTTTCAAGGAATAATTATTCCTGTTTTTCAAATTACTTTTGTTTATCAATTATATCAATTTTTACTACCAAATTTTCAGGGTGTGTTGAAACCGCATTTTCTTGTTGGGTTTGTGATCAGCTTTGTTTGTGTAGATTATCTATATTACTGGAATCACCGCCTATTTCATAGTAAGTGGTTATGGTCTATTCATCAAGTTCATCATACAATAACCTCAATGGATGTTTTGGGAACTTCTCGCAATACTTTGTGGACGAGTTTTTTTATTATTTACTTATGGATTCACTCACTATTTATTTATTTATTGCAAGATCCTAGCTGGTATATTTTGGGTATAAGTTTGACTTCAGCTTTGGATTTATGGCGTCATAGCAAATTTTCACTGCCACTAAATTCATTTTTATATCAATGGTTATCGCCTTGGCTGATTTTACCTTTAGATCATGCTTGGCATCATGCTAGCCAGAGTATTCCTGGCAACTATGGGGCAAACTGGAAAATTTGGGATAGGTTACATGGAACTTATCACACATCTGAACGAGCACCATGTTCTCTTGGTATTCAATCTAATTTTTCCTTAATTCAGAAATTATTGAGTCCGTTTTAATATTAAATCTGAAGCATTCATGTTTAAAAAATCTGGAGATTAAAAAATGCTAATTACCAGCCAAACTAGGATAAGGTAAATATCATAATTATGACTATTTTAAGTACTTTACTCTCTTTATTCCCTGCATTAGTAATATTAATGGCATTTATATCTTTCCTCTCTAATTGCATCAAACCAAGTATCTTTAGTGTTACTGCTTTCTTTTTTTCTTTATATGTGTTTCCCTTATTAGTATATAAATTACATGAAAAATTTTACCCTCTCCAAGAGGGAATCAGCTATTTAGTTGGTAAAAACTACTCTCCTTGGTGGGGTAGTCATCAAATACAAGTTATATATATTACCTTTCCGGCATTAGAGGCAGGATTGCGCCTTATCCCTGGAGTATTTTCTGTATGGCTAAGGTTGTGGGGGGCAAAAGTTGGTAAAGGTGTTTATTGGACACCACATTTGGAAATAGGCGATCGCTCTTTATTAGAAATAGGTAACAATGTAGTTTTTGGTCATAAAATTGGGATTTATTCTCATGTCATCAAACCTAAGAAACAAGACTTGATGTTATATGTTAAAAGAGTAAAAATTGGTAGTAATGTGTTCTTGGGGGCAGGTTCCTATATTGGCCCTGGCGTGCAAATTGCGGATGAAACTTTTATAGCGGTTGGTAGTAATTTATATCCAAATCAAGTAGTGAAAAATATCTCAAACAAAGCAGTAAATACACAAAATCTTTCTTAGTAATGAAGTCACCAGGTGTTGTGTTGGCTAGCTAGTTTACTAAAGCAAGATAAGTTTTAAGATGCACTGGATTTTGTATGAGTATTCAGCTTTGCACAATTACCAATGACAAGAAGCAACAACGCTAGCAACAATTTCGACAAGTTCTTCTGGAGCAATTGGTTTAGAGACATGAGTTTGAAAACCAGCCTCTAAGGCGCGAACACAACTATCACTATCACCATAGGCTGTTAAGGCAATAGCTGGAACTCGCCCACCAATATCAGGCTTGAGAGCACGTATTTTGCGGATTAGAGCGTAGCCATCTTCACCAGGCATACCTATATCACTAATTAGGACATCGGGTTGCAATTGAGGTAACACTTCTAGTGCTGGGGCTGCGAATGGAACCGCTGTAACAATAGCTCCATCTGCTTCTAACACGGTAGTGACGAAAAAGCGAGTATCATCATCATCTTCAACTACCAAAATATTCAAGCCAGCAAGAGGTAAAGAAGGTTGCATAACAAATGAATTTTTATTTAAAATCCAGTTACTTAAATGAAAGAGCACTCACTCAGGGGCAACTTACGAACTTTTAAATTAAATTTTTAAATATATGGTAAAATAAGAGCTTCAACTCAACAAACTGCCGATAGTTTATCAAAGATAAACTTATCAGCATTATTATTTTAACCTATTGTTCTAATCTCTAATCAATATATTGCTGCACTTGGTTTTGGTTCACAGTCTTAGACAACAGGTACTTAAGAAGTGAAGTTTATAGTTCAATATTGATTCATAACCTGAAATTTCTTTCAGGGTTGGCTTGACCTAGACATTCTCTGGGTTTAATATCATTATGTGTTGGTTTATCAAACTAAAAACTATGTTCACCAAGCAGCTACCTCTACAACTACTTGCTAGCCTTTTATTAGGGCTAGGGCTGCTACTGCGCCTTGGGCGCAAATAGATATTAGATATACCGAAGAAAGTTTTTACTAAGTTAGATAGGCGTTTAAATTCTAAAAGCTGATTGGCTTTGTTTAATGGTGCGGATAGTTCTTAGTAACTACATCTGAGACGCAAACAACCCGGAAATTAATTTCCCGGCAAATAGCCTAAGTCCGTTTTAACGGACTTTATCGCTACCCTCGTTACCAGGTTGAACCTAGTAACGAGAACTAAAACGGAATTTATCGCTTGTTGATAGTCGGTTTTAACCAACTTTAGATATGAGCCAGGAATTAAAATTCCTGGCAGGTTATTGAAACACTAACTTGGAGGTTCTTATGCAACTACATCTAGCACTTGAGGCGTTACTGCGACTTTTTGTGGGTTGTCAGGCTTGGAGAATTTGGCAACCTGGCAGCCCAATCCCTGTAACATCTTTCGCCACTACGCCTTATAAACATCAACAACAAAGGAATAGACGATCGTGTTGAAGAATCCTGCTACAAAATATCGCTCTTTTGCACCCATTAATTTAACTCATCGCACTTGGCCAAACAAAACAATTAGTCATCCACCTATTTGGTTGAGTACTGATCTACGAGATGGTAACCAAGCGTTGATTGAACCGATGAATGTTCAACGCAAGTTAAATTTGTTCAATCTGTTGATAAATGTTGGTTTCAAAGAAATTGAAGTCGCTTTTCCATCCGCTTCACAAACTGACTTCGATTTTGTTCAACACTTGATTGAGCAGCAATTAATTCCTGATGATGTGACGATTCAAGTTTTGACACAAGCAAGAGAAGATTTGATTCGCCGCACCTTTGCAGCTTTAAAAGGAGCAAAGCGAGCGATCGTGCATTTGTACAATGCAACTTCTCCTGTATTTCGTCGCACGGTTTTTGGTTTGGATCGGCAAGGAACGATTAATCTAGCAGTCTCGGCAGCCAAACTGTTTACGCAGTTGGCAGCACAGCAACCAGATACCCAATGGCAATTCCAATATTCACCCGAAACTTTCACTGCGACTGAACTCGATTTTGCAAAAGAAATTTGCGATGCAGTGTTGGATGTTTGGCAACCCACACCACAACATAAAGCTATTATTAATCTGCCTGCTACTGTGGAGGTAGCAACACCCAACATATTTGCCGATCAAGTAGAGTGGATGCACCGCAATTTAAAAAGCCGAGATAGTGTAATTCTCAGCGTGCATCCGCATAACGATCGCGGTTGTGGAGTAGCCGCAGCAGAATTTGCCCAAATGGCAGGAGCAGATAGGGTGGAGGGCTGTTTGTTTGGTAATGGTGAGCGTACTGGTAATGTGGATTTAGTGACGCTGGCTTTAAACCTCTACACCCAAGGTATCCATCCCGGCTTGGATTTTTCTGACATTAACGAAGTAGCAAGAATAATTGAAGATTGTACGCAACTACCTATTCATCCCCGCCATCCCTACGTCGGCGATTTAGTATTCACTGCTTTTTCGGGTTCCCATCAGGATGCAATCAAAAAAGGCTTTGCCGTTCAAAAACCAGATGCTATTTGGGAAGTTCCATACCTGCCACTCGATCCCGCAGATGTTGGGCGCAATTATGAATCTGTGGTGCGGGTAAACAGTCAGTCGGGGAAAGGAGGAATTGCTTTCTTGTTGGAACGAGATTACGATTTGGTGTTGCCTCGACGCTTGCAGATTGAGTTGAGCCAGATTGTACAAAGAGTAATGGATGCCACTGGTAAAGAATTGTCTTCTCAGGATCTTTGGCAGTTGTTTGAACAAGAGTATTTGCAGACTTCTACACCATTGAAGTACATGACTCACCAGTTATCTGAAACTGAATACGCTAGTGGTGTTTACAACCTGACGGCAAGATTACAACTGCATGAGAAAATTATCACAGTTAGTGGCACAGGCAATGGGCCGATTGATGCTTTTGTCAATACTCTTGGTTTAGGTGTGCGCATTCACCATTATGAAGAGCGATCGCGCAATTCTGGCAGTAGTGCCGATGCGATCGCCTGTATTGAGATTGCAGGTGATTTGATTCCAGGTTCGTTACATGGAGTCGGCATTCACCCCAATATTGTCACAGCCTCGTTGCTGGCGATTTTAAGTGCAGTTAATCGAGCTTGGCAGTCTATGAATGCAGAGGCTCAAGCAAAGTTCTTCTCGCAGTTGCAGGCAAACTAATTCTGAAAAGGTTGCACAAGAAAATGTATTAATCATTGAAGCCCATACCAATGGGCTTTATTTATAAACCTCTTGCACTGATTCTATTTTCAAATCAATCGACCACCGATGGACACAGATGGACACAGATTTTATCGGTGTTTATTGTTTGAGGGATATTCTGAGTTCTTTTTAATTAAATGTAATTAAATTTACTTTTAATTCGTATTATTTACTACTTTTACAAAACTTCATCTGTGAATAGTAAACAGAACCATCTGACGATTTTGGTAAAAATTTGTTAACAATGATGAAAGTTCTCTCAACACAAGGAAACAAAACTTATGGTGAACAAAGTTGAAAATCAACCACCCCATCAAGTAGTCATTGTCGGTGGTGGATTTGGTGGTCTTTATACCGCAAAAACACTTAATAGTGATAATATAAATGTTACTCTTATAGATAAACGTAACTTTCATTTATTTCAACCGCTTTTGTACCAAGTTGCGACAGGTACACTATCCCCTGCTGATATTTCTTCACCGCTACGTTCTGTACTTAGTAAAAGTAAGAATACAAAAGTCTTATTGGGAGAGGTTTATGACATCGATCCCCAAGCTCAAAAAGTCTTTATGGGTAGCGAAGCAATACCCTACGATACTTTAGTTATTGCTACAGGTGCCAAGCATTCCTATTTTGGAAAAGACGATTGGGAAACATATGCTCCTGGTTTGAAAACTGTTGAAGATGCAATAGAAATGCGTCGCCGTATTTTTATGGCTTTTGAAGCCGCAGAAAAGGAAACTGATCCCCAACTGCGCCGTGCTTGGTTAACTTTTGTAGTTGTTGGTGGTGGCCCTACTGGTGTGGAATTAGCAGGTGCGATCGCAGAATTAGCGTATCACACTATGAAGGAAGATTTCCGTAATATTGATACAACAGAAGCACAAGTTTTACTTTTGGAAGGTTTGGATCGGCTTCTGCCTCCCTTTGCACCGGAGTTATCAGCACAAGCAGAAGCATCATTGCAAAATTTGGGTGTGACAGTACAGACAAAAACTTTAGTAACCAATATTGAAGATGATATTGTTACCATCAAACAAGATGATGAAGTAACGCAGATTCACGCGAAGACAGTATTATGGGCAGCAGGTGTGAAAGCCTCACCGTTGGGGAAGGTATTAGCCCAAAGAACAAATGTGGAGTGCGATCGCGCCGGAAGAGTGATTGTTGAACCTGATTTAAGTATTAAAGATTATCCGAATATTTTTGTGATTGGTGACTTAGCACATTTTGCCCATCAAAATGGTAAACCTTTACCCGGTGTTGCACCAGTAGCAATGCAACAGGGAGAATACGTTGCCTCTGTAGTTAAACAACGGCTTCAAGGTAAAACAGTGCCAAGATTTTATTATGTTGATCGAGGTAGTTTAGCAGTTATTGGACAAAACTCTGCCGTGGTTGACTTGGGTTTTATGAAGTTAACAGGTTTTGTGGCGTGGTTAGTTTGGTTATTGATTCATATTTACTTCTTAATTGAATTTGATAACAAGTTAGTAGTGATGATTCAGTGGGGTTGGAATTATTTCACTCGTAAACGTGGTGCTAGGTTGATTACAGGTAAAGAAGCAATAGAATATTACGCAGCAACTAAAAATAAACAAATGATGAATGTATAGAGAATATTGGATAGTAGTTAGGGGTTAGTAGGGGAGGCAGCGCGTTGCGGAGCCAGTGCGCCCTTGCAGGTTAAGCGCGTTGTAGCAGCTGGCGTCGGGGCTCCCCCGGTTGTAGCGACTGCCGTGCGGGTTCGATTGATTAACTTTGGGTGAAAACCGACAATTTATCTTTTAAACCCGCCCGTACAGTGGATAGTGAAATAACCAATTTTCTGCAAATAGAGGTACTTAGGCTAGAGAAAAGGGCTTTTTTTTGCAGCGATCGCACTTTTTCAGTTAAGTTCACCAGTACATTATATGTAAGGAGTAAAACATAATAATGTAATGAAAGCAATATCTAGCAAACAGCTGCCGCCCCATATGTGTGCTTCTGAAATTGCATCTATTGTAGGCGAGGATGCTGTCTATCTTTGGGAAAATTTAACAGCGACTGAGCAAAAACCTTTATCACAAACAATATCTTCTCAAAATCCTCCTACTTGTATCGTTTATCCTCAAACTACAGAACAACTTGCTCGTGCGATCGCCCAAGCCCACCACAATAACTGGCGTGTTCTCGCCTGTGGCAGTGGCAGTAAACTCAGTTGGGGAGGGTTAATCAAGGAAGTTGATTTTGTTGTTAGTACAGAACGTCTCAATCAGTTAATCAATCATGCTGTCGGCGATCTGACGGTTACAGTCGAAGCGGGAATGAAGTTCAAAGAACTTCAGTCTATTTTGGCTAAAGCTAATCAATTTCTTGCCCTCGATCCAGTAGCATCAGAATCTGCAACCATCGGTGGTGTTGTTGCGACAGCTGATACAGGTTCTCTCAGGCAGCGTTATGGCAGTGTTCGCGATCAACTGTTGGGCTTCAGCTTTGTACGTGCCGATGGAGAAATCGCTAAAGCTGGAGGGCGAGTGGTAAAAAATGTTGCCGGTTATGACTTAATGAAGTTGTTTACAGGTTCTTACGGCACCTTGGGAGTTATTACTCAAGCCACATTTCGGGTTTATCCGTTGCCGCAAATATCGGGAACAGTGGTACTGACTGGCACGGCAGAGAATGTCTCCCAAGCGGCTGCAACTCTGCGGAATTCAGCGCTGACACCAACTCAAGCAGATTTACTTTCTTCTCAACTAGTATCTAGCTTGGGGTTGGGTAAAGGATTGGGATTAATCGCACGTTTCCAAAGCATAGCTGAGAGTGTGAGGGAACAGTCAAACCGACTTTTAGAAGTAGGGCAACAGTTGGGTTTACAAGGAAGTGTTTATTCGGTAACAGACGAGGTTGAGTTATGGCAAAGATTACGAGAATCAATGCATTCTCATGGCAATGAATCGGTAATTACTTGCAAAATAGGAGTATTACCCACCGCTGCGTTGAAAATTTTAACTCAGGCGGAAAAGGGTGTAATTCATATCGCTAGCGGTTTGGGGGTATTGCAGTTTGAAAATGAGGTGGGGGTTGAGCAAGTTTTACAGATGCGATCGCTCTGTGAGGCGAATAGGGGTTTTCTAACTATTTTGGAAGCGCCAGTAATGGTTAAACAAAGGTTAGATGTGTGGGGTTACACTGGCAATGCTTTGGAGATAATGAAGCGATTAAAAGCGCAGTTTGATAGTAAAAATATTTTAAGTTCTGGTCGTTTTGTGGGTGGGATTTAGAAAATTAACCACAAAGACGCAGGGAACGCAGAGTAAGAAGAGGGGAGAGGGGGAAATATGCAAGTTTCGGATGATTCTGTTCAGAACATAGCGAGTTTGAAGAATTTGAAGGGGTTTGATGCTAATCATCCGCCCGATCCAAAGTTGATTGATAGTTGTGTGCATTGTGGGTTTTGTCTTTCGACTTGCCCAAGTTATCGGGTAATTGGCAAGGAGATGGATTCTCCCAGAGGACGTATCTATTTAATGGATGCGATTAATGAGGGTGAAATTGCACTGAATACGGCAAGTGTTGAACATTTTGATACTTGTTTGGGTTGTCTTGCTTGTGTGACGACTTGTCCTTCTGGTGTGCAATACGATAAGTTAATTTCTGCTACTCGCCACCAAGTTGAGCGTAATTATCCGCGCAGTTTTTCTGATCAGTTATTGCGGCAATTAATATTTTCTTTGTTTCCCAGACCAGATATTTTAAGAATATTACTGGTGCCATTATTTTTTTATCAGAAGTTAGGTTTTTCTAAATTATTTCGCGCTACTGGTTTACTCAAGAAAATTTCTCCTCGGTTGGCGGCGATGGAATCGATTTTGCCGGAAATTACTTTGAAGTCTTTTCAGAATAATTTAGCGGATGTGATTCCTGCAAAAGGTAAAAAACGCTATCGAGTTGGAGTAATTTTGGGATGTGTGCAGCGTTTATTTTTCTCACCTGTAAATGAGGCAACGGTACGGGTTTTAACTGCAAATGGTTGTGAGGTGATAATTCCTAAATCTCAAGGTTGTTGTGCGGCGCTTCCCGAACATCAAGGGCAAACTGAACAAGCTAAAGCTTTGGCTCGGCAGATGATTGATAGTTTTGCTAATACTGGTGTAGATTTTGTGATTATCAATGCTGCTGGTTGCGGTCATACTTTAAAGGAATATGGTCACATATTAGAGGATGATCCAGAATATCGGGAAAAGGCGAAAGAGTTTGCTGCGAAAGTCAGAGATGCGCAAGAGTTTTTGGCGACAGTTGGGTTAACGACAAAACTTTTACCATTGCGTGAGAAAACTTTAAATTTGGTTTATCAAGATGCCTGCCACTTATTGCACGGACAAAAGATTAGTGTGCAACCACGGCAGTTGTTACAGCAAATTCCAGGGGTGAAATTGAAAGAACCTTTAGATGCTGCAATCTGTTGTGGCAGTGCTGGAGTATATAATATGCTCCAACCGGAAGTAGCAGAAGAATTAGGGAGGCAAAAAGTCCGGAATTTATTGAATACTGGTGCTGATTTGATTGCTTCACCTAATCCGGGTTGCACGTTGCAGATTAGTAAGCATTTAAAGTTGCAAGGTAAGGAAGTAGCGATCGCCCATCCAATGGAGTTGTTAGATTATTCGATTCGAGGTGAGAAGTTGAAAATTTAATACCAATTCTCTAAAATCTAGCAACACATTCAAACCTTGAAACCCACACCAGATCTGACTTTCTTAATTGCGTAGACGCGCAAAGCGCAGCTTCCCGTAAGGTATTACTAATTACGAATTGGTATAACTCTTACTCCTCCGTTTTCTCTGTGCCTGGAGCGATTTGATTTATCCATGACTCGTGCGTAAAGTTCTGAACACTTTCTGAGGCTGGAGCCTGGGAAAGAGGAAAGCTTTTGAGGTTCAAGTTTGAGATTCGGAAGGTAAAGTTTGAGCTTTTGAGGTTCAATATTGAGCTTCGGAAGGTAAAGTTTGAGCTTTTGAGGTTCAAGTTTGAGTTTCGGAAGGTAAAGTTTGAGCTTTTGAGGTTCAAGTTTGAGTTTCGGAAGTTAAAGTTTGAGCTTTCGAGGTTCAAGTTTGAGTTTCGGAAGGTAAAGTTTGAGCTTTTGAGGCTCAATCTTGAGATTCGGAAGGTGAAAGTTGAGTCTTTGAGGGTGCGATCGCATTCTTTCTGGGCGTATTGCTATCCAAAATTACGATTAGCTGTAGGATAAATTAAAGAATCATCTCAGTATGAACTAGAGCGATCACCTTTTATGAAAATTTTTGTATCTGCTGCTTACAAGGAAGCTTTTTCTAAAAATCCAAGATGATGAAAGATCAGAAAAAGACTAAAAAGCAGCTGATTAGAGAATTAGCTGCGCTGCGTCAAAACTTTTCTAACCTACAAAAATTAGTTATTCAGCAGCAGGCAAAAGCGGTACAACAACAAAAAATTCAACGGCAGCAACAACTCACAAATAGAGAGCATCCCATCCAGGGGGATTTTAACTTAGATATTGTGCTTCAACAAAGTCAACTGTACGAAAAAACTCAAGCTCTCCTTCAAAAAGAACAGGCTCTCAAGCAGGTGATTCAAAGTATTCGCAATTCTCTAGACTTAGAAACTATTTTTTCTACAGCCGTGCGTGAGATTGCTAGGCTTTTGGGAGCCGAGCGAGCTCATATTGTGCAGTATCTACCCGAACGACAACTGTGGTTGAATGTGATGGATTATTGCCAATCTCCAGAGTTTCCAAGTGCTTTAGGGCTAGAAATTCCTGATGTTGGTAACGAGATTGCCGCCCGACTCAAGCGCTTGGAAGTTGTGCAAATAGAAGACTCCAGCACTTGTACAGATGAAATTAATCGCAGCTATGCTCAAACTTACCCAGGCGCATGGTTGTTAGTACCATTGCACTTTGGCTCTTCGATTTGGGGCAGTCTCGGCTTAGTCAGAAATAAGCAACCGTTGTCTTGGCAACCAGAGGAGATAGAATTAATCTTGGCAGTAGCCGATCAAATAGCGATCGCGATTGAGCAATCTATACTCTTGTTGCAACTACAAGCCGAACTCACCGAACGCCAGCAAATAGAAACTGTGCTGCAACAAAAGCAGCATTTTCTACACAGAATTTTGGAAACGACTCCAGATATTATCTATGTTTATGATTTAGTAGAACAGCGCAATGTTTATATAAATCGTCAAATCTGGGAGATTCTTGGCTACACCTCGCATCAAATTCAATCAATGGCAGAGGCTTTATTATCGACTCTTGTTCATCCGGATGATATGCCAAGAGTTACAGAACACCTCAAAAGCTTTCATAGTCTCAATGAAGGTGAAGCCATTGAAATAGAATACAGAATGAAACGCGCTAATGGGGAGTGGCGTTGGTTGAGTAGTCGTGAAACTGTATTCACAAAAAATGCAGACGGTGTGCCAGTACAAATTTTAGGTGCGGCGAGTGATATTACTAAGCGCAAGCAGGCAGATGAACAAATCTGCGAACAAGCTGCTTTGCTTGATATTGCTACAGATGCAATTGTGATTCAAGATTTGGAAAACAAAATTTTATTCTGGAACAAAAGCGCAGAGCGAATTTATGGTTGGAGAGCACAAGAAGCTTTGGGTAAAAATGTCAACCAGCTCCTTTACAAGCAAAAATCGCTGCAATTGAAAGAAGCTTTAGACCAAGTTAACCTTGTAGGTGAATGGTATGGAGAATTATATCAACTGAGTAAAGATGGCAAAGAAATAATCGTTGCTAGCCACTGGACTCTTATATGTGATCAACAAGGTACTCCAAAGTCGATTCTAACTGTTAATAGTAATATCACACAAAAGAAACAACTCGAAGCCCAGTTTCTTCGCGCTCAAAGATTGGATAGCTTGGGTACCCTTGCAAGTGGCATTGCTCACGACCTCAATAATATCCTGACTCCAATGCTAATGTCTGCTCAACTTTTGCAAATGAAAATCTCTGATGAGCAATATCAGCCATTACTTCAAACCTTGACGAATAATACTCAACGTGGTGCAGCATTAGTTAAGCAAGTGTTATCGTTTGCTCGTGGTGTTGAAGGTAAGCGCACGATTTTGCAACTTCAACATTTAATATTAGAAATCAAGCAGTTTGCTCAACAAACTTTCCCCAAACACATCGAATTTAGTACAGAAATTGCACCAAGTCTTTGGACTATTTCTGGAAATGCCACACAACTCCATCAAATGTTAATGAATCTGGTAATTAATGCTCGCGATGCCATGCCCCATGGGGGTGTGTTGAGTATCACTGCTGAAAATTTCTATGTTGATGAAACCTATACCAAGATGAATCTTGATGCTTCTGTTGGCCCACATATTGTTATTAATGTCCAGGATACTGGAATTGGGATGCCTCCAGAAATATTGGATAAAATTTTCGAGCCTTTTTTCACAACTAAAGAAGTGGGACAAGGTACAGGATTGGGACTTTCCAGTGTGCTTGGTATTATTAAAAGCCACGACGGTTTTATTAATGTTTCTAGTGTTGTTGGCAAAGGAACGCAATTTCAAGTTTTTTTAAAAGCAGTAGTGCAAAAACCAACACAACAAACAGAAGATATAGAATTACTTGCAGGCAATGGAGAATTAATTTTAGTAGTAGATGATGAAATTGAAATTTTAGATATTACTAAAACAACACTTTTGAGATATAACTATAGGGTACTTACTGCTAAAAATGGTATTGAAGCAATAGATATTTACATTCAAAATCGAGGTGCAATCAGTGCAGTTTTGATTGATATGATGATGCCAATTATGGATGGTTTAACTACCATTCGTACTTTGCAAAAAATCAATCCACTTGTTAAGATTGTCCCTTCTAGCGGACTTTCGGAAAGCAAGCAAATTTGTCAAGTATGTGGCACAACGACATTTTTGTCAAAACCATACTCAATTAAGCAATTATTAGAAGTTTTACATAATACTATTAATTAAGGTAAAAGAGCGATCGCATTTTAGCCCTGACGACTTCTAGTCGCGGCTCTGAGCTCCTGTTTACTCCTTCGGTTGTGATACCCACACTCTAGAATGCTGGGGTTTGGCTACTAACTCTCGCCACAAATTCTCATATCGCTTCACCATCTGCTCAACTATAAAGTTACGCTTTGCCACCTCTTGAGCACGTCGCCCAAGGCGTAGGCGCAATTGGGGATCGTCTTGCAACCTTCGTAGTGCAGTAGCAAGCCCGTTAACATCATCTTTATTCACCAAAAACCCTGTTTCACCGTCTGTTACCGCTTCCGCCACACTACCCACACGAGTAGCAACGACAGGAAGCCCTGCCAGCATTGCTTCTACAATTGCTAAAGGAAAACCCTCCGAGCGAGAAGGCATTGCAAAGATGTCAAATTGTGGTAGGTAAGCGCGGGGATTGTCTACCCAGCCAAGAAAGGAGAGGCGATCGCTTACTCCTAATTCAGTTGCTAATTGTTTCAATGCCCTATGTTCACCACCTTCACCCAAAATTACAACTCGCACTCCTTCTAGTTGTGCTACTGCTCGGATGAGTACATCATGCCCCTTCATTGCATCAAGTCTACCCACACTACCAATAACTATTCCCTCTTCTCTATCTTGAAAATAGACGCGGGGAATTAGATTTTCATGCCTAGTGGTGAAACTGGTTTTATAGGGACTGCCTTCGGAGAGGGAGATGAAGTTATCCGGTACGCAATTGGGAATAGAAATCACCGTACCTCTACCAAGAGCGTAAAAGTCTTCCATCCGCCTAGCACTTGCTTCGCCAACAGCTACATGGGCATCGACTCGCAGTGATAGCATCCTCGTTCGCCACAACTTCAGGGCATCGGTGGTACGTAATGGTAGTTGATCGACTCGCACGACACGGACATGAGGTAAAGTTAGCGCCGCAAAGGTTGCGATCGCACATTCCCAAGGGGTGCAAGTGTTGATGTGTACCACATCTGGATGCAAGCGATGCAGTGCCTGAAGATGTGCAAATACTGACCTAATTCCTGTCGCAGGTAATACCACTCGTTTTGCTTGGTTTCTGTGGTGTGCGATTGTATCCACTACTAATTGGCAAGTACCGACTACTGTCACATCAAAATCACCCGCCACATTTGTAACTAAGTGTTTGAGGCTAATTTCTGCACCGCCAATTCCAGCAGAGTCAGTGTAGGCTACTACGTGCATAACTAGTCAAAATTGAATAGAAAATAACTTCCACAAATCTATCTGAAGGTAATTTTGACCCAAAAGCAATCGTCAGTAAACTTTCAATGCAAAGCCATTTTTTAGGCTGATAAATTCTTATGGTAGACATTTATATTATTGACTTATTTGTTCTTGGTTTGCTGTTATTATTTGTGACATTAGGGTCTGGTTGGATTTCGCGTTTACCCCTTTCTTTTGCCATTATTTATCTAGTAGTTGGCATTATTTTAGGCCCTTATGGTTTTGAACTAATTCAATTACGCCGTGCTGGAGTATTCAATGCTGAAGTGCTAGAGCGTTTAACAGAATTTGTTGTAATTATTTCAGTTTTTAGTTGTGGTTTAAAAATTGTTCGCCCTTTGGGTTGGCGTTCTTGGAGTATTACAACGCGGCTCATAGTATTTTTGATGCCCTTTTCTATTTTTGGTCTAGCTATTGTAGGCAGATTATTTTTAGGTATGAATTGGGGAGAGGCAATTTTATTGGGAGCAATTCTTGCTCCTACAGATCCAGTATTAGCTTCAGAAGTTCAATTAACTGATACAAATGATGAAGATGAGTTACGTTTTGGTTTAACTTCAGAAGGTGGATTAAATGATGCTTTAGCCTTTCCATTTGTTTATTTTGGGCTTTATGCTTTAAAAGATAACAACTGGAATAACTGGTTGAAAGATTGGGTAAGTATTGATTTAATTTGGGCTATTGCTGCTGGCATTGGCATGGGAATTTTTGTAGCTAAAGCCATAGTATGGATTGAGAAGAAAGTCCAAAAACGCCGTCGTCCCGATGAATTAATGGAGGATTTTGTAGCTATTAGTACAATCCTATTAACTTATTCACTCACAGAAATTGTTAACGGCTATGGATTTCTTGCAGTATTTGTAGCTGGGTTAGTTGTGCAAAGAAGTTACAAAAATCCAGATCATACTTTAGCGAAATTGGAATTCATAGAGCGTATGGAAAAGCTACTAGAAGTAGGAACAATCTTACTATTGGGTTCAATACTATTATTACAGCCCATGCTCACTTATTCGAGCCAATCTTTATTAGTGATAGTATTTTTGTTTCTTGTCATTCGACCTCTAGGTGCTTGGTTAAGTACAATTGGCAAACGTTCCCCTTCTTCACGCCGTCGTTATTTGCATCCATTTACTCGCTGGTTGTTTGGTTGGTTTGGCATTCGTGGTGTAGGCTCTTTATATTATCTTGCCTATGCTTTTGGTAATGGTTTAACAGGCAAAATTGGTGAAGAAATTTCTTGGATTACTTACACCACAGTTGTTGTTTCTGTAATTATCCACGGTATTAGCTCTACTCCATTAATGAATTGGTATGAGCGCTATATCTCTGAACGTAGAGATACTCATCCGCCTGCAACAATTAGTGAATTTGAGTAATTTTGTTTAATCGTTCTTAAAACTGAAGATAACTAAATCATTAAAAAAGAAATAAGGGCATCTTTTTATAGATGCCCATTTTGCAGGAGAACACCCACAAGGGGTGAACCTACGCTTCCCAACTATCAGCAACAGTGACTAATTTGCGATTAGCCACACTCACAATCACAGACGTGACTATAGTAATATTAATAACTACAAAATAAATTAACCACTGTATTAATACTTAAGAAAGTTATAATTTGCTAGGACAGTAAGTCAGCTAAAAAGAATAAGCTAATACGATTTCCCTAAATTTTGGTTACAGATGGAAAAAGGTTTGTAATTGCGCTTAAGCGCTACTACAAACTATGTGTAGCCTTAATTTGGAGAATTGGTATAAAAACACAGATTTCTAAAATCTTGGGAAAATTGGGGGTCTTATTAGCCACAAAACTTACAACTTTGCAATGGTTAATTACGCTTGACAATCAGTTCAAGTGAATATCGATGGTGATTAATTACACCAGGAATTGAACTTAAAAGTAGCCACGAAATCGTATTTAACCGAAAATCGAAGAGAGTTACATCAGCTGTATTAAATAGTATCCATGCTCCAAAGACTAACAAATAACTGAAAAAGATTAATTTATCTTCTTTTTCAAGATATTTTGAACTTTGTAAAAGTTTAGCTCCACTAATAAAAATCCAGCTTAGTAACGCACAAAATAAGAGGGTGGCTGGCAATCCAATCTCAGCACAGAGCATTAAAAACAGATTATGGGGATGACCTAACCAGATTTGGGTGTGGGTTTCATAAAGTTGAGTAAAATTGCGTAAACCCCAACCAGTCCAAGGACGCTTCTGAGTCATTGACCAAGCAAACTGCCATTGGGATTTGCGAAGCAGCCCTACCGGTCGATCTGGATATAATTGGTCGTTTAATCGCGCCCAAAAGTAAGCTGGAACTATTTTACGAAACCAACCACCTATTGATTGGGGAGCAAAAGCAGCTAAAAATATGCTCGTTACAAAGCCAGTGACGCCAGCGACAACAATATGCCAGCCTTGATATAGGGCATAGGCTAGACAAGCAAAACAAGCGATCGCCCATCCATTTCGAGAATTAGTCAAAATCAATGCCCCGAAATTAGCAATCACCACAACGGTTAGGAAAAGCAAGAAAAGGGTAGGAGAAATTCTCCCCTGTTCCCTATTTTTCTTCCGTTTCCTCAATCCTCGATAAGTATCTAGCCATAATCCCAACCCAAGAATAAAAACTATCACCAAGTAGGCAGCTAAGATATTTGCATACATAAAAATGGCAGCCATCCGCCCAGGTGGGTTTCCTCCTGGTGCGATCGCCCATCCCAAAAAGCCTTCCCATTGCTGGGTAGTATGCCAACCGTAAAATAGTTGCCCAAAGCCAATTACTACTATTGGGACAGAGGTGACTACCAAAATCGAAGATAGTCGTCGTAGTTGTTCTGGTGTCTGAATTAAAGTACTAAAGCCAGCAAAAAATAAAATGAAGGGTAAGAAATTAAATAAGCCAAGAATTGCTTCTTTTTTGTCAAAAGCAAAGATAGTGGAAATGAGCAACAATACAATGAAAAGCGCAAAACCTATATTTAGTGGATGATAGATAATTTTGCGACATTTTTGTAGCCATGTTACTAGCATTGCTAAACCTAGAATTACACCCCCAATCAATGGGGTGAATGGAAAGATAAACAATCCTAGCTCGGCACAATTCCAAGCAAATTGGAGCTTAGGGTCAGGATGTTGGAGAAAAGGCAATCTATATTTTGTCATTAGTCCTTTGTTATTAGTCATTAGCCATTAGTGTTTTGTCTTTTATCTTTTGTGATGTTGTCAGTTGTTTGTTGTTTGACACTGACGACTGACGAACGACCAATGACTCATGACTAATTACTCATGACTCATGACTATATTTGTTAAGCTAGTTCCCAACATTCTGTGCGGGTAAGGCGAATTTGAGCTATGGCAAAGATAGTTGGTATGATCCGACCATAGTTGGTAGCGATCGCTCTCCAACCTAAATCAGCCAGAAACCAAGCCCACATCATCGGCCCTAAAAAGGCAAAAACACTGCGGACAACTCCATACCGAGCTGCACTCACAGCCATTCCCTGCCGTGCCATTTGCAAAGCAACGTAATTTTGAAACTGGCTAGCTGCTGCTACTCCTCCTTGGAGCGTAGCTTGTTTTGTAACTTGATAGGTGGCAAAGTGCATCGCAAATTGACGGGCAATTTGTTTGAGCAATAATGGCTGAATTACGGAGGTAACAGCAAGAGCGCTACCCCCTTTAACCAGCAATCCCAAAGGATCACGCTGTAAAGACAAAGGCAGTGGTTCGCTCAGTTGCGATTTAGCTAAATGACGCTGTACCTGTACAGTCAGTTTTTGCTTCTCTTTTTCTGGTAGTTTTTTCCAAACTCGCCCCAGCAGATGTAAAAATACTTCGGCTTCTAAATCAATCGTTGACAAATCGTCAGAATAGTTGATTTTTAAATACTTACACACTTGAATTAGCGCTTGTCGGTATGTTATCTGGCTTGTACGTCCCCGCAATACAGTTACACCATCAGCTGCTAAAAATCGAAAACGCTGTTCTAATGCGTCTAACCAAGCTTCGCGCCCTTGGCTCTGTATTTCTATCGGTTCAGGTGTTTGAACATAATCTAGGGGATTGAACTTACGGCTAAACAGAATTGCCGTTAAGTCCTGCAATTCATCTTCTGTTGCCAGTTCAAGTGCCGCCCTTAGTTCATCCAATTTTCCTTCCTCCCTTCCATCAGCTTTTTCTGTACCTTATTCTACTATTAGCTTTTAGTAGTCTTTTGTCTGCTATGTAGTTGTCACTTAGGTATAAGAAATTGGGTATTGGATATTGGAAAGAGGACGCGGGGACGAACACACGCGGGGACACGGAGAGGATATTTCTCCCACTCTCCCCCTCTCCCCCTCTCCTCCTCCCCCACTCCTCTTCTTTGTCCCTAGTTCCCCTACTACATTTGCAGTTATTTACTGTGGCGATCGTCTGACAAAGGGTACTAACTGCTTTGGTTGAATATTCCCCACTAATAATTTTTATTACAATTTAGTTTCGATTGTCATCATTTTCAGAATTCTTTTAAAGAGTATTGTATTTCTTTATACACGATTTCTAATTTTCAAGGGTGTATATTTGCCCATTAAGCCTTGATTAATTAGCTAGGTATTTTTCTTAGCATTAGTAAATCAGGTTAATTTTTTATTGCTCAGAGTTAAAACAAATTTCTTTTACTATTTTTTTAGATTTTTAAGTGTTCGTATTATTGCTGACATTATTTACACCAGCTTATAATTATATTTGGTATTTTTCCGCCAAAATGTCAGGAAATTGAAATAATTAGCATTAAATACAAAACAGACAGCTGTAACCAGTGTATTTATGGTTGATTTAAGTATTTGTTAGCTAACAATTATTAAGTTTTGTTGAGATGATTTTATCTTAAATTTATCATGTTTTAGGTAGATTTCAGATTCAACTTCATAAATAAAGCATCGATTACTTAAATTATTTGCTGATTACTGGTTGTCATGACAATGGGCCAATAATACCGTTAGCTCGGTGACATAAATTTATTGGATAATAGAGGAGTTAATAACTGATGAAAACAGTACTCAATTTAACGCAGCAATCAGTAATAGCAGAAATTGAAAGTGTTTTAGACACTTATCCTTATCATCCTCATCAACAAGCTTTTGCTATTCCTGAGTTACGCCAAGATTTGATAATGTACGTCTTCAGCCGTATTCCTTGTCTTTACAGTGCGATTGAACCTGAACAAGCTTGCTGGTTGAGCTACAAATTACCTCGCAGTCCTTTGGAACATCAAATACATCTACAGAATTTGATTCACCAAGGAGTTTACTCAATCATGCAAGAGAAATCTGATTGGATTAGCCATCATCTTTGTGAAACAATTCAATCAGGCTGTGAACCATCTCACTGGTTTGGTTAAAAATAGTTAAGTAGGCAGTTGATAGTTAGCGGCTCTTAATGAACTACAAACTATTAACTACCATACTGACAGGTTTTATCTACAGTTTAACAATGCGTTTACCTGATTGATGTCCAACTGATTCTGAGTTTCTATTCTTTTGCCCAACTGATTGAGATTCCTCTGTTTTTAACCAAGTTTCTAATTCTTTAGTTTGCATATTAACTGAGGGATAAAACTACTCAATCACTGATTGAACTTCTTTATTCATAAGTTTGTATTTATTGATCTATTTTTTCAAGAGCATCAGGTTTATGAGCTGCTTCTTTTCCACTTTTGTCGCTTTCTACTAAGTACTCAGGATTATCCTCTGAGGCAGCGACGTGATGCCCTTTGATTTCTGTAGGTGATGTCAGCTTCTTTTTCACTTCACCAGTTGTTTCACCTTGAGAAGTATGCCAACTAACGCGATCGCCTTTTTTGAGTTCTTCAGTCATAGCTTGTGTGTCTTGAAAATTTGCTTTTTGTTAATTTTCTTGACAACAACACAGTAATTAATCAGTCTCTCGATAGAAAAATTTTTGACAATCCTTTCAACCACCTAGAGATCGTAGATCACCACATTATGTTTAAGTCTTTAATCAACTCAGGAGATTCTTGTAAACCTTACCGTCTTTGACGATCACAATGAAGTTCTTAGCTGGGTTCTCGATTAACTTGATGTTCTCTAGTGGATTACCGTTCACCAACAGCAAGTCAGCCAGCGCACCTTCTTCAACAACGCCCAACTTTCCGGGATAGGGATTGCGGGGGCCAGACAACGCTAGCAATTCAGCATTTGTACTCGTTGCCATCCTAAGCGCCTCAGCAGGCGTATACCAGCGTACCATTTTCGCAAGTTGTGCTCCTTGGCGAGCAGCTTTTTTAGCGCTGAATAACGTGTCGGTACCCCAAGCTGTTTTGAGATTATATTTCTTAGCCAGTTTATAGGCAGTGTCGGTACCCTGAGACACTTGCAGTTGTCTGCCGCGATTGGCCGAGCCTTCCGGATATGGATTTGCATCCTCATCATCAAGGAACGGCTGGAGACTTAACCAGATACCCTTTTCAGCCATTAACTTAGCGGTCTTCTCATCCATCAGTTGACCGTGTTCAATGCTTTTCACCCCAGCCCGAATCGCTGTCTGAATCGCAGTAGGCGTATAGGCGTGAACGGCGACGTAGGTGTTCCAATTCGCGGCTGCATCGACGGCGGCTTTAAACTCCGCTTCAGTGTATTGACTGACATCTATCGGGTCGTAGCTTGATGCTACACCACCACCTGCCGCCAGCTTAATCTGGCTAGCCCCCCGCATCAGTTGCTCACGGGTTCTGCGGAGTACCTCATCCACCCCATCGGCGATCGCACCCACTCCATATTGTTCGGCCGGACTAAGCTTAGAAGTCGGCGTTCTGGGCAGTTCTTCAAGTTTACGAAAGTCTCCATGACCTCCAGTTTGTGAGATCATCGCCCCCGAAGGCCAAATTCTCGGCCCAACGACCTTACCACTGTCAATTGCCTTCTTTAACTCAAACACCGGCCCCGCCATATCTCGCACACTGGTAAACCCACGCATGAGCATGGCCGTAGCATTTTTCTCTAATTGTCGAAACGCAAGCTCTGGCGAGCCACTGGCGGCCAACGCCATTAGGTCATCAACCTCAGTCGTCTCCATAAACAGGTGGGTATGGGCATCGATCAGTCCAGGCATCAGCACACGCCCCTTGCCGTTAATCCGGGTCACGCTACCTTCTGCTGGTGTAGGAATCGAAGCGGTAGAAATCGTCTGAATCTTGTTGCCCACCACTAATACGTTAGAAGGAGCAGACAGTTTCTCGGAGGTGCCGTCAAATATCCGTACATTTTCAAACAAGATGCTAGTGGGTTGCTGTCTGAGAGTATTAGGAGGTGACTGACCTTGAGCCAATCCCATTTGTGCTATAAATCCAATCAGCACCAGTAGCAAAGTTGCTAAGACGATCTGGTAGCGAAATCGCATATGCACATCTCCAAAATAGCAATTAAGTGTATTTGTTTAACGCTAAAATTCATCCTAGAAATCTAGTGCAAGAACTTTAAACTCCAGACACAGAATATCAGCAGGTCTTCGTACGCAGCGTATTCATACCAACGCGTGGATTTTGGATTAAAACCATTGACCTAGTAGGCTTGTCCAGAATTTTGAAACAAGACTTCCTACGCCATGTTGGTGTCATATTGGCTTGGCTATACTTCAACAGATTTATAATGAGTAGCGCTATTAAAATAAATAAACACAAAAAATAAGAAATTTATAAGCAAAAAATAAAGGTTTTGTTAGAAAAATAAGATTATTTACCAAATAATTTTTTGTCTTCAGTTCTGGATAATGGCTAGTACCTTTGAGCAATCTAAATTAAAGCTGCTGAATCCCTAATAAACTGCTAGAGATAATAATAAATTATCTGCTTTTTATCATTTTATTACTTTAATTCTCTATAATTTGCAGTACTAAATAATAGAAAAGCAGGCTAGAAAGTGTGTAGCTGAGTTGAAAACAATGGAATTAAGAAACAGCAAAAGCAATCAAAATAACCAAGCGAATCAGGCTCTTAATAATAACTCAAACAAGCTTTGCGAGCAGTTATTAAAGCAATTTTTTTTGTATTGCAGCAGTACGCTGTTAGTCGCGATCGCGCTTTTGGTTTCTCCTGTGCAAGCAGAAGATAGATTGGTTGTTATTCAAGATTCTGAAAGCGTTACTCCTGAACTCGAAACCTTGTTATTCAATGCAGAACCCTCAGCCTCAAGAGTAAGTATTTCAGTTTTAACAGTGATCATTCTCAACAATGAGCAACCTCACGCGTCTACAAAAGACTCGCTCTCGTCCGTTGCTTCAACGAAAGATATTCATTCAATGCGATCGCTCAATCAGGCTGCTAATTTATTGCCTGAACCGTCTATTGCATCTACAGAGTTAGCTTCCTGGCTCAATCATATTGTTCAGGCTGATGTCCCCACTCCACAGCCTTCCGAACCATTCTCTCAGCCTGCATCAAGCAATGCTCCAAGGGAGCCGCTAGGCGAGCCTTGGCAAATCTCGGTGGAACCCTATTTTTTTATACCCTTGGATGTACGTGCTGATGTAACGGCTGCCGGACGGAGTGCCTCCATTCGTGCAGGACTAGGAGAAATATTGAATCTTGATCGCGCCTTTGATGCTGGACTACGGTTGGAAGCACGAAAAAATCGATTTGGGTTGATACTGGACGGTTTCTATCTCTCTGCTGGACAGAGCGGAAATCTTGGGGTGACTTTTCCTCAAGGAAGTCTGCAAAACTTTGGAATCAATACCGATGTCAGATTGAGTACGGATGGAAGTGTGTCTGTCCGTCAAGGCACTATTAATTTAGCAGCATTTTATCGTGTGCTTGACACGCCTTTAAACAACTCGGCAAAATCATCCAATCTCTACCCTCGATTGGTCGTCGATCCAATTTTAGGACTCCGAACCAACATTCGGAAGCAAGAGATAGAAGTCGATAACATTCGCATCGGCAACACTACTGTTCCGGTTGATCGAGACTTTAGTTTCTCTAGAACTACCGTGGAACCATTGATTGGCGCACGGATTGAGTTAGATTTGTCTGAGTATTGGACGATAGGCATCCGAGGGGATGTATCTGGTTTTAATATCAATGCTGATCGAGACATTACCTGGAATCTGTTGATCGGTACTCGATATCGCCTATCTCCGACTACATCGCTTCAACTTGCCTATGGCTTCAACGATTTTGACTTTGAGGATGGAGAAGGGCTAAGACGAGCCAGATTAAATTTACATCAGCAAGGGGCATGGCTGAGTGTCATGTTTCAGTTCTGACGATTGCTTTGAGTCTTCATTGATAATTTCTACTCAATATAGCTAAGATTTTGTTTACAAATCAGCTTTTATTTTCAGTCTCCAATATTCAGATAAACGCGAGCATCATAAAAATCTTGAGAATCTTGCGCCGAGAGTCTAGCGTGCCATCTGAACCTCGCCTAAAATGAACACATTTTGGGCGATTTTTATCCGCTTTTTTTTAAAATTCAGTATTTCTGATTATAGGATAATCCATTTGGTGAGGAAATGACGATTTTTATCTGTGAAACCTGCCTGGCGATATAAGTTTTGTGCTTTTTGATTTTCTCTTTCAACTTCTAGATGAACTGCTTGAATTCCTAAACCTTGACAGACATTTTCTATAAATTGAATGGTCTTTTTCCCTACTCCTTTTCCTTGATAAGTTTCCCTAATATAAAATTCATCAATCATTGCGTCACGACCACGGTATTCCAAACTATAGCCAAAAGTCAGAACAATATATCCAACTGCTTGGTTATCTTGTTTAATCAACCAAACTCTTCCAAAAGAGTCATCTTTCAAAATTCCTGCTAGGGCAGTACGAACAATTGTTTCATCATAGGTAATACCCTCATATTCATAAAATTCTTGGATGAATTGAATGAGAATTTCAGTATCAGAGTTATCAGCAACTTTAAAATTTATTTCCATTGCTCTAAAAATTTTCGCGCCAGGGACTATTGTCCCCGGCGCTCCAACTACAACGCTATGTAGTTAAGAAAATACAATTACTATATTATGATTATTCAATGCAAAAATCAATGGGGTTTGCATAATTTTACATAATATAGAATGACTAAAATCAACTCAATAAAAGAATTTAAAATCTAGAATTCAGTGGTCAGAATCAACCCAAATAATGAGGTTTAAAAGCGAAAAAGTTTATGTTTAGTTTTGACCACAAGGGGAGAGGTATTAAACCTTTAGCCATAAGGAGTGCAGTATGCCATTCTGAATTCTGGCTTCTGACTACTTGATTTTGCCTATATCTCGACCAATTTTTTCAATTTGAGCATAGTTTTCATTTTTGGTAGGAATGAATTTACTTGCTTGCAATAGTTCGAGAATCTCCTTTTGTTCTGGCTCTTTTGGATCTAGTTTAAAGAAAGCATTCTGAATTTTTTTGGTAAAATCTTCCCCGTAGCGTTGCTTAACTTGTGGGTTTATTACCCAGTGGTAATCATAATAGGGAGGGGTGCGCCAAAGAACTTCAACTCTATTCAAATCGACTTCTTTGGCATCAACACGCTTCAACCAAACTTTTTCATTGACAGCACCAACATCATAGGTGCCTGCTTCTACCAGTTTGATAGTTTTATCATGATCACCAGAGAAGCCCGGTTGTCCTTTAAAATCTGTTAACTTAACACCAGCTTGTTCCAGGAAATATTGTGGCATTAGTCGCCCAGAGGTAGAAGACTCGCTGCCGAAGGTAAAAGTATATCCTTTGAGTTGTTTGAGATCAGCAATATCTTTAAATGGTTTCAATTTAGTTTTCTTATTAACAATGAAGACACTGTGGAACTTTTCATCTACATCACGTTGAGCGATCGCTTCTGCACCTGGTACTTGTAATCTTGCCTGTACGCCAGTCAATCCGCCAAACCAAACTAAGTCTAAATCTCCTACTTTAAAGGCAGTAACTGCTGCGGTGTAATCAGTAACAGGCTTGTATTCTACAGGTACACCTAATTCCTTCTGTAAATAGGCGGCAAGTTTAGTATATTGACGCTGCAACTTTTCTGGATCTTGATCGGGAATTGCACCTGTTATTAAAGGTTTTACTTGGTTTGTGTTAGTTGTCCTATCGGAATTAGTTGAGCAAGCCGCTAAAGGAAGTAAGAAGATTATTAACAATCCTGATAGCAAAAATTTTTTCATTGTTTCAAAACTAATTGTTTTTCTATCAAGATTAAAATCTTACAATTCCATGCCCAAAAATCCAACTATATACACAATTAAAACATATCTTTTTGTACAAACGTAACACGGTGCATCTTTACATGATTTATATGTATCGCTATTAATGTCAAATAGTATCACTATATGCGGTTGCTAAAATAGCGACAATATAACCCACAACTAGGTATAACCTGATTTCCTTGCAGCGTTACCAGTCCCATACTGTGTAGCTTAAATGCTAAAAGTTGTTCTATTTCTATAGGTATTGATGACTTCAACACTTGATCGTAAGTCATTGCTAATTGCGGATGTTCTTGTAAAATTCGTAAGTGCCGATGTAAGTGATTGCTATAAATGCCTGCATCTGTAGGGGCTGTTTGCACCAGTTGATTCAAACTTATGTCGCGCTGTGCTAGATGATAGAGAGCTTGCTGTACTAAGTATGGATGTCCACTAACGAGTTCCATCAGAGCAGACAGTTCGCTCTCCAAGAGATTAAGCCCATAACGTTGAGCTAAATCAATGACTTGCTCTTGAGTAAATGTTTGTAATTCAATTGCCAAACCTACATTAAAGGGCGATTTATTAATATCTAAAGGAATATAAACCTCAGTAGAATGAACAATAATTAGTCGGAGATTTTGCCACAAACAATTGCCACTATCTCCATAAGCTGCTTCTTCATACCAAGAGCGTAATAGCGTAAAAAAATCATCAGCAATTTCTGGATGTAAAAATACCTCATCAACCTGATCTAAAGCTAATACCAAAACACCATTAACATCAGGTAACAAACAGTCTTCAAAATAAGCAGTGCAGTTACTCTTACTGCCAAAGGTTTCACTCCAGTAATCCTCTACTTGATGCGGCAGATGCAACTTCCGCGTGATTGAAGCGCAAAACCAGCGCAAAAATTTATCTAAGTCGTTAAAAACTGCTCGATCTGCTTGCTGAAGGTTGAGTGCTACAGTGTATGTTCTCGGTATATCTCCACTGTAAGGGTGATGTTGCTTGGTATGAGCTAACATCCTCACCATTAAAGACGTTTTACCCATTTGGCTGGGTGCTTTAATGCGAATCAACGCGCCTAGTCTGGTAATCTCTTCATAACAGCGAGACTCAATTGGAGGACGTTCTATATAAAAAGCAGAATCTAGAGGTATCAGTCCAACTGGCGGCTCTAAGTCAGAAGATATTTTTGTGGTGACATTATTTTGCTTTTCTTCGTTTTTTTCCTGCCTATTTTGTTGTGCTAGAATTGCCATTAAATTAGATTTGCTAACTTTTTCTCCCAAACTTAATGAAAGAGTTTGCCACAATTTTGGCCCGACATCATGTTTAATATATTCAGGAGCATAACCACTGGTTGTGGCAATTTCGTCATATTTTTGACCTAGCCAAGCTCCTCGCAAAACAGCAATTTCTATGTTTTTTAAATGTCTAGATGTCTTAGCAAAAATAGCTGCATCTGCTACTTTTAAGGCTAATTCAAAAGATAGGGGTTGCTCTTGACTGGGGTTAGTCATTTTTCTGACTTAGGAATTAAGGAATTGATTGGCAGTTATTCAAATTGGTGATAACGAACACAGATGAACACAGATAAACACAGATAATTATTGGTGTGCATTTCGTGGTTTATTTATAGTCGATTTCAGAAATATGATTTTTGCTTGCCATTTTAATTCATATCAGACGTAAAGTTGTATTTTTATTTTTTACAGCAGTAATTTACTGAGTCACTCAACTATCTGCGTAAACTAAAGGAGATGACTGCTCAGGCATAATTGCTTTGTCTGCAATCTGTTTAATTATTCTAGTCAATGGATGATGGGGATATTGTAAGGAAAATAAACCACAACTACCCATTTGCACTATATCTTCTGATAGTGGCAATATACCTGCAACTAAAATTTTGTATGTCTTTTCTAATTTCTGTTGCAGTGCCAAAAAATCCATCTTACTAGGAATTTTATTAATTATTAACATCATATTATTAACTTTTAACTGGCGAGCAACATCGACTGTTACTGCTGTCCCTTGAAAATCTTGACGGTCGGGACGCAAAATTATAAACAGTAGGTCTGAAATAGCAATTGAAAGTAAAGTTTCTCTACCTATACCAGGGTGAGTATCGATAAATAAATAGTCTAATTCTAGCTCTTTAATTAAACGTTGAAATCCGCTATTTAATAAGCTAACGTTGTATCCTTCATATTCTATTCGCGCAATTTCATCAGCGTTGACGCTAGAAGGAATGAGGAAGACTCTACCTGCACCCTCAATTCTCAAATGGGAAGTGACATCGCAAGCTGTATCACTAATAGAAACACGATTCCACAAATAATCATTTAAAGTCTTGGTTGATGCTACCTCATCAATGCTAAATAAAGCATGAATTCCGGGTGATTGCAGATCGGTGTCAACTACTGCGACTCGATATCCTTTAAGCGCGATCGCTACTGCTATATTTGCTGTTAAGTTAGATTTGCCGGTGCCGCCACGAAAAGAGTGAATCGCGATAATTTTAGCCATAAAACACCTCTAACTCTCACAAGCTACTTCTAATTTCCTTAGACTTTCCACCTCCATCAACAGTTGTTGAAAATAATCAGTTGCAGTCACTTCTGCTACTTGGTTTGCTACTTTATGCAAATCGATTTCAATTTGCATTTCTTTGACTTGCAGTCTCAATGCTTCTTCTTCTAGCTTGCGATCGGTAATGTCACACAACGCAGTGAGGATAGTTGGTTCATGATTAAAAGTCCATTTCCTCAGAGAAGCCGCTACCCACAAGGGAGTGCCGTCAGCTCTTCGAGCACGGATCTCATAATTCTGTACATAACCAGTTTGTAAAACTCTATCGACTAACTGTTGACGCTCTGTTGGATTGTGACAAAAATCGGCGGCGCGACAACCAATTAATTTTGTAACTGGCACTTTTAATGTTAAAGTGGCTGCTGTATTGGCATAGAGAATCTCACCATCGGCAATCCGAGATATCAACACTGGTACTGGCATTGCTTCCGCTAGGATGTAAAATAGCTCTTCCTTCTGGCGCAGTACCTTTTTGACTTCATTTTGCAGTTTCGCCTTTTCCTGTGTCAGGGCTGCAATCTCTGCTCTTAATCTCGTTTCTGTTTTTTCATCTGTTGGCAATTGATTCCAAAGGTGGCTGGATGAAAAAGACTTCAGTGTAGAATTTCCCATATCCATAGCATCAGTGAAACTGACAATACGAACCATTGTCGAGAACAGGGTTTTGATGTCAGTGCGATCGCTGTTTTGGGGCATGATTTACTCTATTCCCATCAATACCAGTGTTAGGAGTATGCTGACATCTTGCACCAGCTTTTCATCCCGCCAAGAAATCAATTTCTTGGCCTATAGCATAAGTCAGATAAATCTGACTAGAACAGTCTTTGAGTTCGTTTGAACGGACTTGTGCTATAAGGTGTGTGTTAGAGGGGTAGGTGCAAGATACCAACTAAAGAACTTTATCCTTAGTCTTTTCTTAGCTTTACTTTCTTATGCCCACTCAGGAAAGATCAGTTTGGAGCAAATTAAAGTTCAGAAAAACTGAGCTTGACAAAAAAATAATTATATGTGTCTTAAATATCTCTACTCATCAAAGCTAGGATTTGCTGGCGAATAGCTCCCAAATCGCCAACGCAAAAGGGTAGCATTTTGGGTTTCGATAATTTGCTCAATGTCAAACTCTACCAAACGTTGCGCCCCAGCAAAACTAGTCAATCTTTCTCGCTCCCAAATCACTTTTACTGTTCCGGTGAGTTGCAGAATATGTCCCTCAGTAAAATTGATGAATAACAAACCTGCCTGAGGATTGACCGCAAAATTACCCAAGGTTTGGAACATATTGTTACCAGCGTAATCGGGAAATACCAGTTTGTTACTGTTTAAGACTTGCACAAACCCTGGATATCCTCCTCGGTGGGAAGCATCTGCACCGACTTTTTGAGCGTAACTACCGATAAAAAAGGTATCAGCTTGGGCAATCAAGTTTTGATGGGTTGTGCTCAAAGTCTGCGCGATCAATATTTGTAGTTCTGGCGATGATTCAGTAGTTTCTAGCTCTAAGTGACGGGCTTGAATGTATTTGGGACAGTTAAAAAATGCTTGCTCAATTGTAATGTTTATTTGTCTTTGGGGTTGAATTTCGGCTTGTCCATTGAGGCGCAAACGTTTGCGGTTTGTCAAATCAATTACCAATAAACCTATTTGATTATTGCCGTGCAGGTTGTGATGCAGTGGATCGCTTGGAACTGAGATAGCATCAACTTGTACTGTTTGTTGGTTCAATACTTTGACAAAACCAGGCTCCCCCGTGAGTAAGGATGCCCAAACTCTACCATTGGTGTCTACTGTACTGGCAATCGCTAATTGTTGGGTACTGAGGAAAATTTGAGCAGCTGGTTTAATCAAGTTACTAATGAGATGATGTAGAGTTTTTGCTTCTTCTCGCACTCCTGCTTGAGCTTGAACTGCGATTTCTCCAGCATGAAATTGCATTACTATTCTCCATCGTTTTATAACGATAATCTTACGAAGTATCTCAATTGCCCCAGATCAGTTTGATCTATATCCAATATTTGGTAAAACTGATCTTGGCATCTCGTGTCTATTATGGTATTGCAAAGAACATTTAATTTCTGCCAATATATTTTGTACCTAAGTCCCGATCGCAAAACGTGGCTACTCTTAAAGCTTCTCAACAAGGATTGGCAAAAATCAGGCAAGCTAGAATTGATAAGGGATGGTCTATCGATGATTTTAGATGGATAGAGTTAGCGAGCGAACTGCTCGGAGTTTATTGGCAAGAAAATGGAGTTCTTGCGGTTGGCATATCCGAAGGTACTTGGAAGCGTTTTTTAGCAGGAAAGCACCCAATTAATGCGGAGGCGTTTAAAGCCTATTGCCAAGTGCTGGAAATTGACTGGGAAGAAGTAATTGAAAAGCCAGACACAACTAACAAATCCCCATCTGTTTCCCCGCTCTCCACTTCCCAAGACTGGGGTGAGGCTCCTGATGTCTCGATTTTTTATGGTCGTGAGGCAGAATTAAATACTGTTAAAGGTTGGATAGTAGAGGACAAATGCCGCTTAGTTACATTGCTGGGGATGGGTGGAATTGGTAAAACCACTCTAGCAGTGAAGTTGGCACAGGAAATTATTCCGAGTTTTGAGTATGTGATCTGGCGGAGTTTGCGTAATCCTCCACCGATAGAAGATATTTTGGCAGAACTGATTCAATTTTTATCTGGGCAGCAAGAAACCAATTTACCCACTCATCTAGATGGTAGAATTTCGCGGTTGTTGAAGTGTTTGCGTGCTTCGCGCTGCTTGCTGATTTTAGACAACGTTGAGTCAATTTTACAAGCAGGCGATCGCACTGGTCGTTATCGTACAGGATATGAAGGTTACGGTCAATTATTGCAATGTATTGCTGATACTTCACACCAAAGCAGTCTTATCTTAACCTCGCGGGAGAAACCCCAAGGTATTGCTAAGTTTGAAGGGGAACTTTTACCTGTGCGTTATCTCCAACTTATGGGTTTACCAGACACTCCAGGGCGCGAATTATTCAAGCTCAAAGGCACATTTACAGCGACAGAAGATGAATGGCAAACACTTATTAACCGTTACGGTGGCAATCCTCTAGCTTTGAAAATTGTAGCTTCTTCTATTCATGATATTTTTGACGGCGATATTTCCCAATTTCTCGCCATTTCTCAACAAGGTAATTTTATCTTTGATGATATCCGCGATTTACTAAATCAACAGTTCCATCGCCTCACCAACTTGGAACAAGAAATTATGTATTGGCTGGCAATTAATCGGGAGCCAATTTCATTAGCACAATTGCAAGCAGATTTTGTTACTCACATACCACCGCGAGAAGTCATAGAATCACTCAGTTCTTTGCAGCGACGTTCTTTTATCGAAAAAAGTTCTTCTGGTTTTTCTCAGCAACCTGTGGTGATGGAATATGTCACCAATCAATTAATTGAGTGTGTTTGTCAAGAAATAGTTAGTCAAAAAATTTCTCTATTTAAAAGCCATGCCTTGATGAAAGCCCAAGCTAAAGATTATGTAAGAGAAACTCAAATTAGTTTAATTTTGCAACCAATAATTGATGAATTAATTGTCCAGCTTGGTAGTGCAGAAAAAATAGCAAATTATATCAGTGAAATCCTCACTCAACTGCGGATGCAATCAACTCAGACAACAGGTTATGCCGGGGGAAATGCTCTGAATTTGCTGCACCATGCCCAAGTTGATTTGAGTGGTTTTGATTTTTCTCAGTTAAATGTTTGGCAAGCTTACCTTCAGGGTGTGAATTTGCATAATCTGAATTTTGCAGGTTCAGATTTATCAAGTTGCGTTTTTACGGAAACTCTGGGCAATATTTTATCGGCTGCTTTTAGCCCAGATGGTGAACTTTTGGCAACCTGTGATACTGATTGTCACGTGCGTTTGTGGGAAGTGAAAACAGGTAAATTGCTATTTATTTGTCAGGGGCATAGCAATTGGGTACGTTGTGTAGTGTTTAGTCCGGATGGAGAAATATTAGCGAGTTGTGGTGCTGACAAAACGGTGAAGCTGTGGAGTGTGGGAGATGGAGTTTGTATTAAAACTTTGATTGGGCATGAACACGAGACATTTGCCGTTGCTTTTAGTCCAGATAGTCAAATTTTAGCTAGTGCTAGTGGCGATCGCACGATTAAATTATGGGATGTTGAAGATGGTAAATGCTTGAACACCCTCAACGGACATCAAGATTGGGTGCGTTGTGTGGCTTTTAGTGCGGATGGGCAAACCTTGGCAAGTGGCAGTAGCGATCGCACAATTAAGTTATGGAATGTGAGCAAAGGTAAATGTTCAACTACTCTAACAGAACATCAAGGTTGGGTGCGTTCAGTAGCATTTAGTCCGGATGGAGAAATTTTAGCCAGTGGCAGTGGCGATCGCACGATCAAAATTTGGAACTATCGCACAGGTAATTGCTTAAAAACTTACACTGGACACACCAACGGAGTCTACTCAGTAGCATTTTCTCCCCAAGGTGAAATACTTGCCAGTGGTAGCGGCGATAATACAGTTAAACTTTGGGATACGCAAACTCATACTTGCATCAAAACTTTACACGGGCATACAAACGAAGTCTGCTTTGTCGCCTTCAGCCCCGATAGTCAAACATTGGTTTGTGTAAGTCTAGACCAAACCGTGAGATTATGGAATTCGCACACCGGGCAATGCTTAAAAACATGGTATGGCAATACAGATTGGGCATTACCAGTAGCTTTTAGCCCAATCCCCCCCTGCATAAGGGGGGTTGGGGGGATCTTAGCCAGTGGCAGTAACGATAAAACAATCAAATTATGGAATTGGCAGACTGGGGAGTGCGTAAGAACATTACAGGGACACACAGACTTTATTTATGGTATCGCCTTTAGTCCAGACGGACAAATCTTGGCAAGTGGTAGTACAGATTCCTCAGTCAGATTGTGGAATGTTGACACAGGTAAATGTTTTCAAATTCTTCACGGACATTCCGATTGGATAGATGCAGTAGCCTATCATCCCCAAGGTAAAATAATCGCTAGTGGTAGTGCCGACTGTACGGTTAAGCTGTGGGATAACAGTACAGGTCAATGCCTCAAAACCTTGACTGGACATACAGAAAAAATCCTGGGAATTGCCTTTAGTCCTAGTGGAGAAATTATCGCTAGTGCCAGCGCCGACCAAACTGTAAAATTATGGGATTCGCAAACAGGTAACTGCATCAAAACAATTCTCGCCCATAATGCTCGAATTTACGCTACTGTTTTTAGTCCAGAGGGGAAAACCCTAGCCACCGCCAGCACAGATCAAACCATCAAACTGTGGGATATCTCCACTCTGAAATGTCTCAAAACCTTTACAGGGCATACCAATTGGGTATTTGCTATTGCTTTTAGTCCCGATGGCAAAACCCTGGCTAGTGCTTCCCACGATCAAACGGTGAGAATTTGGGATGTGAAGACAGGCAAATGTCGCCATGTCTGCATTGGACATACACATTTAGTATCTGGCATTGCCTTTAGTCCAGATGGACAATACATTGCCAGTGGTTCTCAAGACCAAACTGTGAGAATTTGGGATGTGAGAACAGGCGAATGCATCAGATTATTGAGGGCAAAAAGGCTATATGAGGGGATGAATATTGCTGGTGTGAAAGGGTTAACGGAAGCTACAGTTTTAACATTACAAGCTCTTGGTGCTGTGATTTAGTGTAGTTAAAAACACAGATCCCCGACTTTTGGTGAGAAGTCGGGAATCTTACAGCTTGAATTATAGAACCACAGTTATCTTGATCCGAAATTCATTAACTCCAACTTGAGTGAAAACATCTTTATGTTTGTATTCTTTATTAGTTTTAGGATCTCGATAACTTAAGCGACCGATATATAGCTTATTAGGATTAATAGTTGTCAGATGGGCATTTGATGTATCACCATTTTTGACATCATTTAATCGTGAGCGATCTGATACATTTGATTTGTCTTCCATAACAGTAAACCTAATATTTGGTTTAACTGAATCATGCACACCTTCTATATCCCAACGAACTCGAATATCGGGATAGTTGAGGAAAAAGTTTTGAGAAACACGACTTTTTTGACCATTAGCAGCAGCTAAACTAACTGTGACATCTTCTGCTACAACTTCCCAGTCTGATGGAGTCGTAGAACGAGATTGATGTCCTTGAGTTTGGATGTATTGCTCTACACTCTCTCTCATCAGTTTTTGCTTTTGAGCAATTGCTGAATCTTCAGGAAAACGTTCCTTAGTAAATAATTCGTATAAGGGGTACAATTGCAATTTAGTAGGCACTGGATCTTGTCTGATAGTTTGTAACCAAGTATTAAGGTCTCTATTAGGAGTTCCACCTATCCACTGAATGTTTTCTCGCCCACGTTCTACGGTAGAGCGAAATATTTTGCTTTTCTGTGTTTCAGTTCCAGAGCCTACTTGACCTGTTACATTCTTAAAAGTACCTTCAGCTTCAACACTGACATTAATACCTTCTAAAACCATGCGACGATAATCTTCACGGCTCATTTTGATAAACTGATAAGCTCGTCCACCAAATGCCACATTAGTAGAAAAATGAGTACCAAACTTGTCAATAAATTGTCGATATGCCTGCTTATTAGCAACACTAGGAAGAGCTAAAACAGCTTGGTATAATTCTTCTCCTATCGGTAAGAAATCAGTTTGATGCAAAAGCAATCTAAGTTCATGATCGATAAACTCAACTTGCGTATAACTATATAAATTAGTACGAGTTCTGGTTTCTTGCTCTACTTTGTTGTATGTTGTGCTGTTACTAAAAGCAAATCCTTGTGGAATTCCCACACCTAATGACACATTTTGACTAAACTTTTGCTGGAAATCGTAAGTTGATAACAGCATCAATGTTTCTTGAGCGTAACTCCCACTGGAGCCTGATTTATACTCTGTACCTTTAGGTTGAAGTGCGCTTTGATCGGGAATTGGTTCAAATTTTTCAGGAATGAATGTAACTGCTGAAAAATGTTTAGATGATTCTCCAATCCTCAAGGGGTCTAGTTGTAAGATATCATAACAACGACCCAAAGCATCTATATTTTTCAAAGGCAAAATTTTGGCAGCAATAGTTGTCATAATTGACTCTTTAATCTAGTGATTTTTATTTATTAAAATTGAACTATTTTTGTTATAATTCAAGTATGATTGTCCTGTCGATGTAGAAAAAGTATGTATTTATCTGGGGAATCATCGACTGAAATATTCTAAAGTTAAGTGGCTAAAATACTTAACTTTTCTGTATCGACTATTGTTTGTCTGCAACCTATAAGTAAAAGAATCAATCACAGATATCCTCAGGTCAGGAGAACAAAGTCATGCAATTAACTTATCGAGCTGCTAATTACGAATTGAACTCTACAGTTGTGAAAGTAGCCAATAGCGATCGCATAGGTATGTATCGGGGTACAAAAATTAAATTTTCCAGTCCTGCTGTTACACGTAAATCCCATGCCCATACTTCTAGTCAACTGAAGTATCGTGGTATAAATTACACTATCTGGCATTAAACTAATTCGTAATTTGGGTAGGCAAAATTAAAGTTACAGATGAAGGCGGGAGGAAACAAAATCTGTTTCCTGTCCCGCCTATTTTCTACGAAGAAAGTGTGTAATTAGTTTTATTTTAGTATCAGGAAATGAATATTCAACAAGAGCCAGAAGCTCTAGTTATCGTTACCAGGTTGAACCTGGTAACGAGGGTTTGTCGGCTAACACCTCTAAGCTGTCGGGATTAGTGCAAGATGTGAATAAAAGAAGAATTCAGACGTCAAAATAAAATTCCCCGAATTGTATTCGAGGAATTGACTCAAAAGTTAAAAGTAAATCTTTGTTTACGAAGCTGCTTCGATTGGTGTTCTAGTAGTCGTTAAGATGTTGGTCATAAATCTGCTGAAATCAACATATTTATAACTGTCATTTGCCGGATCGTATCTCAATATTGCAGCAAGCAAATAACCTTGATAAGTAAATGCTTTCTTGCCTGCTGGCACAGTGAACTCCATAGTTTCAGTTGTACTTTCACTCCATTGTTCTGTAAAGGTGATGTTGAATCCGATCTTGAAGCCAGCTTTTACCACCTCTGCACTAGCCTCAAACGAGAGTTCTGTGCTGAAAGATTGAGATGCTGTGAAAGTAAAACCACTAGTTACACTTTTGCTATACTTTGTGTCAGCGTCGGAATTGCTGTTGTCTAAAGAGCCAATATTATCTAAATCAGGAGAGTATAAAACAATAACCTCCACAAAGTCCTCTTTTGAAATTTTTGGTAAGCTTTTGCTAAATGTATCCTTAATTGCTGGAGGTAAACTAGGAAATATTTCTACTGTGCTAGGTTTTGCGGGTATCTTGAAAAGGAACAGATTGTTTTTGAAATGGGACTGGACAAATTCAACATCTGCGTTGAGAGCATCAATGCTATCGTATAGCACTGAGCGAGACCAGATAGTTAGAGTAGTATCATGTTTAAGCGAATCCTTTTTCTTTTTGTAATCTTTAATGACCAAATGCCAGTTGATTGTTAACACACCGATCGCATCAGCTTCACGTGTTTCTGGATTGTAATTTTCTACCAAAAATATGACTCTACTATCTGAGACATCGTAGTCTTGGACATTCGCATCATTAATGGGAGCGATCGCATTACTCAATACAGATTCTATAGAGTCTTTGTCGAGTCCTTTAACGAGACTTGCTGAAGCAATAGTGCCGACATTTACGAATAAACTTTTAATTGAGTCTACAGATGTAAATTTCCCCGTGTACGTAGTTGGCTGATATTTTATGCCAGTAAAACTCGATCTGTTCTTGACAAGATAATCAAAGTGAGACGGGAATTGAATATATTCCAATTCAGTACTATATCCCAAAGCTGAAGAATCAGGTTCCCAGTTTGCCTCTGAGGCTTTTTCCAAACCATTGTAGGATAAACTGCCAACATCAACTTGACCATCAAACTCATTTGTATAGAATGCTTTGCCGTCTTCACTTTGTTTATATGATTTAATGCCGTAAGTTTGTATAACTCCGCTGGGAAGTTTACTCTTTACTTCACTGATAGATGCACTAAGATTCTCTTTTTCTGTATAAATACAGGTCAACCCAATACTCGCTAGTTGTTTTTGTAATATCTCCGCTGTCAGTTTTGTTGGTTCAGTTTTATTCAGGCTAATTTTTACTTTTCTTTGAGGTATAGGCATTGTTATTCTCCTTTTGATTACCATTAATCGGTAGCTATGATTAATATTTTTAGTGATGTTATAGAGAATAGTCCATACAGAAAAATTAAGGATTTGATGGCTTAAATTTTAGCTAAAGTTGGGTTTTATTTAAGTAAAATTCTTGATTTTATATTTATGATTATTAAATATGCTCATCTAATTTTTGTAGACGCTAAATTCTTTATAGAAATACTCTTAAGTCACTCTTTCCTTGGTTTCTTAGCTTTTCTATGATTAGAGTCTCATATTATATTTTTGAAATATACGTAGTGGTCTATGTCATTAATTGCGAGCAGTTGTGAAAGTTTGTAGTTAGCGGTAGAGCCGCTGAAATTAATGAGCAATAAATCGCTGACTACAAACCCCTTAGAACTAATGACATGACACAGCTTTTACGCAAAGTTAAGTTTCTTCTCACTTCAAAATCCTTAACTTTTCTACATGGACAATTGACCGCTCAAACCTTAAAAATAAGTTCAGTCAAGCTTTGATAAATGACGCAGGCAACCCGAATGCACGAACTGTTGTCACCCTACGAGTATCAAGTTGGCGGTCGTCTCCCTGTAGATGCACCTAGCTATGTCATACGCCAAGCGGATAAAGAACTCTACCAGGCTTTGAAATCAGGTGCATTTTGTTACGTCCTCAACTGTCGCCAAATGGGAAAATCTAGCCTGCGGGTACAGGTGGCAAAGCAACTACAAGAGGATGGCTTTGCCTGTGCAACGGTTGATCTATCTGGAATAGGAAACAGAAATATTACGCCAGACCAGTGGTACGCTGACATTATTATGCGTCTGGTGCGAAGTTTGCGGCTATCTGGGCAAATTAATGTTCGCAATTGGTTCACAGAAAGACAATATTTATCGCCTGTCGGTCGTTTGGGTGAGTTACTCCAAAACTTACTGCCAGAGTTGATTGCTCAACCAATCGTGATTTTTTTCGACGAAATCGACAGTACCCTCAGCTTACCATTTAATTCTGATGATTTTTTTGCGTTAATCCGAGCTTGCCACGAACGCAAACGTCTCACTTTTGCCTTATTAGGAGTAGCAACCCCCTCAGATTTGATTGTAGATAAAACCCGGACACCTTTTAATATTGGTCGGGCAATTGAGTTGAATGGGTTTCATGTGGATGAAGTTAAACCGCTAGAGGTAGGATTGGCTGATTTGGTAGACAATCCCAAGGCAGTACTGAAGGAAATACTTGCTTGGACGGGAGGACAACCATTTCTCACTCAGAAGTTGTGTAATTTGATAGCACAGCAGGAGAAATGGGAGAGCGGGGTGCCAAGCCGCAGGGAAGAAAAATTTCCCACTCTTGAGTACCCGTTTTTGCAAAAACTGATGGGGGAAATATTAACGCAGCATGAAGAAATTGCCGATCGCGTGTCTGCAATTGTGCGATCGCATCTAATCGAAAATTGGGCAGCCCAAGACGAACCACCCCATCTCAGGACAATACGCGATCGCCTACTGAGCAACGAGCAACGTGCCAGCAGACTGCTAGGACTATATCAGCAAATTCTCCAAGATGGCAGTATTCTTGCTGATGATTCTCCAGAAAAAATTGAGTTACTCTTATCGGGATTGGTTGTCAAAAAACAGGGTTATTTGCGAGTTTACAACCGCATCTATCAGGAAGTTTTTAACTCTGAATGGGTGGAAAAGCAATTAAATAAATTACGACCTTACGCAGATTTACTGAATGCTTGGGTAGCTTCTAATTATCAAACTGAAACCTATCTCCTGCGGGGAGAAGCGCTCAAAGCAGCTCAAGCTTGGTCGAGAGGGAAGAGCTTAAGTAATCAAGATTACCGATTTTTAGCTGCTAGTGAAGAACTGGATAAACGAGAGGTACAGATTGCCCTCACTGCATCGGAGCAAGCAAATCAAATATTACTCAACGCTCAACAGCAAGCCAAGAAAACCATTCAGCGCGGACTAATGGGATTAACAGTACTTTCGGTAGCAGCTGCTACCTTAGTAGGATTATCGGGATTGTTGACATGGCAAACAACGCAACAAAAACGACAGGTAAATCTTGGCGAGATTAAAACACTGATTCTTTCATCAGAAGCTGCTTTTAAGTCTGATCAAAACTTAGATGCCTTGGCTGAAAGTATCAAAGCAAATATTAAATTGAACCAATTGGGATGGAATCATGCAAGTACAGACTTGAAAGTACAGTTAGAAAAGGCACTGCGACAGTCTATCTATTGGGTGCGCGAAAGCAATCGTTTAGTAGGGCATACAGATGTAGTTACGCGAGTGAAATTCAGTCCCGATGGGCAAAAGCTCGCCTCTGCTAGTTGGGACAAGACTGTGAAAATTTGGCGACGGGACGGAAAGCTACTTCATACCCTGCGGGGGCATACTGATGGTGTATGGAGTGTTAATTTTAGCCCTGATGGCAAGATGTTGGTTAGTGCCAGTCGGGATAAAACTGTTAAGGTTTGGCGGGTTGAGGATGGTCGAGCAATTCTGACTTTACCTCACAACGATTGGGTAGCGTGTGTAGGCTTCAGCCCCGATAGCAAGATGGTAGCAGGGATGGAGTGGAATAGCACAATGCGATTGTGGAATTTGGCAGGTAAAGAATTGCGATCATTTCATACGCATAATGCACCAGCTGTAGCAATTAGTTTCAGTCCCAAGGGGAATGCGATCGCTACCGCCAGCCGTGATGGTACTGCAAAACTCTGGAACCTGAACGGTGAAGAACTAGTGACACTCAAGGGGCATCGCGATTGGGTAATGTATGTTAATTTCAGTCGGGATGGCAAAACAATTGCTACTGCCAGTAAGGACAATACCGCGAAACTTTGGGATTTAGAAGGAAAAGAATTAGTGACCTTGCGTGGACATACTGACACCCTTGGTAGTGTAGTCTTTAATCGCGACAGTCAAACTATTGCTACAGCTGGTTGGGATCAAACCATCCGACTGTGGAACCGTCAAGGAAAACAATTACAAGTTCTCCAAGGTCATACAGATGCAATTTGGGGTGTCAATTTTAGCAATGATGGTCGCTTTCTGGCTAGTAGTGGTGAGGATGGGATGGTAAGATTGTGGAATTTAGGCAATAAATCCCACTCTTTCATACTCAATCTTGGCGATGCTGCGGCTGCTAGTGTCAGTTTTAGTCCTGATGGTCAGACCTTGGGTACTGCTGGTAGATATACGATGGCTAAACTGTGGAATCGACAAGGACAAGAACTAGCTAGATTGAGCGGTCATGACGATACCTTGAGAAATTTGCAATTTAGCCCGAATGGTAAACTTATTGCTACTACCAGTCGAGACAAAACCATTAAGTTGTGGAACCGACAAGGAAAAGAACTGGCAACACTGCGAGGGCATCAAGCAGATGTCAGGAGTGTGAGTTTCAGTCCTGACAGTCAAACTCTTGCTAGTGCAAGTTGGGATACAACTGCCAAATTGTGGAATCTGGCAGGTCAAGAAATTGCTATCCTGCAAGGGCATGAGGCTGCTGTTAGAAGTGTGAATTTCAGCCTTGATGGTCAAATTATCGCTACCGCCAGCGAAGATGGTACAGCCAAACTCTGGAGCACTCAAGGAAAAGAATTGTTAACCCTGCGAGGACATCAAGCAGGAGTAAATTCAGTTAGTTTCAGTCCCGATCACGACATAATTGCAACTGCGAGTAAAGATAAAACAGTCAAGCTTTGGAACCGAAAGGGTGAAGAATTGCTGACTCTCCGGGGACATAAAGGTGAAGTAAATGTTGTGATTTTCAGTTCTAATGGACAGATGATCGTCACTGCCAGTGAAGATATGACAGTTAAGCTTTGGAACCGCAAGGGCGAAGTATTGCAAACTCTTGGCGGACATAGCGCTGGAGTGAAAAGTCTGAGTTTTAGTGCTGATAGTCGGGTTTTAGCCTCATCAGATTCAATTGGTAACGTCATTCTTTGGAATTTAGATATTGATTCCAGCCCAGAGAAATTATTGCTGGAAGGGTGCAATTGGATCGGAGATTATTTAAAAAATAGTGCGAATGTCAAATTAGAAGACCGTCATTTGTGCGATCGCCTGAGCAGGAATGGCAACAAAAGTAGTACTTAGGCTGCGAGTTCAGTCTACTGGCGCGTCTTCTGCCTTGCTCGTTGACAACGTACTGAATTTCAGCCCGTCTAAAGACTAGTAACTCGATGCCATTCTAATTAATCTTCAATGAGAAGAAGCTCATACAGAAAAAACTGCCTAAAATTCCGTGTTGTTAAATTATCATTCAAATTTTCAGTTCAAAATTCCTTAGAGGGTACTATCAGGTAAAAATTTGTCTAGTTGCAGCTCGTAATTAGACAGATAGTAAAACCACGAATAAGGAGAATAGTGTGATACGCCAGTCTCCAAAATACTACAAGCTATTAGTTCTTTTCGTTTGTACAGCGTGTTTTATCTTTTTTAGTCCGATAGTCATTGCTCAGAGTAATCATAACTTCCATAACTTCAAGAATCGAGGGAAGCAGAATGTAGAACTGATTGTGGGTGGGGATTTTGTCGTTACCATGAACGAGGCACAACCCGTCATCCAGAATGGCGCGATCGCAATTCAGGACGGCAAAATTGTTGCAGTAGATACAAAAGACAAGATAGTGGCATCTTACAAAGCTGCCACGACATTACCAGGTGAGGGAATGGTACTAATGCCTGGTCTTATTAACGGCCACTCTCACTCGGCAATGGTGCTTTTTCGCGGTCTTGCGGACGATTTAGCGTTGGAGGATTGGCTTCAGAATTACATTTTCCCAGCGGAAGCAAAGTTCGTTGACGAAAATTTTGTCCGAGTTGGTGAGCAACTTGCCTGCTGGGAGATGATCCGTGGTGGAACAACGACTTTTGTTGATATGTATTTTGAGCCAGATGTTGCAGCAGAAGTGGTTAATGAATGTGGCTTACGCGCCGTTATTGCACCGTCATCTATAGATTTCCCCAGCCCTGGTTTCCAAGGATGGGATGATGCATTTGCCGCAGCGGTGGATTTTGTGAAACGCTGGAAAGGCAAGAACCCACGTATCATACCAGCTATTGCTGCCCATGCTCCCTACACCGTCTCACCGGAGAATCTGACACAGGCTATAGGAGCCGCGCGTCAATACGATGTCCCGCTGACAATTCACGTGGCGGAGACACAAACCGAAGTCAAAGATGTCGAACAACGCTATAACGCAACTCCAGTGCAACACCTGGAAAATCTTGGCTTTTTGGAGCCGCGCGTATTTGCTGCACATATGGTATGGCCTAACGAAAATGAAATTGATTTGCTGGCAAAACGCGGTGTTGGTGTTATTCACAACCCTGACTCGAATTTAAAGTTGGCTTCTGGCTTTGCACCGATACCAGCGATGCTAAAAGCAGGAGTTAAGGTTGGTTTAGGTACGGATGGAGCCGCATCCAACAACGATCTTGACATGTGGGAGGCAATCCGCCTTACCGCCCTGATCCATAAGGGAATAACTCTCAATCCCACAGTCGTACCAGCCAAGACAGTTTTGCGTATGGCAACACTCGGTGGTGCAGAAGCACTCAACTTAGCAGATAGAATAGGTGCGATTAAGGTGGGACTCCAGGCAGACGTGATTCAAGTCCAACTCACAGAACCACACCTGACACCACTTTACGATGTCATCTCGCATCTTGTTTACACAGCCGATGCTCAGGATGTTGATACCGTCATTGTAAACGGGCAAGTTTTAATGCATAGACGTAAGATGCTCACGGTTAATCCTGATCAGATTCGCTTGGAAGCTAACTCCATTGCTGAGAATATAAAAGCTGAGTTACGACTCTCCAATTAAAGCTTATTTATATCTAGCGACTTAGCACCGACTCGCCAGTAGTAGCGCTGTCTGAACAGAAGTTGACTACCTATATCATAGACTTCTTGCAGCAATAACGATCTAGGTTAATTACAACCACAGATGGACACCGATAAACACAGATAAAATCTGTGTCCATCTGTGTCCATCCGTGGTCGATTTATTTGAAAAATTTTAGCTGTGCCACACCACTACAATATAAATTATCTCTTAGCCCAAATTACCTATTAACTTAAATCCTGCCCAGTAGTAAGGATGATCGTAAACCTTTTTATCTGTTGACATTTGACTGCTTCTGTGTAATTCCGCTGCTAGATGCGTTCTAATTCTTAATTCCTCGGCAGGTAGTTGATTAATTACATCTTCGTACCATTTTGTCAATTGCCCGGCAGTTAATTCTCTCAGCCATGCTGTTGCTTCTAAAAAGGCAGTAGTTATCGATTGATTGAGCTTAATTCTTCGGTAAAATTCAATCATTACCAAAGCAGCGGCAGCTGAGTCTACAGTCCATAGATTATTTACTACATAAGGAACTCCCAGACTGAGAAAAGCGTGAGCTAAACTTACATATTCGGTGGTGATGCTTTGGGGGTAAGACATAGCTGCTTCAGCCGCTGACAGCGTAATCAGTTTGTAATTTACTAAGGAATTTTTACAAATTTCTTCTAGAGTGAGTTGATCGTGTGCTAATAATAATGCTGATTGATGTGGATGAATCAAATTTTCAGTTAATTGCCCAATAAAATGAAGCAGATTGCGACCGCCACTCAGGGCATTTTTGATTTGCTGTTTGGTTGCTTGGGATTCTGAGATGCGTTGGCAATTATTAAATAACTGGCTAATCAATTCAGCTTCGATTTTGGCAAATTTCTGTCTGGAATAATCGGTGCTGTTCGATTGTTCCACACTCAATAAACTCAGTTCGTCTGTCTGTCTTACAAATTTTGCTTTCAGAAATAATCCGATTTGAGCAGTTGGCAGGTAAGTAATTGTGAAATTTGCATTCAAATTAGACAATTCTTCCTGTGCAGCAAGATGGAAAAGGGCATGAAGAGGATAGGCGTGCAAATCGCGGTGGGGAATTAAAATCAGTTGGGTAATGTCTTCTAGTTCCTGTATGGTTGCAGAGATGTTGAGGATATTTTTGAGTTGTAAAAGCCTCCGTTCCATGTCTAAACGCCAGGAATGTTTGCTTTTGCTTTGTTCGTCTTCACCGACGCGGCGATATTCCTGATATTGTTGATTCCATTCTTGTACCCATTTTTCAAATTCAATCAAGCGTGCTACTGCTTCGGGTACAGGTAATTCATCAATAGAGTCAAAATTGAGTACGGGTGTAAAGATGGGGATGGGTTCTGGAGAATTGTATTTAATGACAAAGGTGCGTAGGGTGCAAGGGGTAATATGCCAGCACACGATCGCAGTTGTGGGATTGAGTAGTTGGTGAACGTCAGCGTAGGTGGGTGAGTAAATTTCATCAGTCCAACCATATAATAGCCAGTTCAAACAGGCATTTTTGCCTTGTTCCAAGATTTCCCAGCCAGGAGCTAAATCACCATACAAGATGGCGATATCAACGGTTAACTGGGCTATGCCTGCAAATTTCAAAACGAGTTGCTTTTTACTTTCATCTGTGCGATCGCTTTCGTTTAATAAGCTTTGCAACAAATAAATAGCGCGTTGCTGGTATTCGTGTGCTGGTGCTTTTTCTCCCAAAACCACTAGCGTTTTGATTAGATTTTGCAGCACCTCTAAATGCAATAGAGTCAATCCTTCTGCTGTGAAAACATAGAGCGCTTGTTCGTATGCAGTTGCAGCTTGCAGCCAATAATAGCGGGGTGGAGAATGTTGCTTACCTTGTTCGTAATGAGCATTACCGATCGCTAGAGAAAGTGTAGCCCAACCTTCAGGGTGAGTTGTTGGGCTAATATATCTCAACCCTTCTTGATAACTTGCTAATCTGCCATCATAGCCGCGCTCATTCAAGGCAGGATTGATATGAGATTGTTGTTGTACAAGCCCTTCAAAATTAACTGCACCTCCAGCAGCATTACCTCGCCCCAGCCAAGCTTCCCAAAAATCTGGTTGCAGAAGTAGAGCTTGATCGTAAGAGGCGATCGCTTCTTCAAATCGCTTCAGGTGAGATTGAGCTACGCCTAAGTTGTACCAGATCAGATGAAAATCGGGTTTAAGTTCTATCGCTTTGTAGTAGGAGGCGATCGCTTCTTCCCGACGCCCCAAATTATCTGAGGCGACACCACGGTTGAACCAGGTTAAATAAAAATCACTCTTGATCGTGATCGCTCGATCCCAAGAGGCGATCGCATCTTGCCAATTTCCCAAATTTGCTAGTGCTACTCCCCTGTCAACCCAAACGTCGTGGAAGTCAGGATTAATTTGCGTAGCGCGATCATAAGCTTTAACTGCATCTGCCCAATTTGCTACTTTCTCCAGTTCGCTTCCCAGGGCATACCAAGCTTCGTGACAGTCGGGATTGACTTCTGTGGCTTGGTAGTAATTGGCGATCGCATCTTCCCAACAACCTAAATTAGATAGTGCTAATCCCCGGTTGTACCAAGCTAAATCCAACTGGGGATCGGATTCTATTGCTCTATCATAGGAAGCGATCGCGTCATGATGTTGTCCATTCTCAGCGAATGCCACGCCTCGCCAATACCAACTTAGGGAGTCTTGAGGTTGCAGTAATAGTGCTTGATCTAAACCGAAAATTGCTTCCGGTAGATATCCTAGTTTCAACTGCATTAAACCCCATCCAGAGTAGGCTTGTTGATAGTCGGGTTTTAATTCTAATGCTCGGTGGAAGCAAGCAAGTGCATCGGCAAAATATCCTAGCTCGCTTAAGGCTGCACCTTTGTTGTACCAACCTTTGTAAAAGTCGGGTTTAATCTCCAGTATTTTGTCATAGGAGGCGATCGCTTCAGTGAAATTGCCTAAATAAAATAATGTCAAACCTCGATTCAACCAATATTCGTAGACATCAGGTTTCAGTTTTAGGGCTTTGTCGTAATGTGTCATCGCTGTTGCTAAATCGCCGTTCTTAGCTTGTTGCAGAGCTTGGTAAAAATATGCTTGTGCTTGAGTTGTAATGCGATCGCTTAGATCGCTTACTGCTCCAATAATTGGATCTGAGTTAGTTGGTGGAACTTCTAGCTCAACAGCTAATTGTTCGGCAATGTTATTACTTTGCTCCCAGCCCACTAAAAAATCATCCGTTGTTAGAGCTTCTTGTATCCAAGCTCCTTCCTCCTCACCAAAATTAATCAAGTTTGGAGATATGCTTGCAGTATCTTCTTTTACTGGTTGTAAAGCTGTTACAAAACTAGTCTGTGTTGTTTGTGATACATCTTCTTCGTCTTCCCATAATCTCTCGCCAAAATTGCGTATTAATTTTATTCCAGGACTACTGAAAGTTGTTGCAATTCCGACATCTTGCTGTTGCGGCAATTCCGTATTCGGTGGTGGAACAGGGATAGGTATAGCCTGGGTGGTTTCTAAATCTTCCCAATATTCTTCGCCTAAGTTCCGTGTTAGTAACCTTATACCCAAATCGTAAGCAAGATCTCCAACAGTCCCAATTCCCAACTCTCCTAGCTGCACCATCCTCTCCGCTAACTGATTGTTTTGAGCGGGTGAAGTTAGCAATTTTTCACCAAAGTCCAGCAACCATTCTATCCAACGGTCAACACTGATACGATCTTCCATCCGTTGCAAATACTTGATTGCCCAATGCTTGCCTCGTGCTTGATACACACCTTCTAACAATTGGGTAAACAAATATTCTAAATCCGCGTTAGTTAGTTCGGGCGGCTTTTTTACCACCTGATGTCCAATTACAGCCTTTGCAGAAGCATACCGCTTTTTTTTGGGAGACTGCCGGAACCTTTTAAGCCATCGCACCAGCCACTTGAGCATTTTGGGAACTCTTGGATGTTTTCCTGTAGATTTTAGCGATCGATGTCTAAAAAACTATTGACTACGTAAAAACCGATGTAATAAACAAGATAAATTTGATATATTGTTAAGCATATTTTGTAAATTTATACAGCTTTTATCTAAATAGATGGTCAATTTTATAACATACATTTTTGTCAATCAGGTTTTTAGCATCATAGATTGGTGTTAAGTTAAGCAATGTTGAGCTAGTATTTCAAACCATGATATTGGAAGTTGCGATTCTTGAGGTGAAACCTGATTTAACTGAAGAATTTGAAGCTGCCTTCAAAACAGCCTCAACTATTATTGCTTCTATGTCAGGCTATATCTCCCATGAGCTTCAACGATGTCTAGAAACTACAAATCGTTATATTCTGCTTGTACGTTGGCAGCAATTAGAAGACCATACTATTGGGTTTCGACAATCAGCAAAATATCAAGAGTGGCGATCGCTACTCCACCACTTCTACGATCCATTTCCGGTTGTCGAGCATTATGAAAGCCTTTTATTCAACTCTTGATCTGAGTTTTGCCATCTTTCCCAGAACGCAGGCTAACATAATGTCCTAAGTCTGATGGGGCTATAGTTAATACCTTACGAACTTGGTCTTCAATATAGTGTCTGTATTAGGCGTGTTATAAGGAAAATGTCTGTATAAATACCCTATACAGGGTGGTTATATGGAAGTATTCCGTATAATGTCTGTATTAGGCGTGTTATACGGAAAGTGTCTGTATAAATACCCCATACAGGGTGGTTATATGGAAAGTTTCAGTATAATCAATAGTTATGCCGAAAGTATCTTAGTAATAGAGTGTTTGAAGGGTAAATTCTGTTGGCTTTCGACGTGGAATCAGCGTATTAAAGTAAATATGTCAATGAAGGTATTTACAGTTTTGTGGCTAACGGGCATGGCAGGTGTGATCTCGCTTTGGTGGATGAACTTACCTATTCCTGAAAGTGAAGAATTACAACTGCCTCTTTGGGGCATCAAACTGCTTTCCTTGATTCAGCCAACCTTCCTTCTATCTATTGCTGTATTAGTCGGTGTTGTTCTGGCGCATAAAGTTGGATTGTCAGCACCATTAGCTGAGGCAATAGCCAATAGAACTTCAATGAGTCTAGCTATTCAACCTCAGGTGCTTCCAGGGATTATTGGTGGTTTGGTAGGAGGTATTGTGCTAACCGCCATCCAGTTCTGCGCCAAGTTCCTTCTGCCTTCAGATTTTGTCATGAAGGCTGAGACTCTATCAAGCAGCACCCCATTTTTAACTCGCATTCTTTATGGAGGTATCACCGAAGAGTTGCTGCTTCGATGGGGAATGATGACGCTTTTAGTATGGCTCGGTTGGCGAGTTTTTTCACAAGGTCAAGGTGAACCGTCTACATTGTGCTTTGTAGCAGCGATCGCCCTTTCAGCATTTCTCTTCGGCTTTGGCCATTTACCCCTTGTCTTCGTACTAGGAACACAGGTAACTATTTCAGTCATTACTTATGTAATTGTAGGTAATTCAGTTTTTGGCTTAATAGCAGGTTATCTCTACTGGCGTAAAGGTCTTGAAGCGGCAATGATTTCTCATATAGTGGTTCATGTGGTTATGCTAGTAGCCCGTTTAGCACGATGACACAAAGTTGGAAGCTCCGTATTAACAATTCATCATTAATCTCTGTCCTATGCGACGGCATAACAATCCCAATGCACACCGACCGCTGAGGGTTATTTGTGAGCATTGAGGTTATCTGCGGCGGGTGATGGGCAACGTTATGCGTTTAATTCTCGGTTGGGGCGCAGCCGTAAGTTTATCTGTTTGTGTTCAAGAGGTTTTCAGAGAAAGGCTCGATAGCCAAAATGCAGAGGCACCCTACCCTTTCCGGTGAAGCTATAATTTCCTTAAGGGCAGAGAGGTACAACTGGCTATGTCAAACCTTGACCAAATTGAAGCAGCAATTCTTTCATTGCCATCCAGTGAGTTTGAGCAGTTAAGGCTGTGGTTCCTTGATTTAGACTACGAACGCTGGGATAAACAGATAGAGCAAGATATTGAAGACGGTAAGTTAGAGGCATTTGCTCAGGAAGCGATCGCTGAGTTTGAAGCGGGTCATTGCCGAGAAATTTGATGCACTATACAACCCGGAAGTTTTGGCAATACTACGACGCATTACCTGAAAGTGTTCAACGAACGGCAGAGATGACCTAGATTCATTATCTGAGAAGCAACTGAATAATATTGATTCGCTTATAGACCTGTTAAACAAATCTTATGGCAAGAATATCGCTTTTTTGCATTCAGTAGACAGTTATGAAGAATTAACAAAAATGAATTTAATACGTGAAATTAGAGATAAAAACCACGCATAACTACATAGAATTAAATCAGTCGATAGTCTAAAATCAAGTTGCTACAGCAGTTTAGGGTTGGCAGTGTGAGAATCGAAGAAATCATCTGGCTAGACACAATTATAGAAAAGCTTGCTGTAAAGCACTGTGTTGAGCCTGATGAAGTAGAGGAGGTTCTTAGCAACAAACCCAAATTTCGATTTGTGGATAAAGGCGATTGAGAGGGGGAAGACGTATATCTTGCTTTGGGACAAACGGATGCTGGACTTTATCTAGCAGTGTTGTTGATTTATAAGCCTTTCGCTCAAGTTCTGATTTTAAGTGCAAGGGATATGGCAGATAAAGAGAGGAAACTGTATGGCAGAAAATAAGTCTAAGAAGTTACCTCAATTTAATACTAATCAGGAACTTGTAGAGTTCTTTGATACTCACGATCTGGGTGAGTATGAGGGTGAACTGCCAGAGGCGCATTTTGATGTTGACATCAAACGGAGCCATTATTTAGTTTCGATTAACAGAGATTTGATGAGTAAGCTTTTGGAAGTTGCTAAAGAGCAGCAAATTTCGGTTGAAATGCTTGTAGATTCCTGGTTGAAAGAGAAGCTTATAAAAGCAAGTTGAAGCGCGGTATAACAACCCCTATGCTTAATAAATTATCTCAGTATGTTTGGAGACGCTCAGGAGACGGTGTAGCACTTACATACAGAGAAGTTCTTTGAGTGTTTGAGTGAAATACAGCAGGTGTTATTTAAAGCTTATCTATTACCACCTAATGTGAGATTGTTTTGAATTGGTGGTAAAAATGGAGCCAGTATGAATCAGCAATTACCTCAGTTCATCCACCGCGTTGTCGATCGCTTGCAGTCGATACAGGGAATTACAGTGATCGCTCTAGCAATTCTGGAAAAAATTGAGCAGGATTTGAGTCAATGGTATGGCGATCGTCGGGTAATCGTGTAAAGACAAAAGAGCTTGTTTACAATGACAGATTTGAAAGTGGCGGTAGCATAAATTCCGTTAGATGGCGATCGCATCAAGGGTGGTTGGGTTTGGGAGTTATTTCGAGATGATCGGGTGTTGGTTGAACCAATGGTAAAGGCAGTTTTTTTTGATTTAGATGGGACGCTGCTCGATCGTGATGCGTCGGTAAAACAATTTATCGCAGCGCAGTACGATAGGCTGACTGTCCACTTAAGCCATATTCCCAAAATCGACTATATCACTAGATTCATCGAGCTAGACTGCCGCGGTCATGTTTGGAAAGATAAAGTTTATCAAATGCTGGTTGCAGAATTTGAAATAGAAAGAATGAGTTGGCAGGCGTTACTTGAAGATTACGAAACACAATTTCAGCTTCATTGTGTTCCATTCAATTTCCTCTTTGAGATGCTAAATGTTTTAAAACAGCAAGGCTATTTGTTGGGTATTGTTACGAATGGGTTAGGACAGTTTCAAACTCGTTCAATTGAAGGGCTAGGGATTCGAGATTACTTTGATATCATTCTCATTTCTGAAGTCGAGCAAGTTAGGAAACCGCAAGCAGAAATTTTTCAGAGAGCCATGACTCGATTGGGTGTATCAGCACCGGATAGCGTTTTTGTTGGCGATCATGCCGAAGCAGATATTGCGGGGGCAAAAAGAGTACAGATGAGGACAATTTGGAAACGCAGTTTGCATTGGCTAGAAGCAAAAGAGGCAGATGCAATCATCGACGAACTAAGTGAAATTCCCTTGATCCTTGAACAGTTCAAATGTAATTAACAGTTCGGCGGCATAATAACCCCTGTACTTAAAAAACACCTCAGCATATTTGCGAGTGTAATTGCCATCCTTTCCAGAAACGTAGGCTAACATAATGTCCTAAGTCTGATGGGGCTATAGTTAATGCCTTACGAACTTGGTCTTCAATATAGTGTCTGTATTAGGCGTGTTATAAGGAAAATGTC
>NZ_JAYKTT020000016.1:0-48191 GCF_038404745.2 Chlorogloeopsis sp. ULAP02 | reverse complement strand
TTCTACATCTCCCCCACTTCTCCACCTACTACCACATCTCGTATCCGCAAACTCGGCCCTCCACAACCCACAGGTAAACCATTTTGTCCACCTTTACCGCAACCACCAGACTCATCCCAGTAAAAATCATCGCCGATCGCTTCTATATCCGCCAAAGTTTGAAAAACATTTCCTGAGAGCGTCACATCCTTCACTGGCTCGGCAATTTTACCGTTTCTAATCATCCATGCTTCCCCAGCACTGAAGGTGAACATTTCTCCATTTGTCATTCCACCCAGCCAGTTACGGGCATAAACTCCTTCTTTGATATCGCTAAATAAATCAGCAACCGGAGTGTTACCCCTCTCTATCCAAGTGTTAGTCATCCGCACAATGGGAGCATGATGATAATTAAGACATCTAGCATTACCAGTTGGTACTTCTGCTAACTTGCCTGCTGTTTCGCGGGAGTGCAAGCGCCCCACTAAAACACCGTCTTGGATTAATTGCGTAGTTGTTGCAGGTGTACCTTCATCGTCATAAAAATAACTACCTCGATGTCCTTGAGGAGCAGCACCATCAAAAATTTGTAATTCTTTGCAGCCAAATCTGCGACCGATAGTCATGACTTCCAACAAATCTGGGTTTTCATAAGCCATATCTGCTTCGGAAAGATGTCCGAATGCTTCGTGAACAAATAAACCAGTCAAAATCGGATCGATCACCACAGTGTAGGTATTGCCTTTTACCGAAGGTAGAGATAAAGCGGCGACTGCTCTTTGCGCTGCATTTTTGACTTGTTCATCTAAGCCAATTAAATCTTCAAAAGCTTTACGCGAGCCTGTAGTTTCTCTGCCAGTTTGCACAGTATCGCCGTTTCTGGCAGTAGCAGCAAAGCGCATTTCCATATCTACCCAAGATTGCTCGATTAGAGTTCCTTCAGAAGTAGCGATAATTACCCTTTGACTACAGTCGCCATAACGTACAGAAGTAGTGGTGATTGCATGATCTACACTTTTGAGAAGTTCAGTGTAGCGATCGCACAATTCTTTTTTTTGGCTCAAGGGAATTTTGCACGGATCGGTACCTGTCAGTGGCACTCGGCAAACTGCTTGTACTGGTTCAATAGGAGCAAGTGTAGTTTCTTCATCACCAACCATCCGCGCCGCAGCGATCGCTTCTTTAATTCTGTCTTCGATTGTCGTCAAGCGATTAAAGCTGCTGAATCCCCAACCACCTTTATAAGCAGCACGAATATGTCCACCAACAGAAATACCTTCGCTGAGGGTTTCTACTTTGTCACCACGCAAGACAATATCCGTACCTTCAGCTTCTTCCAGGCGAATCATCAGATAATCTACCCTAGATGAGTAGCGAGCAATCAAATCCGAAAGCAAATTTTGAATATCCGCAAGTAAGGTAGGCATTTGGCAGACAGGAACAATAGTGCACAGCATCAATTCTCCAATAGATGTGCCTCCATTTGCCTATTTGAGAGCAAATATTCATCTTTGTTCTCACAATGGTTTAAAGTTTTACAATAATTTCTTCAATATTTTTTTTAGCTTTACTCCTCTGGTGTGAGTGATGTGGTCAAATATGCAAAAAAAACCGCTATTAAAAATAGAAGCAAGTAGTGCCAGTAATCTAGTTTTCCGATTAGCAGGAATATTTTTTATCCTGTGTCTATTATTTACCCTGCACCGTTACTACAGTTTTTACGCTTCCTTCGACCAAGGTATATTTAACCAAGTTTTTTGGAATAATCTCCACGGGCGCTTTTTTCAAAGTTCCCTTTCTTCTAGTCTTTCCACCAACGTCGTTCACGCTGGAGAAATTCCCACAGTTTATTACCATCGCCTCGGTCAACACTTCACACCAGCATTGTTACTGTGGCTGCCAATTTACGCTTTATTTCCCTCTCCCGCGACTTTAACAGTTCTGCAAGTAACACTCATCACTGCCGCAGGTTTAGTTTTATATATCCTGGCACGACAATATCTCAAACCATTATTAGCAATCATGATTACCGCCAGTTTTTATGCTGCTAATGCGGTGATTGGCCCGACTTTAAGCAACTTTCACGACATTAGTCAAATTCCCCTATTTGTTTTTACCCTGCTGCTAGCAATGGAAAAACGCAGGTGGTGGTTGTTTTGGCTGATGGCAATTTTGATTTTGGCTGTGCGGGAAGATGCAGGTGTAGGTTTATTTGGCGTGGGATTCTATATGGTTTTAAGCAAGCGTTTTCCCCGCACTGGCATCGGAGTCTGCATCCTCAGTTTTGGTTATATGTTGGCTCTCACCAATTTGATCATGCCGTTGTTCTCCAAAGATATTTCCCAGCGCTTCATGTTGGAGAGGTTTGGACAATACGCCGAAGGCAAAGAAGCTTCTACCTTAGAAATTATTTGGGGCATGGTTAGCAACCCCGTCCGGTTATTAGTAGAATTAGTGACGCCAATAGATAGAACTATTAAGTATTTACTCGGTCAATGGTTACCGTTAGCGTTTGTACCTGCCGTTGCTCCTGCCTCTTGGATGATAGCTGGTTTCCCTCTTTTGAAGCTTTTTCTGGGTAAGGGAGAATCTGTTCTGGCGATTACGATTCGCTACGCTTTAACCGTAGTGCCAGGCTTGTTTTACGGAGCAATTCTCTGGTGGTCACAGCATCAGCAAAAATTTACACCTTCATTTCGCCGTTTTTGGGTGGGATGTATCTGTGTTTCCCTATTTTTTAGCTTTGCATCCAATCCCAATCGGACTTTTTACTTTCTCATTCCAGATTCTGTAAACCCTTGGGTATATGTGTCTTTATCACGACAGTGGCAACACGTAGAGCAGATGCGTCCCTTATTGGCACAAATTCCCCAGGATGCTAGCGTCTCTGCAACTACTTATATTGTCCCTCATCTTTCTAGCCGCCGGGAAATTCTGCGCTTGCCTGTCTTAGAATTACGCAATGATGTCCAACAAGTAATTCAGGTAGATTATGCGATCGCCGATTTGTGGCAATTACAAAAATATCAAGCGGCTTTTAAAAGCGATCGCCGTCTATTGCAAGATTTGACAAAACTAATTGACCAGGTCAGTAATAACCGAGAATATGGAATTATCGGTTTTCAAGATGGCGTCATCTTACTAAAAAAAGCTGCCAATTCGGACATCCAAGCCACAGCTGCTTGGTTACAATTTCGTCAGCAGTTGCAGCTTAACAAGTAGTTAGCAGCTTGATAATTTATAGCTAGTTGGCAAGAAAGTGTGATGATAATTACTTTTTATCTTTCTTAAAAAATCTAAAAAGTAAGGGTTAAACACTTCTTGCCAAAGCCAAACTTTTAAATTTTAGATAAATTAAAGCTTTTAGAAATTTGTCAAGGCTGAGGGATGGCAGTAGATGAAAATACTAGTAATGAGTTGGGAGTTTCCGCCTCGTATTGTCGGAGGGATTGCCCGTCATGTGTCGGAGTTGTACCCAGAATTAGTCAAGCTAGGGCATGAAGTTCACCTGATGACGCCTGAGTTTGGTCATGCGCCCTTGTACGAAGTAGTGGAAGGTGTGCGGGTGCATCGCATTCCCGTTCCTGGTGGTAACGACTTTTTCCACTGGATCGCCAATATGAATGAAAGCATGGGTAGTCATGGCGGCAAGTTGATGTTGGAAGAAGGCGCATTTGATATTATTCATGCTCATGATTGGGTGGTAGGAGATGCAGCGATCGCCCTTAAGCACAGTTTCAAAGTTCCCCTCATTGCGACAATCCATGCAACTGAACACGGACGCTATAACGGTATATATACAGATACTCAGCGTTATATAAGTGGTAAAGAAGAACTATTAGCTTACAATGCCTGGCGAATTATTGTCTGCACCGACTACATGCGCCGAGAGGTAGAACGAGCACTTCATAGTCCGTGGGATAAAATTGATGTCATTTATAACGGTATCCGTCCGGAAAAGAAACGCCATCACGAATGTTTTCACGCTCAGGATTTTCGCCGTCAATTCGCTGAAGATGGCGAAAAAATTGTTTACTACGTTGGGCGCATGACACATGAAAAAGGAGTATCTCTCTTACTTAATGCTGCTCCTAAGGTATTGTCGGAGATGGGCGGTTACGTGAAGTTTGTCATCATTGGTGGCGGCAACACTGACAATCTTAAAAAGCAAGCTTGGGATCTGGGAATTTGGCATAAATGCTATTTTACTGGCTTTATGTCTGACGAATACTTGGATAAATTTCAAACTATTGCTGATTGTGCAGTCTTTCCTAGTCTTTATGAACCCTTTGGTATCGTTGCCTTAGAAAGCTTTGCCTCTCGCGTTCCTGTAGTAGTTTCTGATACTGGTGGTTTTCCAGAAGTAGTACAACATACAAAAACTGGAATTGTCACTTACACTAATAATCCTGATTCCTTAGCTTGGGGAATTTTGGAAGTTTTGAAAAATCCCGAATATCGGCAATGGCTAGTTGATAATGCTTACGAAGATTTAGAACGGCGCTTTAGCTGGCCGAAATTAGCCAAACAAACAGAAGATGTTTACAAGCAGGTAGTGAAAGAGAAGCTACAGGTAATTTGGTGATAGTCAAAAATCAAGAAAAAGCCAGTGGGAAGGAGCACCACTGGCAAAGAGCCAATCGGAAAACTATGCAAAACAGTTGTTCAATCTCATGAACTAAAACTTAGAATTCCAGAAATTGACCAGCTTGTAAAGTTATGTACAATTTTGATGCAACAGCGGCTATTTCATTTTTGAGCATACACAATTTAGAAATAAATTCTGCTGGCCTGTATAGATTTGAAAATACTTAAGGACATCTATCAAAGTGTTGAGATATAATCAAAAACCATAAAAATAACTTTTTGTAAATATAAATACAATTTTTCTGTGACGCTGCTTATATAATAATGGAGCGAATAAAATACTGAAGCAAGCTCCGCTACAGTCGTCTGTAATGTTTTGACATTTAGTGCAAATATTGGATTCGTTTTGCTCAACCACTCAGGTACTAGTGCAGTTTTTAGTTAGCAAAATATTTTATCAGTTCATTACTTAGGGTAGTGGCTCGGTATTAGGTATTCTTAATTTTACCTAGTTAGATACTAAAGTTTGAGCTTAACGAAATCCAAAAAAAGTCAGTGGGGGTAGACCACTGACCGAGAGAAAGAATGATGATATGAGAATGATAATTACAGAAAATTATTGTCTTGTAAATTGACATACAACTTTCATGCAACACTGGGGAATAGGAGCTAGGTACTCGTGATTAGGTATTGGGTACTGGGAAAGAAATTCTTCCTAGTTCCTAGAATCGTAGGGTGAGCATTCCTCAGCAAGTATATCAAATGCTTACCAAATAGGCTTTGACAGGCAATGTCCACCTTACAGAAAACTTAGAAAAAAGAAAAAAACCAGTGGGGTAAACCACTGGTGAAAGACTTGGATTTTTTACGAGAGAGTGATGATACAAGACTAGAGGATTCCAGAAAAACGATGCTTTTGTAAACTCATATGCAATTTTCATGCAACAGGGATAATTTGACTCATCTAATTTTGTACCTTGCCTAATTAAGAAATGATCGTTACGCTTCCTGTATCCAAATCGTAACGTCCTCCCACGATTTTCAATTTCTCAGATTGTAGTCTTTCAGTGAGAAGACGCGATCGCTTTAACCGTTCAATTTGATACTGCACATTCGCAACAACAGCATTCTCAACTGCATCACCCGACAAAAGCTTGGCTCTTTTGACAACAGGCTTAATTGCCTTAACAAACGTACCAATATCACCAAGCAGCGCTTCGTTTTGTACGGCAGCTGTGACTGCTCCACAGCGTTCATGCCCCAACACCATCAACAAAGGAGTGCCAAGTAATGCAACTGCATATTCAATACTACCAAGCGCCTCAGGCGTGGCAATATTGCCGGCAATCCGAACATCAAAGATATCTCCGATACCCTGATCGAAAATAATTTCTGCTGGTACCCGCGAATCTGCACAACTGAGGATAGTTACAAATGGATGTTGAGCTTGAGCAACTTCCTGCAAGCGAGCAGCAGATTGATCGGGATATAAAGGTTTATGCCTAACAAACCGCTGATTTCCTTCCATCAGCTTTTGTAATGCTGCATCGGGAGTAAGAGATTGAGTTTTTGAAGGTAGTTCAGCAGCTTGAGTTGACTCAACCTGCCACAGTAAATCGCTAGATGCGATCGCCAAACCAAATACTCCCGTGGCTCCTAACTTCAAGAAATCACGGCGTTCCATGAAACGCTTCCTTAAGTTCATAACGACGCGACACATTTTACCGAGCGAATTTCCATCACATCCGAGATGTAACAAGTACCGCCAAATTTATTGAGCAAGGGTCTAATATTTTCTACAACAGGCTTGAGTTGCTCAGGCATACAAAATGCGATGATATAAACATTATCCAGCATCGTCATATCCAAATCTTCCGCCATACCTCGCAAGCCTTTGCCAGCAACGTTCCTAATTACAGCATGACCGTGTACACCTGACTTGTCTAACCCATCTAAAATTTTGCTAAGTTCAAAAGAGTTAGCAATAATTTCTATCTTTTTGACTAAATGCATACGATTACCTCCACAATAGGTTAATTCCGTATAGATATAACGGAATTCCTACAATAATGTTGAATGGGAAAGTGACTGCCAAAGCAGTAGAAACATACAAGCTAGGATTTGCTTCAGGAACAGTTAACCGCATCGCTGCTGGAACAGCGATGTAAGAGGCACTGGCACACAGCACAGCAAACAAGAGCGCATCTCCCTGAGACATACCAATTAATTTGGCAAGCAGTAATCCAATGCCTGCATTGAGTATTGGAATCAGTATCGCAAATGAAATCAGGAAAAAACCGGTTTTTTGCAAGTCTTTAATTCTTCTAGCAGCAACCAGCCCCATGTCTAGTAAAAAGAAGGTGAGAACTCCATAAAAAAGTCCTTGAGTAAAGGGTTCCAAAACCTGCCACCCATGTTCTCCTGTTAAAAAGCCAATTAACAAACTGCCGACTAAAAGAAAGACTGAACTGTTTAAAAACGCCTCTTGCAATACTTCCGACCAAGCAAATTCTCGCTTGCCATCAACAGTGAATAAATTCACTAAAATCAAACCAACAATAATAGCTGGAGATTCCATCAAGGCAAGGGCTGCAACCATATAACCATCAAAATCCATACCCAGTTCAGTTAAAAAGGCACTTGCTGTAATAAAGGTGACAGCACTGATAGAGCCATAGGTTGCCGCGATCGCTGCCGCATCATAAGTATCTAGCTTCAGCTTGAGAATAAAAAAGGTGTAAATTGGAACAAAACAAGCCATCAACATCGCTGCCAACAGCGTCAGAATTACTTCTTGGGTAATGCCGCTTTTGATTAACTCCACCCCTCCCTTAAACCCGATCGCAAACAGTAGATAAAGCGAGAGGAGCTTGGGTACTGGTGCAGGAATTTCTAAATCAGACTTAACAAAAACCGCAGTCATTCCCAAGAAAAAAAATAGGACTGGTGGATTTAGGATGTTAGAAATAATTAAACTGCCATCCATGTCCATCCCTCCTCAGACTGATTAAGCATAAAGTTAAACAATCTTTGCATTGTAAAAAATTTATCAAACCCTTGAATCATGATGTATCGCGTACCGTCACTCATGTCAATTGGGTAATTTGAAGAGTGAGTGTTTATCTTGCCTTTAGTTAAGCGATCACAAGATTTGTGTGTTTTTATGAAATGGATAGACTAAGTTGAACTGAGAGCGATCGCATTTACTGTAACTGTAAGAAGCAATAATCAAATTATCGCGGTTTTTTGTGTGCTCTCTGTAGTATTGTGTCTTTTCTATGTTTGATGAAAGTCACAAGTTTTGTCCTTCCTCGTTAAAAATTCCGAAGGTATGGCGAGCATAAGGAGAAGTAATCATTGAGCATAGTTTCACATATCCTACCTAACCTATAGGCGATCGCATATAGTCACGGTTAGCTCTGACTAAACTGCTGTCTGTACCAACATAGTTAAGTTCAAGCTATCCTAACCTTGAAGTTATTCATGTAGCAGCTACTTGCCTAACTACCTCCAAAATCCGTTGCACCGCAGCAGATGTATTGTCACGTCGCCAAATCATCGCCAGTGCCACCTTTGGTGTGGGTTCTTGCAAAATTTTATACACCACTCCAGGTCGTTGCAGATTTTGCAGAGACTCCGGTACGATCGCTGCTCCCATCTCTGCTGCTACTAGGCTAACTATTGTTTGCATCTGAATTGCTTCTTGAGCAACGGTAGGGCTAAAATCTGCTTGCTGGCATAGACTAATAATCGAGTCGTAAAGCCCAGGAGCTAAAGCACGAGGAAATAAAATAAAAGGTTCACCCTGGAGCGATCGCAATGACACATTGGGTTGATTTGCTAGTCGATGGCTTTCCGGCAGCGCCACCACCAATGACTCATCATATATAATCTCACAACAAAAAGAATCCTCCTCAATTGGTGGGCGGAGAAATCCTATATCAATTCGGCTATCCTGCAACCACTGTAATTGTTGATCTGTTGTGAGTTCGTGCAATTCCAAATTTATATTGGGAATGCAAGTACGAAAAGTCCGCAAGATACCGGGGAGAATATTGTAAGCAGCAGAACTGACAAAGCCAATTACCAACTGTCCTCTAAAGCCGCGACTCGTTTGTCTTCCTGCTTGAATAGCTCCCTCAAGCTGTTTGAGAATTTGCTGAACTTCTTCTAAAAACACCTGCCCTGCAATTGTTAATTGCACATTTCTTTTTGTGCGGTGAAACAATTCAAAACCCAACTCTGTTTCTAACTGACGAATTTGTTGACTAAGAGGAGGCTGGGCAATGTGCAAGCGTTCTGCCGCCCGCCCAAAGTGCAATTCCTCAGCTAACGTTACAAAGTAGCGTAGGTGTCGAAGTTCCATTGCGCTAATTTAATAATATCCAAAACATATTAAATGCTAGATAAAAATATATATGACATTTACAGAAATTGTGATTTCAAATAACCAATGGTTACTATTTTTTCTATGCTATGTAGTCTAGAGATAAATAATAAGTTTAGTTTATGATTAAGCAAGAAAATGTTTATGATTAAGTTTTTATTTTTATTATTAATTTGTGAAAACTATTCATGACTTTTAAAACAAAAAAGTAAGAAAATTAATTTGGAAATAGCATTTTTATTCCTGTAATTCAGGAGGACGATAAATGAGCATTGTAGCGCAAGTAATAGCTCAATCTGATGATGCTGCTCGCTTTCTTAGTCGGACTGAATTAGACAAATTAGATAACTTTTTTAAATCAGGAGAAACAAGGCTTAGAGTAGCACAGATATTAGCTCAGAACGAGCAAAATATCGTGGAAGAAGGCAGCCGTAGATTTTGGAAGATAGTTCCTAACACACCCAGCAATAGCGGCGATCCTAACAAGACAGCACTGTGTCAACGAGATCAAAGCTGGTATCTTCGTTTAATTACCTATGCCGTTTTGGCTGGAAATACAAAACCTTTGGAAGATATTGGCATAGATGGGATGCGAGAAATGTACACTTCTTTAGGTGTTCCAGTCAGTAATATAGGTACTTGCATGCGTTGCCTCAAAGAAGTTGCTTCAGGCATGATGAATCGAGAAGAAGCTGCTATTGCTGGGCCTTATTTCGATTATCTCATTCGAGCGATGTACTAGTTTCATTGCTTCTGTCCTACCAGAAAAAGAATTTTTAATAATTGACAGTTTTGGCTACGAACTTAGTACCTTAATTAGTTTGAAGGAAAAAAGATGCAAGATACTATTACCTCTCTCATTAACCCTGCTGATTTGCGAGGCAGATACCTAGATAATGTTGAACTGGACAAATTAAGAAAATATTTTCAATCAGGTGAGTTGCGTGTGAAAGCTGCTGCCACTATCAGTGAAAATGCTGCTAATATTGTTAGCCAAGCAGTAGCTAATTCCTTACTTTATGGTGACATCACCTGCCCTGGTGGCAATATGTATCCCACCCGTCGTTATGCAGCTTGCCTCCGCGATTTAACTTTATTCCTACGTTACGCTAGCTATGCCATGCTGGCTGACGATGCTTCAGTCTTGGATGAGCGAGTACTTGATGGTTTAAAGGAAACCTATAATTCTCTGGGTGTTCCGGTTGATCGAACTATCCAGGCAGTTCAGGCAATGAAAGAAGTAATTACTCGCCAAGTTGGTGCTGAAGCTGGTGAACAAGTAGGAAGACACTTAGACCACATTTGTAATGGTTTGAGTTAAGAAATTATTGGTGCCTTTCTAGCGATCAAGAGGTTAAAAGTAAGTTTATTACTCATTTAAGTTGCATAACCATTAAATATGCAAGTTGGATGTTTAATAAATAGACTTTTGACCTCTAAATTTTTGATTTTTAATTTTCAGTTAGGTTGTTAATCATTAGACTTCTTGTAAAAATCAGGATCTAGTATTTGTAGGGTGCATTAGAACGGATTTCGTAATGCACCCTACAACATATATTTTCAAAAAGAAAACCGGATTCCTATATATAAGTTAGTACTAACACAAAAAAAATTCATGCAGATAAATCTCTGCATGAAATAGATTCTCAAAAATTAACTACAATTCCATTTCTTTAACCAACATAACTTTCCTGTTGATTTAACTCTCTAGACTCCTACTCGTATTGCCTTGTTTTGTTAACCCCATACAAGGTTTTTTGAGCAGGCTTTTGATAGGAAAATTCGTAAAGGTGTTTCTGCATTGGCTGCGGATACCCAAGCTGTGATTTGTCCTCAACAGTAGGAACTTCATAAAAGGGTGTCTGCCCATTTTTTGGGTAGCTAAACTCATAGAGAACCTTTGGCTTTGGTTTTAATTCAGCTAATGCTGGCTTTCCTAGAACCTTAGAAGGATCATAGATTTTGTCGTTAGATGGTTGTTGGTATGCGAAAGCTGGCTTTTGCCCCACCTTCGGCAACTCGTAGAGACTACCCCACTCTGGCTGGGCTTGATAGCTGAAATGTTTCTGATATGCCAAATTTGGATTGGGAAAAGCTTCTGAAAAAGCATTTTTCCACGACTCTAGAACTGGCTCAAAGAAACCAGAAGCTAGCTGATAGTGCCAAAGTGAGCCTTGAAGGAAGAAGAAAGCTAAGTAGAAATGGGCATTTGCTAACCAAACGCGAGACGTAGGCTCTGACTGAGCTGGATCGAAGTAGTAAGGTAATAGAGATGACTTGAGATGCAATGTGGGGCCATAAAATTCAACAGGATAAGCCAAGGTATTAAAGCCGCAAAAGTAAGTTGAGGCAAATCCTGCTAGAGCAACACCAAATAAAGAGTAAGAAAGAATACCGTTACCAGAGAAAATGAAAAATCGCTCTACCCAAGCAAAAGGTTTGCGGAGAATATGCCAGATTCCTCCTAAAATTAGGATTACACCTACATAAATATGACCACCAACTAAATCTTCCAGGTTGTTAACTTCAAATAAATGAGCTATGCGATCGCCGATCACCACTGGATCAAGCGTAGGATTGGTAACTAAGCGCACTTCATGAATTGTGGCATCATAAAGCCCACCAAAATACATGGCTTTTGCTACTAAAAGCAATGCACCTAACCCTAAAAAAATTAGGTGATTTCCTAAGATAAAACCTAATTTCTTGGAGTCATCCCAGCTAAAGTGAAATAGACGAACTACACCTCTAGGATCTTCTTCCAGGTTTTGGGCAACTCTAAAATTATGAAATAGAGCGCCTCCTGCCAATACAAACGATGAGATGAGGTGTACCATCCCAATCACAAAATAGGGATAAGTATCAATCACCTCACCGCCTGAACCTACACCCAAACCTAAAGTAGCTAGGTGAGGTAGCAAGATTAATCCCTGCTCATACATTGGTTGATCGCTTGAGTACCGAGCAATCTCAAATAGCGTAAATGCCCCAGCCCAAAAAGCTATCAGCGCAGCATGAGCAATATGAGCAGTAACAAATGTACCCGATAGATTCGTAAGGCGTGCGTTACCAGCCCACCAAGGATATTTAACCTTGTTCTTATGGTCGGATTGCATAGTTTGTTATGTCCTCACTTTCAAATGTGGTGTTGAAAGCCGAGAAAGTTTTTTACAATTCTTAGCAAAAATGACAGTCTTATTAAATGTAATTATTGAAGAGTAAGCTAACAGATTGCAATCAATAGAATTAGTTTGTAATGTTTATATATTTTTTGTAATTTAAATTCCTACTCATTTATTAAATAAAAGGTGTAAGAGAAATTAAGTCACCGAAAAGGGAACGGGGAACAGGGAGTTTGGGAGAGGGGCTTGTTACCCCAACCCAAACTTGCAACTTATAGAAGATAGGGTTTTAGAACCTCATAGAGAAATAGATAAACCATAATGAATAATATTCAAAAAATATTAGTTACTAGATAAAAATATATGGGACATTGATAATTGCATTTTCTATGGTGAGAATTAAGCAGTGATTGATGTAGCGTTTAACGAGTAAATGTAAGCGTTGGAAAACCGCCAATCAATAATTTACTTATTGCAGAGAATTTATCATGTCAGTTAATTATTGGAATACTACCTTCTACGAGGGTAAACATTCATTTGTTTGGCAGTTTGGGGAAGATTTGCTGAAGTTACTTTCTCCACAACCAGGAGAAGCATTCTGGATCTTGGCTGCGGCACTGGGCAACTAACTGAGAAAAGTGACGTATGCCACTTTATTCGACCGACCAACCCCTTTAGAAGCAGGAAATGCAGGTATGGCGAATTGGCTGCAAATGTTCTTACCCAGTCAAATTTTCACACAACTATCAGCACAACAACAAGCGAAAGTGATTCAAGCCGTTGAAGAACGCTTGCAGCCTACATTATATCGAGATGGGCGATGGTGGGCAGACTATCGCAGAATTCGTGTGGTTGCACTCAAAATATAAGAGCGATCGCTTCTCTGTCGTATAGCAACAATTGGTAATAATTGCATCCTCTCTCGTCAGGAAACGGTGTTGCAGAATGGAAGTTATGATGTAACTAAATCTACGATTCTGATCAAATTGCGGGGTAAGGAAATCCCAGTTTTACTGGATCAGCTAATCCCCTCATCTTGAAGACAAGGAGAGGTGGCATGAGTAATTTTACTGAATCTCAAATCATTGAAACTGCAAAAAATCACATTTTGGCAACATATAGAAATTATGCCTATCCAGTTGTTCCAACTGATGAATACGATCATCCCATGCCCTATGAACCTGAATGTGTGCCGTGGGTTGTTTGCAAATCAATAGAGGTTAAAGACGGGCAGATTGGCAGTAGATCGAATGAGGAATGGGAAGTTGGTATCAAGGTTGACTGGAAGTGGGTTCACGAAGACTCAGAGGACGAGCCAGAAAAAGACGTTTTTCTGTCCGTGAGCGTATTCGCTAAAGACGGACAACTTTTTTGTGGCGAAATTGATCGAGTGTGGTTAAAAGAAGTTTGTACGGGAACTAATAACTAAAGATTTTCATCAGCAACTTCTTGTGGCAAGCCACTGCGTCTTTGAATATTTAGCCTAGTAAAAGGCGCACAAGGAGACGAAAATGAAAAAACGTAGACTGTCTGGGTTACTGAAGCTAACTGTAGCCATGCTGATGAGTTGCTCAGTGTTACTGCTTTTTTGGTTAACCTCACCACTGCCTCAGATACTAGCAAAACCTGAGACTAAAATTTTTGAACAAGTCTGGCAAACCGTTAATGAAAATTTCTACGATCCAAATTTTAATGGAGTCGATTGGAAAGCGATGCGGGAAAAGTATCAACCCCAAGCAGCGCAAACTAAGTCTAAAGAAGAATTTGCGATCGCCATCAACCAGATGCTTTCTGAATTGCAAAGTTCCCACATCCGCTATTACACTCAAGACGAGCCAGCATACTATCAGCTTTTAGGCATTTTTGTACCGAGAAGTACAGAGCTACAAAAACAGTTAAAAAAATACTTTCCCAAAGGCAAGATTGAATACACTGACATAGGTATATTCACAAAAAATATTAATAACAAAACCTTTATTAGCGCTATCCTTGATGGTAGTCCGGCTGCAAAAGCAGATTTAAAAGTAGGCGATCAAATTATTAGTGTAGATGGTCGTCCGTATCAACCAATACAATCATTTGCGGGAAAAGCTGGTGAGAAAGTCAAGCTGTTGATTCAGCGATCGCCCGATCGCAACAGTCAAAAAGAAATAGCGATCGTGCCAAAGATGTTAGACGCCAGCACCATGTTTATCGAAGCACACCGAGCTAGTACCCAAATTATTCAACGGCAGGGAAAAAAAATAGGCTACATTCATATCTGGTCACATGCTGCTAACGAAGATCAGCAGCAGCTGCAAGAAGAAATGATTTACGGACGCCTCAAAGATGCAGATGCATTAGTTCTGGATTTTAGAGACGGATGGGGTGGAGGAGATGTTGATTCTCTAAATATCTTTACAGCAAAAGAAGGGCCAAGTGTTACCAGTATTTCTCGTAAGGGCAGGAAATATACTTATGTGAGTCAGTGGAAAAAGCCAGTGGCTATGGTGATCAACGAAGGCAGCAGAAGTAGCAAAGAAATTTATGCCTATGGTTTTCAGCAGCATAAAATTGGCCCTGTAATTGGTTCCAAAACAGCAGGAGCAGTAGTTGCCGGTCGTCCTTTTTTTATGCCGGATGGTAGCCTACTTTACGTAGCTGTTGCAGATGTATTTGTCAATGGCAACGAAAGATTAGAAGGCAAAGGCGTCACACCAGATATGAACGTAGCCTTTCCCTTAGAATACGCCCAAGGTGCAGATCCACAAAAAGAGCGAGCTATAGAAACTGTGCTTGCAGCACTCAAATAACAAGGTAAAAATTACATAAAAAATAGGCTTTTCGGCTTTTTTAAACGGTATGTTTATAGCCGCCATCACGTACTAGGATCATCATACAAAATGAAAAAAATCTTGTTCCTGTGTACGGGTAATTATTACCGCAGTCGTTTTGCCGAACATCTGTTTAATTGGTTGGCTCTCAAGCACAGATTAAAATGGCAAGCTGTTTCACGCGGTTTAGCACTGGAGAGAGGTGTGAACAATATCGGGGCAATTTCCCGATACACGATTGAGGCTTTAAAGGAGCGGGGAGTAACTTTACTAGAAAGCGAACGTTTGCCCTTGCAAGCTCTAGAAGAAGATTTTCAAACTGTGGATTTGATAATTGCCCTAGATGAATTTGAACACCAACCTCTGATTCTAGAGCGTTTTCCTAAATGGTTAGATGCTGTGGAATATTGGTTAATCCACGATACTGATCAAACTTCAGCACAAGAAGCTTTAGAAAAATTGGAGAAACATCTGCTGTTATTAATTGAAAAATTGGCACAAGCTTAAGTAATTTTTTCGCTGGCTGATATACTCATTATCCTTCTCAAGCGATCGCATAAATGCGTTTGTAAAATTCTTTGCTTGGATGTGATTAGTTTTTAATCCCTAATAGGGAGTCATTAAAATTTCAACTAATTATATCTGGAATGCCGATGGATGCAATAGCGTTTCAATCCCTAATAGGGAGTCATTAAAATTTCAACTTTGTGATTTGCCCGTTATCCTCTACTTTGCGTGGGTTTCAATCCCTAACAGGGAGTAATTAAAATTTCAACATTGCTCTCTTTTTTCTTTTCTTCTGTACATTTCTTGGTTTCAATCCCTAATAGGGAGTAATTAAAATTTCAACTTTGCTGGCTTTGAGTCAGAGTAACTACAAGAAATCGTTTCAATCCCTAATAGGGAGTAATTAAAATTTCAACATGCAACTACAGTTAGAGGGCAACCGTTATTTTTAGTTTCAATCCCTAATAGGGAGTAATTAAAATTTCAACTGCAGCATTGTGCAATGTTTGCCACCAGCTTAAGTTTCAATCCCTAATAGGGAGTAATTAAAATTTCAACAAAGCTTACAAGTCACTGAGGAAAATCGAGAAGGCTGTTTCAATCCCTAATAGGGAGTAATTAAAATTTCAACGTAGTATACAGTATGAATTGAGAATATATTGGAAAGTTTCAATCCCTAATAGGGAGTAATTAAAATTTCAACTTCAAGCTGATTTTGACAAATTATATGTCAAAGATGTTTCAATCCCTAATAGGGAGTAATTAAAATTTCAACCAATACTCAAAAACACCCCACCCCGCCACACCGCGTTTCAATCCCTAATAGGGAGTAATTAAAATTTCAACTTTGGCTTGGTCAATGTCTGGGACGGAATAAGTAGCTGTTTCAATCCCTAATAGGGAGTAATTAAAATTTCAACCACCTTACGTCCGCTACCTGGCTCGTCGATGGAAGTTTCAATCCCTAATAGGGAGTAATTAAAATTTCAACCATTGACAGCTGACAAGTTGAAGAGAGCGATCGCGTTTCAATCCCTAATAGGGAGTAATTAAAATTTCAACCCATAAAGCGGGCGAACGAGGGCAAAGAGCCAGCGCTGTTTCAATCCCTAATAGGGAGTAATTAAAATTTCAACGTTACACATTAGAAGTGAAAGAAAGAATAATATATGGTTTCAATCCCTAATAGGGAGTAATTAAAATTTCAACCATGATGTACTTTTAGATTTAAGAGAAAGTGTAGATAGTTTCAATCCCTAATAGGGAGTAATTAAAATTTCAACTCATTCTCTATTTTTGTCCATTCATGCTTAAATGCGTTTCAATCCCTAATAGGGAGTAATTAAAATTTCAACTCCCCATGCTGGATTCGTTACCTGGAATGGCGTTAGAAAGTTTCAATCCCTAATAGGGAGTAATTAAAATTTCAACAGACAAGGCATTTAGGTTAGCAAGAAAAATTTTATAGTTTCAATCCCTAATAGGGAGTAATTAAAATTTCAACCGCGGCAGTTCCAAAGCCAGTCAATATTAGATTTTCAAGGTTCGTTTGCGCGGATGAGGCAATCATACCATGAAAAATTTGGATTGAGTAGAGTTAAAATCGCTGAAAGCCAGTCTTGATAAGGAGCGCGGATGGTTGAGAAGCGCGATCGCTCTTTTCTTTTTACAGTAAAAGAAATCCAGCCATTTTTTTGTGAACTGGTTTTTCAACACCTACCCATCCGCGCATTTACAAGAAAACGAAATTAAACCATCATTGCCTGCTTCCGTAAGCTTCCAATTGTAGCAATGGTATGTTGAGCGACTTGCTCAATCTCCTCAGCTGTATTAAATCGTCCAATGCCAAACCGTATTGACGCAGAAGCTAACTTTTCTGAATGTCCTAGTGCTGTGAGGACGTGGGATGGTGCAGTAGTAGCCGAGGAGCAAGCAGCACCAGAAGATACAGCCATTACTGGTTGCAATCCTAACAAAAGTGCTGCCCCGTCTACTCCCTCAACACTAATATTTAAATTTCCCGCCAGGCGCTGGATGGAGTGTCCATTGAGATGAATTCCCTCTAACTGAGAAAGCTCTTTCCATAATCTTTGTCGCAGTTGGCTGAGGCGTTGGGTTTCTGTGGCTTGTTCTTGTAAAGCGATTTCTACTGCTTTGCCAAATCCGACAATTTGCGGTGTGTATAAGGTGCCAGAACGCATTCCCCGTTCATGCCCACCTCCATGCTGCTGAGGAGCTAGTTGTACTCTTGGGTTGCGGCGACGGACGTATAGCGCACCAATCCCCTTAGGGCCATATACTTTATGTGCTGTTAGTGACATCAAGTCAATTTTCATTGCCTGCACATCTAAAGGAATTTTGGCGATCGCCTGTGCAGCATCACTGTGAAAAATTACACCATGCTCCCGACAGATAGCACCAATTTCTGCTAATGGCTGCAATACGCCAATTTCGTTATTTGCTGCCATCACCGAAACTAAGATAGTATCGGAGCGCAAGGCTTTTTCTAACTCGCTTAAATTTATGAGTCCATCTTGTTGAACTGGGAGAATAGTAATATCAAAACCTAGAGTTTGCAGATATTTGCAAGGATCGAGAACTGCGTTATGTTCGGTAGCAACAGTGATAATATGTTGTCCTTTTTGGAAATAAGCTTCTGCAACGCCTTTGATAGCTAAGTTATTCGCTTCTGTTGCACCACTAGTAAAGACTATTTCTTCTGGTGTGGCGTTAATAGCTTCAGCTAAAATTTCTCGCGATTTTTTAATAGCGGCTTCTGCTTCCCAACCGTAAACATGACCGATACTGGAAGGATTACCAAAGTGTTCGCTGAAGTAGGGTAACATTTCTGCCAACACCCGTTCATCTACAGGTGTGGTGGCATGGTGATCGAGGTAAATGGGACGACTAGACATAATTTATGAAATTAAAATTTGACCGAAATTTTTTAATATACTCAGAACCTTCTATAATTCATTTTCGCGCTTCAAAAGTGTAAATTCATTAGATAAAGCATATTTGATTATACTGCTGGGTTTATTATGCCCAACACAGATTTACGAGTGCCAGATGTTTCTTTTGTCTCAGCAGCAAGATTAAAACGTACTGTACGTGACTTTGCCAATTTGGTTCCAGATTTGGTAGTAGAAATTAAAACTCAATCAGTTCGTATCCGTTCAATTGAAGACAAAATCAAGCTATTTTTGCAATTGGGAGCACAGGTTGGAATATTGATAAACCCAGATGAATTAACTGTGAGTGTGTATCGTCCAACTGGTGAGATGGAAATGCTAAAAGGTGAGGATAAGTTAACTATTTCTGAGTTATTTCCTGGTTGGGAAATTAAAATTTTTGAACTATGACCGCCTGTGTTTGAGTAGTATATTGGAAGCGATTAAGCTGTTACATTTATGGTTTTGAAACCCTATGTTGAAATAGCCAAACTAGTGCAAGTCCTGTAATTAGTCCGGAAGGATTTGTAAGATTGAATTTACTTGCTACTGTTGGTTATTACTACTAAACTTTTCTAGGGAAATACTACTGGTGTTAAAGTCAAGCGATCGCACTAATGAAAGCGGTAATGGTAGCTGACTTATGGTTCTGATATAATCTGGACTCAGATACGAAAGGTAATTCGGCTGATTAGCAATATAAGAGTTGAAAAAAGCGACACTCAAAATATCGACATAGCGACGCGCTAAGGCAGGATTAGGGCCGATCGCCTGGCTAGGAACAGGTATGGCAGTGTTTGGTGATTCTGCAATGGTGGAAAAGTGAGTAGCATTATTAATCAATGCTAAGTATTTATTTGAGGTTGTAAGCCAACTAAAAGGTTGAATTTGTTCAGGAAGAGCTGGAGCAGCAGTATCGGCACTACTACTGATAATCATGACTGGGATTTTGATTTGACTTAGGCTTTGTTGTCCAAAAACGATACTATTGACGGGGTTAATGGCGATCGCAGCTTTAATGCGTGGATCAGCAAGGTTGTATTGACGAGATTGTGGTAATTCTAAAGCCAAGCATTGCAAAAGGAGCGAAACATTAAATGTGTCTTGGAAAGCCGGGCAACTTTTTTCTAGTTGCTCAAAGTTAATTGGTGCGCCTGCCAATGCTAAAGCTGTATAGCCTCCAAAGGATTGTCCAATTACGCCTACCTCTTGCAAATTCAAGCGTCCTTTGATAGCAGGATTGATTTGAGATAGGCGAGTCAGTTCATCTAATAAATACTTAACATCTAAAGGTCGGTCAATAAACTCTCCGGGCGCAGTAACTTGAGCCGATCTGCCTGACAATAGTGCTTGCAACTGTTGAGTATTGCTACCGGGATGTTCGGGAACAGCAACAGCGAAACCATAGGAAGCCAGATGTTCAGCTAAGTAAGCAAAGCTAGTGCGATCAGAACCCAGCCCGTGAGAAATGACAATTACTCTCGCACGATTGGAGCCAGATGGCAGATAAATGTCAACAGGAAAGGTACGATTCCGCGAGCGATCAAAAAGTGTAATGGTTTGCTTTTGCGATCGGAAAAACCCAGATTGTGGTAGGTTGATTTTGGCAACATTGTTTGTTTGGGGGAGAACAGTTGCTGTCTGTTGGTTAAATTGCTTGTTGATGAGGGCGATCGCTTGTTGAGTTTGGTTGACAAAACTCTGAATTGACTGAGCAAACTGTAAGCTGCGGGCTAAATTAATCGAAATTTCACTGGAAGGAAATTTACGTAGTATATTCAACAAATTGAAGTTTTGTGAGTCTACTGCCGCCAAAATTAGTGCAGCGCGAATTCCATACAAACCAGTGGAGCGTGTTTCTCCCTGAATAACTTGTGCCAGAATTTCTAATAGTCTTTCTCCGATGGGTGTGTAGAGAAACTGAGAAACCTGTATAGCATTTAAAGGAATAGGAGTAAGTAAAACTTCTCGCAGTTGCTCTAATTGTTCTTCGGGTGCGTACCGAGCGTAGGTTGCCAATTCATCATCTATTTTGCCTGTTCGAGCATAAGTTTCCAGAGAATCAATCGGGATAGATCGCTGTAAAAGTCCGTATGACAGAGTTAATCGTTCTGCACCTATAACAGGACGAGGAATGAAAATTGTGATAAAGAAGAAGGCAGTAGGCAGTAGGCAGTAGGCAGAAGGGAACCCTTTAAATATATTTAGCGGTTTCCAGAATAGACGTTTGATTGAACGCTTGTACCGTTGACGTGATTTTGGATGATGCATTCAGACAACCCCACTTATAGTTAGAGAGATTCAAAAGGCATCCAAAAGGAAAAGTTGATCATGGCGATCGCTGTGGATTTTTTAAGCTTGTCTTCCGCTCTGTGCTTTCACAACGGCAGCAGCAATAAGGTGAGCAAGACGTAGCCATAACCGCAGTCTGTAAGACGCCGCAGCACTTGAGCGCTTACCTGTGGTTCAGCACCACAAACCTGAAAATAAAAGGGTGGATATTCATAAATGCGACCAGCTTGGCGTAATATTTCTAATCGTTGTTCTGGTTGCGGTAGCCTGTGAATAGCCTTTTCAATTTTATTCAAGTTTGGTTGGCGTCGCATTACAGCAATACAGGGGCGTTCCAGTCGTTTTGCTAACAGTGGCAAGTTAATCATAGGGAATAGATGAAGAGGACACGGAGAATTATCAGCATATTCTTTCTCCTTATCTCCCCTGTCCTTTGTCCTAATACCAATTCTCTAAAATTTTGCCACACATCAATCTCCGCGTCTTTGCGTCACTATCTGTAACCGCCTTTTGGAGAATTAGTATAATTTCCTCCTGCCCTCTGCCTTCATTACCCACCGTTACAATATTGGCTCAAAATATATAGAATTTGTTTCAAGACTTGATATGCAAAATATGATTCCTACTATTTCTACTATTCCTCTCCGTCAAATGGCTTCAGGCGATCGCTTGTTTTTGCAAGTATACAAATTTATGGGAGCACAGCCAGGTAAAAAGGTTTATATTCAATCTAATTTACATGGTGCGGAAATAGCTGGTAACGCAGTCATTCATCAGTTAATTCAGTTTTTGTTGACTGTAAATGATGCTGAATTAGTAGGAGAGATTTGGTTAGTTCCTGTTTGTAATCCAATGGGAACTAATGAACGCGCCCATAATTTTTCTCCTGGAAGATACTGTGTTTATGAGTTCAAAGACTGGAACCGCATCTTTTGGGACTACGAAAAAGAAGCGGATGATTTAGCTGGCTTTGCTAAATCTCAACTTCATCTCGATTTAGAAATGGTAAAACAAAATTATCGAGCTTTAATCCAACAAAAATTTGCTCAACTCTCAGAAAAGATTAATGCTCCCAGTAGCGTACTGTATACTGAGAAATTCCGCTATCAACTTCAGTCTTTGTGTTTAAATGCCGACTATTTAATTGATTTACACAGTTCTACAAATCAAGGACTTAATTACCTCTATTACTTTCGCGATCGCGAAGTCAGCGCTAAATATTTCCTGCTAGATTTGGGGATTTGGCTGGATGAATATGACGGTGATGCGTTTGATGAAGCATTTATCAAACCTTGGTTAGCACTTGAAGAGTCTTTTAAACAATTAGGTAGAGAAATTCAATTTGATATAGAAGCTTGGACACTAGAACTAGGTACAGGTATGCAGATGATTCCTGATGCCGTTGCTAAAGGTTTAAGGGGAATAAAAAACTATTTATTACAGAAAGGAGTATTAAAAATTGCTGATTTTCATTTAGAAAATACACCTTCTCATGGAATGACTTTTAAAACTAGAAATAAAGTCAAAAAATATTATGCTCCTGTAGGGGGAATGATTCAATCAAGAGTTGAAGTGGGAAGTGAAGTTAAGGCAGGAGAACGTCTTTATCAAATTCTAAGTTTTAATAAAGAAGGCAAGTTACCAATGGTGATTGATGTTTGTGCGCAAGAAGATGGATTAGTATATGATATTTCTATAAACCAATCTGTGAATGAAGGAGAGTTTGTAATTGGAGTGAGTAGTTAATTGTCATAGTTCTCTTACCTCTTTTTTAAATAACGTTTATTTTACAAACTTAGAAATATGACTTCTTGGGGAAGTTAGATTTCTAGACTTTAAAATTATATCTGTAAGAGTCAGAAAAGAAAAAAGTAAGAAACTTAACTGATGTAAGATACATATAGTTGCGATTCTCACTAACTGACTAAAATAGCCCAAAGCTACTATCACAGATTTGGGAAAATGCCACTTTTTTACTTTCTCTATAGCTTGAAGTGATGGTACTTCACTAGTAGATTAGATAAAAGCAGAGGCAATTGCTAAAACTTTTAAGTGAGTGGATGATAATTTTGTCTCTACAAAAAATATACTAATAGCAAACGCAGGGTAAATGGAGTCCCAGGTGAATAGTAGCAATAATGACATCTTCTCTTTTTCAGGAGAAGTAATGATTCCTCAGGCTCCTCCTGAATTCAGGTCAGGTTTTATTGGCATTATTGGTCGCCCTAATGTCGGTAAATCCACGCTCATGAATCAGTTGGTAGGACAAAAAGTTGCCATTACATCACCAGTAGCACAAACTACACGTAACCGCTTGCGAGGCATTTTAACCACCAAAGATGCACAGCTAATTTTTGTGGACACCCCAGGAATTCACAAACCCCATCATCAGTTAGGGGAAGTACTGGTACAAAATGCAAAAATCGCCATTGAATCTGTGGATGTAGTGCTATTTGTGGTTGATGTTACAACAACCTGTGGCGCGGGCGATCGCTATGTTGCCGATTTGCTTAGTCGCAGCAGCACACCAGTAATTTTGGGCTTGAACAAAATTGACGAACAGCCTCCAAATTTTCTAGAGATAGATGAAAGTTATACCCAGTTAGCAGATTCACAGCAATGGCAAACAGTCAAATTTTCTGCCAAAACTGGTGTAGGATTGCCGGAATTACAACAATTACTGATTCAAAATTTAGAACCTGGGCCTTATTATTATCCTCCTGATTTGGTAACTGACCAGCCGGAGCGTTTTATTATGGGTGAATTAATTCGCGAACAAATTTTACTGTTAACGCGTGAAGAAATTCCCCATTCTGTGGCGATATCTATAGATCAGGTGCAAGAAACACCAACGATTACCCGTGTGATGGCAACGATCCACGTCGAGCGTGATTCCCAAAAAGGAATTTTGATTGGCAAAGGCGGATCAATGCTCAAAGCTATTGGTAGCGCAGCGCGCGAACAAATTCAAAAGTTAATTGCAGGCAAAGTCTACTTGGAACTGTTCGTGAAAGTGCAACCAAAATGGCGTCAATCTCGCATCCATTTAGCAGACTTGGGATATCGCGTGGAAGAATAGAGTTAGTCATTAGTCAATAGTCAACAGTCGATAGTCATGTGATAAAAACACACTCACCCACCCAACCACCTCTACACTGGTAGTGGTGAATTGGATTTTAAGCGTTATCTTTAATGACAATTGATTGAACTAATTTCATAAATTAAAGTCATTTGTCCTTTTCTAAGGATTAATGACAAATGACTAATAACTAATTCAAAATTAATATTTTTTAAGATGTCTGTGGATACTTCTTTTAATTTGCCAGCAGAAGCTCCGCCTTTGCGAGTATTAATAATTGAAGACGATCCGATGATGCAATTAGGTTTGGAACAGTCACTAATGACGCATCCCCAATTGGAAATTGTTGGACAAGCTGAAGATGGCTACTTAGGTGTGCAAGCAGCATTGAAACTTAAACCAGATTTAGTGGTAATGGATATTGGGTTGCCGCGACTAGATGGCATCGCTGCGACACAGCAAATTAAGGCAGCATTACCAGAAACTCATGTGGTGATGCTAACATCCCACAAAACAGAAACGGAAATTATTGCTGCTTTGTCTAGTGGTGCAGATGCATATTGCATCAAAGGGGCTAGTGTGGAAAGGCTTTTGAGTGCGATCGCTGCCGCCGTTGAGGGTGCAACTTATCTCGATCCTCAAATTGCCAGGCAAGTGATCGAAAATCTTAAACCGCCCTCTCCAAAAGGGAACATAGCAAATCTCTCCGAACGAGAATTAGAGGTGTTGAAACTGATGGTAGAAGGTTACAGCAACCCACAGATAGCTGAAAGACTTTACCTCAGTCCTAATACTGTGAAAACTCACGTCCGGGGGATTATGAATAAATTATCTGTAGATGATCGCGTTCAAGCAGCGGTTGTGGCTTTACGTTCTGGGTTAGTTTAATGGACATTTCGACTTTCATCTTCAAGATAGAGGCTAATTTTCTTAACCTATTTCTTTTTTTGGTAAAGCTAAACTAAAAATCTGTGTAGGCTGTTACAATGATTGTTAAGAAAAATTGCCCGCTGCGCTTTGGGAACGCGAAGCTTGGGCTGTACTCTATTGAGAAGACAACGTAAAGAAGAAATTTTTAATAGACCAGCTGTGATTAGCTGGTCTTTTTTATTAAAAACTGAAGGTGGTTCTTAATGCCCCAATAATAACATCATCATTATCATTGTTGTGATCCGGGGCAGTTAGCCAGATCACTCCTGGGGTAATAGTGATATTATCGCTAATCTGATATTGGTAGAACGCCTCTACATGATAGGAAGTATCCCCATCTGTATCGATTTCATCGAGACTAGAACCTGTAACCTTAGGTTCCATACCGACAATGATACCTGCTAAGTTACCTTTTTTACCAAGATCTGGAAAACCTAAAGTTACTGCCCAGTTCCAAATATCAAGCTCTCCACGGTCAATAGTTCCTCCTGCTGTGGATAAACTCCGAGCGTTTGTGTAGCCAACCCAACCACCTAAAACAAATTGCTCGCTAATGCCCAAAGACGCTTGTAAACCGTAGGAGTTACTAGAAAAAGGTACATCAACAGTCCCGAAATTTTGATCTAAAAAGGATATTGGGTTTGCCCTACTGCTACCAGCACCCAATTCCTGATTGTAGGCGTTGATGTAAGTTAAACCAATGGTGAAGCGATCGCTAGGTTTAAATGTTAACTGTGCCAACGCACCATAAGGGCCGTTGAAAAAGCCATTATCAGAGGAAGGATCATTGGGCGAACTCCCTAAATATGCTAAACTCAGCGCCAAAGCATCACTAAAATTTTGGGTGACTCCAAAGCCTGCACCGTCCATTTGGTAATAGATTGGGTTACGCGTACCGAAGGTAGACAAAGCACCAAACGCACCATCTCCATCAAAGAGGTTTACTGTACTGGTAACATCATCCGCTGCACCTGCATTGGCAATAGCGATCACCTCTGTACTTTCAGTCAGGGGAAATCTGTACCAGAGTGCATCTATTGCAACATCAGTCGTGCCATCTTCACCTGCAAAGAATAAACTTCCCTCTGGCGTGCCAAGATCTGGGCTGAGAATATTGTTTGCTTGCAGCCTGGTGAATAGAGTATCTCTTCCAGTGAAGCTGGTGTTTAATTCTACACGCGCCCGCGCTCCAAAAGTTGTATTATTGCTTTTTGCATCTACACCATTAACATTGTCCCCTGCGAAGACGTCGGTAAGGGCAGCGACAACTTGTCCGGTTAATTTAGTAGTAGTAGAAAATTGATTGGCTTCCAATTCAGCATTACGTGCTTCCAGAGCATCCACACGGCCGCGTAAAGTAGCTAATTCTGCGGCAAACTCTTCTTGTAACCTTTGTAATGTGGCTAAATCTTCTTTTTGTACCAAATCACCAGTGGCAGTAGCAATTAGTTCGTTGACGCGATCCAGACAAGCATTCAAACCTGCCGCAAACTCATACCGCGTCATTGCCCGATTACCCCGATATGTGCCATTTGGATATCCAGCAATACATCCGTAACGTTCAACCAGTGATTGCAAAGCAATAAATGCCCAGTCTGTAGGCTGTACGTCCGATAATTGGGAAACGGCAGTTACTTGCGCTACTATTTGTCCTGTATTTTTCTGGACTTTTTTTTCGGGCTTTGCTACTAACTGCGATTCAGTTACTTCTGAAATAGTGGTTTTTTCCTGTGCAACTGCGACAGAGCCAAAAAACAGCATTGTGCCAAACACTGCCGGAGTCATCAGCAGAGTTTTCCAAAATTTTTGCATTTTATTCCTCACACTACCTAAATTAAAGATTCTCTAACACTACTTCCCAAAAGCAATTTCTCTTAACAAAAATTGTCAAGTAATTTGTCAATTATTAGCAATTTTTTTAACAAAGAATCTAGAAACTATCATCTGGTAGCTAATTCCAGAACAAAAATGTCAAGAGATGATTAAAAACTACGTGATTAATTTGACATTTGAATACAAGTGTAGATTTTGAGAATTATGAGAATGAAAATTATTTTTATATTAGAGTTAAAATAGCTATCGTTGTCAATAGAGTTTTTGACAAACTTCCCTAGCTTTACGGAGGAGAAAGTACTGTGAGCCAGGCTCAGGTAGAAAGTTGCACAGGTAAATACAGAAGTGGTTTCATATCCCTAATTGTTCTGCTCGTTTTGTCTCTGGGAGTTGGCTGCAATCAAACCAGTCAGAATCAAGTACAAACGAATCAACAGCCAACACCAGCACAAAATGCTGCTTCTACCTCTGCACCTCAGTCTGGAAAAGTCAAGGTGGTTGCAACATTTTTACCAATGTATTGGTTTAGCAAGGCGGTAGCTGGAGATGTGGCAGATGTAGAAATATTGGTGCCTCCTGGTACGGAAGTCCATGAATATCAAGCTACACCCGAAAATGTAAGAGCGATCGCTACTGCCAATGTACTAGTAAAAAATGGTTTAGGTTTAGAGGAATTTTTATCAGGTATCGTTAAAAATGCTCAAAATCCGAAACTAACTCAAATTAATGCTAGTACCGGAATTAAACCTTTGAATGAGATTTCGCCCGTGATCGAAACGGGACACAACCATGATCATGGACATAAACACGAACATGCTGAAGGTAATCCTCATGTATGGTTAGATCCAGTGTTGGCAAAAGAACAAGTTACTAATATTCGAGATGGGTTAATAGCGGCAGATCCTGCAAATAAGGCTATTTATGAAGCAAACGCTGCTGGGTACATCAAGCAATTAGAAAGTTTAAATAATGAATTTCAGCAAACTCTACAAAAGTACCCCAATTGTACTTTTGTCACTTTTCATGATGCCTATCCATATCTAGCGCGACGGTATAACCTTAAGCAAGTAGCAGTAGTAGAAATTCCTGAAGATCAAATTGCACCGACAGATGTACAAAAAGTTGTCAATACCGTTAAAAAATATAATGTTAAAGCTTTATTTGGTGAAGCAGGAACAGATAATAAATTACTCAAAAGTCTTTCTCAAGACTTAAATTTAGACTTGCGCCCTCTAGATTCTTTAGAAACAGGGCCAACCGATCCACAGCATTATTTCCAGGCAATGAAGAATAATTTACAAACATTAGAAACAGCTTGTCAGTAGCAAGTAAGTAGAAGGTAGGAGGTGAGGCAGCCCCCGTCTTGGATGCCACGTGCTACCCTCCGGGTAAACACGTAGACGGACGTAGTCCGGCTTCTCGTAGAGTAGTGGCTTCTGTACACTGAAGGTGTTCCCGAAGGGTAAGTAGCCGCCCTGACGGGCGTCTACAAGTCGGCACAGCCGCAAGGGCGCAGTGACTGTGCTTTCCGGCGTAGACGCGTTCGCCGTCAGGCATTGCGTTAGCTAGCGGCTTCCCGTCAGGGTATGGTACCCGTAGGGCAAATTGCAGAAGGGAATCTGACAATAAGCATTTTACGTTCAGTTATGTCCAACTACTTAAAAAGTAGAAAAACTATTTTCGGTTTTTTATCTAGATTGGCATCTTAACAATTAATCGTGTTCACTGATATTAAATGAATTTTGTCATTTGTCTTTTTTGATTAGTACTAAGGACAAATGATTAATGACAAATGACTAATAACTAATGACTAATGAAATTCCTATTTTAAAAGTTGAAAAATTGTCTGTATACCAAGGTAGCTATCCTGCTGTTCGAGATGTTTCTTTTGAGTTATTAACAGGAACAAACACAGCTATAGTTGGGCCGAATGGTGCAGGTAAAAGTACACTAGTACAAGCAATTTTAGACTTAATTCCGCGCAGCGCTGGCAAGGTGGAATTATTTGGCCGCTCATTATCTAGGCTTGGGGATTTACGACATAAATTGGGCTATATGCCGCAGCATTTTATCTTTGATCGTAGCTTTCCCATTTCTGTTAGCGAGTTAGTCGGTTTGGGATGGGTTCAAGAACAGAGGATAGGGGATTGGAGATTAGGAGCTAGGGAAGATGGTAAAAGAAAATTCTCTCTCAGTTCTTTCAGGGAATATAGACAAGAAAAAATAGCAGCAATCACTACAGCTTTGCGACGAACCGACACTTACCATCTGCGAAATCAAGCAATTGGAACTCTTAGTGGCGGACAGCTAAAGCGAGTATTATTGGCTTACTGCTTAGTAATACCTAGAAAACTCTTGGTGCTGGATGAAGCTTTTGCTGGAGTAGATGTACAAGGTACTGCGGATTTTTACACCTTGCTAAATGATCTCAAGCAGGAAGAAGACTGGACAATATTGCAGGTTTCTCATGATATTAATATGGTTAGCCAATTTTGCGATCGCGTTATTTGCCTCAATCAAACTATTATTTGTACCGGAGTTCCATCCATTGCTTTATCACCCCAAAACCTATTAGCAACATATGGCCCAGGATTCAGTCACTATCAACATCATCATTAAATTAGGGTTGGGGGAAGAGTTATCAAAAATAGCAATTGATAACTGATAACTGACTTAACCTTCATCCTTTTCGTCAAGGTGTTCGGCAACAGCTTGATAAAGATGTAAGACATGGCTGTCATGAAGTCGATAGAAGACATAACGTCCTTGCTTGCGGTAACTCACTAAACGCATTACTCGCAAATTTCGCAGTTGATGAGATACAGCAGATTCACTCATTTCTAGCACCGTAGCCAAATCACCAACACACAGTTCATTTTCAGCTAAAAGGGAGAGTATACGCAGGCGATTAGCATCTCCTAAAAAACTAAAAAATTCTGCCATTCGCTGGGCTTTATCGCTGCCCAAAAGCTGTTTTGAGAGGGGTTGCACATCAATATCTTGATTAGGTTTTTGTTGATATTCAATAATTTTCACTCTAGGATTATGATTAGTAATTGTGTCAGCAAAAGAATTTTGAGTGAACATTTTTTAAAAAACTTCTCAAAACTATTCTTTAATCAAAGTTATGACTGAGTGAAACTTAAAATATTCAAATATCTATACTTTAAATATAACTAATTGAGTGTAAATATTGACACATGAATTTATTTGCTGTCACAAATTTGAATGATTTGCTGACACTGCTACAATTTCCCTTTATGCAACGGGCGATCGCTGGTGCTGTATTGATGGGGATACTTGGTGGTTTACTTGGCAGCTTTGTCACCTTACGCCAGTTATCTTTTTTTAGCCATGCTGTAGGTCATGCAGCATTAGTAGGTGTAGCCTTGGGTGTATTGTTACAGTTGAATCCCACCTGGATGCTACTACCGTTTAGCTTAATTTTTGGTGTCGTTGTCCTCTACTTTATCGATAAAACTGATTTAGCTAGCGACAGCGTTCTTAGTATAGTCCTCTCAGGAGCATTAGCGATCGGTGTAATTTTAAGTAGCCTCATTCAAGGATATCGTGGAAACTTAATGGGAGTACTATTCGGCGATATTCTTGCTATAAACCCAACAGACCTGATTTTAACTGTGCTAGTACTTGTAGGAAGTGGCATATTTCTATTATCGACTCTACACCAACAAATTTTGTTAACCTTGAACCCTGCTGTGGCAAAAGTACAAGGAATTCCAGTCCAGTTGTATCGCTACTGTTTTGTGATCTTGCTATCATTAGCCGTAGCCGTGGCAATCAAAGCTGTCGGCGTTTTACTAGTAAATGCATTTCTGGTAATTCCGGCTTCTGTTGCCAAGCTCATTAGTCACCACTTCAGCCGCTTTTTGCTACTGTCAGTGATTGTTGGTTGCACTACAAGTATCGCTGGTATGATTTTCTCAGGTCTTTTCAACTTTGCTTCTGGGCCTAGTATAGTTCTTGTGCAGTTTCTGGTGTTTGTTGCCGTTTTCTGTTGGAGCAAGTTAACTGCGAAAACTGCGTAAAATTTTTTTTATTTCAGCTCTTGCACTTCCATTTAATATTTGCTACATTAATAAATCGTTGAGAAAAAAAAGCGTCTGCCGGGATAGCTCAGTTGGTAGAGCAGAGGACTGAAAATCCTCGTGTCACCGGTTCAAATCCGGTTCCTGGCACTTACAGTAAGCCCCTTGAAATCTTGAGAAATTAAGGGGTTTGTGGTTTATAAGTTTTAATATTAGTCCTAATACCCGACTAGAGACTTTGCTAAGTTACCAACGCGATCGCTATTCGAGATTATCTTTTGTCGTTTTTGAGAAAAATCCTCTTGTTTCTACCAAAGCAGAACAGAGGAAGAAGCTTTTAATCCTTTTGCTAGCGATCGCCACTATGCTCGTTGGACGTTAGTTTATCTATCGTTAATGTTGCAAATCTCAAAGCTCAACACGCTCTGTTGAGTGAGAATTAAACGCTAAGATGTAGCTTAATTCCTTAGTCAAAATCCGGAATCTCATCAACCCAAGAGTAAAGACCTACAGACTCACCTCCACCAATACTCACATCACCGCCAATGTAAACACCGCGAGTAATGGGAACCTTAGTTATAGTGTGATTTTTTTCACAGCGTTTGTCTGAGAGGTTTAAAGCGCCTATAACAGTTGATGCACTCCATTGATCATTCTGCTTGATAGTTGAATAGTTTAACTGCTCTTTATTTTTTCTCATAATTCTCCTTTTTTTTGCTTGGTATTTCTCCCAATAGCAACACTTGCCTGAGGAAAATACACTTTTCCATATACATTTTCGCTCTAATGAGGCAGTTTAGTCAATATACGTAGAATTAGTTACTTGATTCAGATAAACTACTTGGATATAAAGATACAACTTCATCAAAAACTTACAAATCAAAAACTAACAGTTCCGATATACTGAGTTTTAATTTATATAGCTCAATTTAATAACTTTTATAACTATTAAATCTAAACTTTGCTTGAACAACTGTAAGTTAAATTTGTGCAAGATAGTTTGTAGGTAATGAATTATAAATACAGATACGAACCTAATTAATTATTATTTTTTAACTATTCTTTTTTTAAGGCTGTGTCTATCAAATTTATATACTGGTCAATATATTGTATATATTTATCTGCTTTTTTCACTAAAGCCAAATCTTGATTATTTGCTAATCTTTTTACCTTTAAAAATTCCCCTTTAGCATTTCTAAATGCTTGCAGAGCAGTTACTAATTTATCTTTATCTAACTTCTGATTAGCTATAATCTTCATTATAGTCATGAATAGTACCGTCCAATAGAGAATTTCCGAATTTAAATAAACATATCCCATAGTTGAAGTGGGTTTCTACTGTTTCGTCACCAAGCCGAATAGCTTCTGAATAATTAAGTTTAGCGTTTTCATAGTCACCTACTTTCTGATAAAACATTGCTAAATTTCTATGGAATTCATATAATTCGCCGTTTTCGCGAGCAGCATCCTTATTGTTGGGTTTAGGAAGTGTGTTGTGATATATTTCAATAGCCTTAGTATATTTGTGAATTGCTTCATCATAATATTTCTTAGCTTCTTCTTTTTTACCTTCCTTCGCTTTCATATCTCCTTCTAAGGCTTTGAGTAATCCAAAATTAGCAAATGCAGATGCCGGAGCATTATCCTCTTTAGCAGTGGCTTTCTCAAAATCAAAATAGGCTTTTTGATAGTAAACAGCTCCTTTTTGAGGCTGGGGATTTTTTTCGTCGTTATACAAAGATGTTCCAAATTGTAGAAAAGCATAAGCTCGTCGAGCATAAAGCCGAGCAGAAATAATTCCACATCTAGCAATAGCCTCATCGTACTTTTCCATAGCCTCTTCGTATTCTCCCAAACTACTTAAGGCCAATCCCCAAGCAGACCATAAAACATCACCTTCATAGCCAAGTAAGTATGCTCTCTCAAAGTCTGCCACAGCTAATCTAAAATGCTCTTCTCCCATTGAAACAGTGTTGTAAGCTACTCCACGATAATAGTAAGCTGCCGCAAGACGACAATTGCAATCTATTGCTTTTGTCAAAGTATCAATAGCTGAAAAAGCATCGTTCTGACGTAATTGAGCTAATCCGAGATTGCTATAAGCTACATCAAAATGTGAATTTATTCTAATAGCTTGTCTAGTATCTCGAATTGCTTCTTCATAATTACCTTCATCAATAAAGATAACACTTCTATTGTTATATGCTTCAGCCAAGTTAGAATCCAGAAGAATAGCTTGCTGATATACTCTCTTCGCCTCAGATACTTGATTAAGCAGATAATAACGAGTTCCTAAATTTATATATTCCTTAGCGTTATTAGGATTTTCTTTCAAGAACATTTTTAATTCTTTAATTTCTTGCTCTATTGCTTTCTGCTCATGAATACTTATAGATACATTACCTCCGGTCTCCTCATCCTTATAAGAGGCTAAAAGAATACCACTAATAGTAATCTGCCTGCTCAAGGATTTCATCAGAAACTGTTTACCAGTAGCAGCTTGTTTACTGGCTATCTCAGGAGCACCTCTATAATAAGATTTGATATGAGTATAATTTGGATAATTAGAATAATCGCTCAAAAGCTTGATATCATCTGATGTTAAAGCAAGTGCTGATGATAAACGCTTAAATGTATCTTGCTGCTCATAACCATTATTTTTTTGATTTACTTCATAACTATTAGATTTGCTTGAGTTAACATATGAATCTTCATCTGATTTCACTTCTAAAATAGCAATTTGTAATTCATGAAATGTGTTGATATTTAATTCACGTAAACGCTCTACTTTAGAACCTAATTTCATACATAAAATTGCTTGGTCTACCCAATTAACTATTTGTTGAGTATCAAACTGAGTAGATAAAAGTAACTTACATATATCTGTAGTAGCTAAACTCTGAACATTATCAATACCTAACTCTGAAAGTCGAGCCTCATGCCAAGTATTGATACCTAAAATATTTTTGAGCGGATATTCATTGTATTGTTCAATAGGTGCGCTCAAAGCGCGATTAGCAACAAAGGTTATCCAGCGAATACCACGAGTAGGAAAAATTCCAATTAAAAAAGCTAGTATTTGCCAAGGCAAAGAATCTGTTTCGGAAGGTTGATTGGGGTTTTCTTGCTGAACTATTACCACTGTATTAGGTAGTGATAAATTTGTATTGTTCTTCTCAATTCCTCCAATCAGTGAAGCGATGCTAAAAGTGATAACTGCTGAAAGTAGAGTCCTAAGAATAACAGCACTGTAAACTTGTGGTTGTAAATCGAAAGTATTATATCTTCTAATTAGTAATTGTATACCAAAGAAGTAAGAACCAAGAAATGCATAAAAAATTATTTCAACTGTAATGCTTTTTATAACAGTTAGCTCGTCTTTATTGTAGTATGCTGCAAATATAATAGATGCTAAAGTAACAAATAAAATAATATATACACCAAATTGAAAGGGATTGTATACAGTGTTATAAAGTTCACTAATTTCGTTAATATTTTCTTCAGAAACTAATCCCAATAATCTTAAATCATTTTCTAATCGGTCTTTTTGTACTTCAGATTTATAATAACTATATGCAATATAGGAAATGGGAAAAATCCCTAGTAATGCTCCAACTACCAAAGTAAAAAGTATTTGTTCCTTCGGATTTCCAATGCTTATACTACTAATTATAATTATAGATACAACTGAAAAAAATAGAATAATAAAAGACCAAAATCTTCTAAATCTTTTTCTTTTTGCTTCTGTTTGCTGTTTATATATGTATAAATCAACATGATTTTCAATAAATTCCTCAATTCCTTTAGTTAATCCATCAATAATATGTTTGTAATCTTCGGGTTTACTACCTTTTTCAAATTCTTCCTGTAACCATTTTCTAAGTTTTCTAGATGTATCTGTAGGATTGATTACATCTAAAGGTGATAAAAAATCAGAGAATTTTTTCAAAAATTTTCTTTTTTTCTTTCTCAGATTAAAGTTAAAAAAATCAAACATAATTTTTGTTGAACTAAGTAAAATATACAGAAAAATTTATTTAGCTAGTACTAAACATAAAAATAAGTTCAGCTTGTAAAACTGTTGAGATGAAGAATAATATAGTTCATATTTCTAAACTAAGTGCTGCTTAGTTCTGATAATGATGGCTGTACGATATCATTTTTTTTAGTAATTGAGAAGTGTTTTGTAAACAAATAAAAACTTTTAAATAAATTTAACTATATATCTAGGCGATCGCTTCTATTCTCTTTAAGCGATGACTGGTATACCCTGGCTTCCTGTCTTAACAAATTTGTTAATTTAAAAGAGCGAGAGTTAGCCGTAACACCCTCTAATTGATTAGCACACCTTAGATATTGCAATAGATTTTGTCGGCTGAGTTGAGTTTACAATATTCAATATAATTACGATAAGTAGAGTTGAACATAGTGACACTAAATTAGCTATACCAGTTAACTAAAAGTTAAAATTTACTTTATAAATAATCTCTAACATTAATTAACTGGATTTTGTTTAGTATGCTTGGCTTTGGCTAAGTTATTACATAATTTAACAACGCTGTAATTGCGCTAACATCACTAAAATTTCATCCATCGCTTGCCGTACAACCCTCGCAGGTTGTTCAGTTTGATTCACCATCATACTAAACACAACCGGATTATAGTTAGGTGCACTAACATATCCTGAGAGAGTAACAACACCCCCCAGAGTTCCTGTTTTTGCTTGTACAATTCCTGCTGCTGGCGTATCAATCAAGCGATTTTTTAAAGTACCGCTCACACCCGCCACAGGTAAAGAAGCACGAAAAACTTCTGCTTGTGGTGAGTTTGCCATCCCTTGTAAAGTTTGTACTAAAGCTTGTGGAGTAATTAAATTTTTGCGCGATAAACCCGAACCATCTGCCAAAATATAACTAGTTGGTTCAACTCCCAATTGATTTAAAGTTGTTTTCAAAACTTCTATACCTGCATCAGCGGTGCTTAGATTTTTTGTTAGTGGTTTTTTGATAGCTAATGCTCTCAGCAATGCCTCAGTATAGAAATTATTACTATTTTGATTTGCCGTCATTACTAATTCTGATAATGGAGGAGATTGGACAACGGCTAATTCTTCTGTCTCATTTTTGCTGTTGCTATCTAAAATTGAGGTTTGTCTAACAGTAATTTTTTCTGCTGTCAAGGCACTACGAAAACGTTGTGAAAAGTACTTTGCTGGCATAAACACAGGTAAATTTACAAATTGTGATTGAGCACCTTCTGGTAACTGACCTTGAATTCGCAGTGTTGATTCTTGTAAATCACGAGTAACCTCAATAAAACTTGGTTGGTTTTTCTCAACTGTCACTGATTGATTAATTATCTGCCACTGTTTTTCCTGATTGGAGTTTAACCAAATTAGTTTTAGAGGTTTACCTGAAGTTTGCGGTGACACAATAAAACTAAAAGAATTTTGATTTACAATTAGACTATTTATTGGTGTACCATCACCTGATTGTAAATCTTCCCATTGCCAACTGGGATTAACAATATCTCCTTGAAAATAACTATCATCAAATATCAACCGCTTAATTTCGTTGATGCCCTTTTGTTTCACCTGCTTTGCTAATGTTGTTAGTTGGGCATCGGTTAAACTAGGATCTCCCCTACCCACTACACGCAACCCATCACGATCGCGATACACAGAAGTACGAATGCGGTAATTTGCACCCAGTTGTGTTAGTGCGGCAGCTGTAGTTAGCAGTTTGGTGTTAGAAGCTGGAATGAAGTATTTCTGAGCATCCCGGCTGTAAAGGGTTTCGGTAGAACCTAGATTTTGTACTAATACTCCCCAACGCGCCCGACTAAACTCAGAACGGTTAATAATAGCATCTACTGCGGTTTCTAGTTGAGCAGGGCAAATTGTTTTTAGATTAGTTGTTGGAGCTACAAGTGTTGGAGTTTGTGCTTTTGCTATTTGGTGATTGACGCCTGCTTGTAATCCTAAAAATAGTATTAACAAACTAGTAGAAATTTTCTTAGGCATTATCTAAACTTACTGTGTGTGTAAATAGAATTTGACTAAGAGGAATTATCCATCAAGTTGCTATAAATATCAGTAGATAGCCTCAGCAAATTAATAATTTTCTGGTGTCAAGAATTCACTAGCTTAGAACTGACGCACTGAAGCTTAAAATCTAAATCCCCCAACCGCCTTTTGCAGGGATTGAGGGATCTGAAAATTTTATTCATTAAACCAACTCACGATCACCTTGGGATCAGTATCGTGGCACAAATTCTGAATTGCTGATCGCATTTTTGAGTTAACAAATTACTAAACCGGAACAGAACATAGTTTGACTATGGAGTTACAAAGCTTCTCTATGTCCGGTTTGCTTAATTATTGCGATCGCCCGGTTCAAAACCCTGAGCGTCTAATCGTTTTAGATCTGGTTCTATAGACTACGAGTCACTACTCCACAGGCTATTCTTCCCCCACCAGCTTCTGCCGCTGTCCCACCTGCTTTTTGTTGATCTGGTAATAAATGAACGATGACTGCACTACCGTCTCCATCAAACAGGGTGAGGGGACCTTCAGTGATTGTGACTCGGCTAGTCTGGGTACTGTAAGTTGCAATACCCAGGGCATTCACTTCTAAGTTCGGCAAGTCACCCATATGATAGGGGTGGTTATCCTGTACGGGAAGTTCATTACCAAAAGGGCCAGGATCAAAGTGTCCACCTGCACTGCTAAAAGCAGGACTGGCATTTGAATCACACACTCCCACAGAATGAATATGGAAACCATGTAAACCAGGAGCCAGCCTTGCTGTATTGCCTCGAACTTGTCCTTGAATTTCTACCACACCATCTTGACGCTGAGTGAGGTTTAGGGTGCCACTAATTTCCTCACCCGCAATCTGGACTTGTGCTTGTGACAGAGTCTGCGACATACTCGGCTGCCCGAACACAAATCCCCAGACTAGCGCCAAGCAAAGACTAATTCCTATGAAAAATAAAGATTTTAGTGGCGAAAACTTGATCACCATGACCTCCTGCGGTAATGACAAATAACTTAGACTTAACTTCCATTTGGTATTTGTACATCACGCTGCAAAGACGGCATGGCAAAGCAGATGGCTATCTTTTTTAATAGTCACATTTGCTTTGAGTTAAACCCTTTTGGAATAGGATGGCAAGCAATAATCTGTACCATCCAAACAGTTTGGATTGGTTTTGTTGAAAACTGAGGAAACACGAAATATTTTCATTTCACCAAACTTTTTTGAAAGTTGGCAAATTGTAAATCTGAATGTTGTATCTTAAATGTCTACAACTCAAATTTTGTGAATAACTGTTGCAGGAATTGAATGTTGATAACAATCAACCCAGAAATAAGTTTTCTTGCCTCAGTTAGTGACCTAGCCTGCCTACTATAATTTGGGTATGGTTCGTCCGCAGAGATGATGTACTTACAGGTAATAAAGCAAGAGTTAACTGTATAGTTCCAATCTCTCAACCAACACTTAACTTATACATAAAGCATAGTTCCAGACTTGCGGCATACTTTTAAAAAGTGCTTTATAAGTCTTACATGGTTTTTGATAGGAAGTATTTTGTACTCGTAACTGAGTGTTAGCTCTTATTTTATTCTACTTGTACATTATTGCACGCTATTGTGTAAAAACTTCCTTGAAATGAAAAAAATAAGTATTATCACGCTACTTGCTTTACTGTAGTAATGTTAATGTAAATCTTTCTCATTACACTTATTTTTTACTGTTCTTCCTGTTTTGATAGATACAAGATAGGTAGTACACTCAACTGTGTAATCCAAGGTAAGTAAGCAAGCGATCGCTGAAAATATTAGCAAAGAAGTCATAGCAGTCAACTAATTGTCACTTAGGTTGATATTTGTTTTGGTTGTTGCTCAAGCCACTGTAAAATCCGGTTCCACGCCCACCAAACATCTAAGTCTTGTGCTTGACGCTGGCACTGCTTACTACTTATATAGCCAACATGACCACCACGATGAGTCAGTAACAAATCTATAGCTGGATTCTTAGCACAGATTGCTTGTAAATCAGGGATGATTGCCGGAGCAAAGAAGGGATCATCTTGTGCGTAGATAATTAAAGTTGGTTTGGAAAGACTTTTTAGTAATGGCAAAGCACTGCTAGCGTCATAGTAAGCCTCAGGCGAAGAAAAACCCAATCTTCCAATTACTAGTTCCCGGTCAAAACCCCAGATGCTATTTGCTTTTTCAATCGCTTCTGGATCGAAACTTCCAGGATGGACTTGGTGAAGTTGCCATGCTAAATTTTTCAGACTCTGGGCAATCCTGGCTTCAAAATATTTACCTGCTGGGTAGCTGACTAAATAAGTAAGAGAGCGTCGTGAATCTAAGTTGGGACAAATTACTGCTGCACCACCAATATCACTTACTGTAATGTCTAAAATTTGGTTGCTGTGAGTCAGTTCCATCGCTGCTTTGACTCCCCACAGCGCTAACTGCCCCCCTAAAGAATAGCCTGTAAACCAAAATTTGCTTGGACATCCCATTTTTGCAGCAGTTGCGGCAATGCGGACAAAATCTTCTCCCTCGTACAAACCATCACTAGTTAGTGTCGGTGATAACTTAGCTGTTTTGCCATGAGCGCGCCAATCAAATAAGACTACTGCATATCCTTGTGCGTATGCCTTACGTCCAAGAAGCCGAAGAAACCATTGGTTCTCTAAATCTCCTGTAATACCATAGGTGCCAATAATTGTGCTGTGAGCATTTTTAGGTATAGCCACCCAGCCAAAAATTGGTACACCTTGCCCACCTGTAAAAATTTGCTCCTTGTAAGGTGGCTCTGGGAATTTTGTAGACTTTTCCCAGTTAATAGATCCCCACAAAGAAGCATAGACAGTCATTGCCACTCCGTTTTGCACAAATAGTGGCGGATTGTATGGCGGGAAATACATAGTTTGGACTGATAGATATTTTCACCTGCTTGAGGTGTGATCGCACCTGAAGACATAAACCAAAAAATAGGGTGGGTAATGCCCACCCTATTTAATTTTGTCTTGCTATGATTTGCTCTTACAACTTAGTCCCACACTCAGGACAGAAGTTATTATTGTGAGCATTTTTTGCACCGCAGTTACCACAATACACAGGTTCTACATCAGTTTTTGGTGCTTGCTTGGGCAAGCCAACCATTTGAGCGTTGCTCTTACCGGGAGCTACCATTGGGTAGCAGTTTTCGTCTTTGGTGACATGAGCATCGATAATTACCGGGCCGTTATGAGCTAACATTTCGGCGATCGCATTTGGCAATTCATCACGGCTGTTGATGACTATGCCCTTGATCCCATAAGCTTTGCACAGTAACTCAACATCTGGCATTCCTACTTCCATATTCGAGCATGAGTAACGCTCACCGTGGAAAGCTTGCTGCCACTGACGCACCATGCCTTGCCAGCCATTATTGACAATTACAGTCTTGACATTAATGCCATACTGTGCTAAAGTGCCAAGCTCTTGCAAGCACATCTGGAAGCTGGCATCACCGCTAATACAGATAACTTCTTGTTCGGGGAAAGCAACTTTGGCACCCATTGCGGCAGGCAAGCCAAAGCCCATCGTTCCCAATCCACCACTAGAAATCCAGCGTCGCGGCCCTGTTTTGAGAAATTGCGCTGACCACATTTGATGTTGTCCGACATCAGTGGTGTAGATGGCATTGGGCGCTTGTCGAGCTACTTCCACAATCACCTCTTGCGGTGACATACTATCTGGATGGTGGGGAACTACTAGCGGATATTCTTCCTTCCAGCGGTTGATTAATCTCAACCATTCTTGGGTTTGGTTGGGTGTACTCTTGATATCCAATTCTCGACATCGCCGCAAAATATCAGTGAGGACGTTTTTCACATCTCCAACGATGGGTACATCGGGAACGCGGTTCTTGCCTACTTCTGCGGGATCAATGTCAATGTGGATAACTTTAGCGCGGGAAGCAAATTCATCGAGCTTGCCAGTGACGCGATCGTCAAATCTGGCACCAACACAAATCAGCAAGTCGCAGTCAGTGACAGCAAAGTTGGCATAAGCAGTGCCGTGCATCCCCAACATCTTTAAAGACAAGGGATGATGTTCGTCAAAGGCACCCAAACCCATCAATGTAGTGGTGACGGGAATATTGAAGAGTTCAGCTAGTTCTTGAAGTTCTTCGTAAGCACCAGAGGCGATCGCACCTCCACCCACGTACAGTAAAGGACGACGGCTTTCGCGAATCAGTTGAATTGCGGCGTTAATTTGGCGTGGATTTCCTTTTACAGTCGGGCGATATCCAGGTAATTTTACTGAACCCGGTTCTACTGGCACATAGTCAAATTCTTCAAATGCCACATCTTTGGGGACATCAACCAAAACAGGGCCAGGTCTTCCCGTACTAGCAATATGAAATGCCTCAGCCACAATTCGTCCCATATCTCTGGGATCGCGCACTACGTAAGAGTGCTTGACGATGGGTAGCGTAATTCCGTAAATATCAGTTTCTTGAAACGCATCTGTACCAATCATTTTCCGTGGCACCTGTCCTGTGACAATCACCATCGGAATCGAGTCCATATAGGCAGTGGCAATACCTGTGACTAAATTAGTCGCTCCTGGGCCTGAAGTACCAAAGCACACTCCTACCTTGCCTGTAGCGCGAGCGTAGCCATCTGCGGCATGGGCTGCGCCTTGTTCGTGTCTAACTAGGATATGCTTGATACCGCCACTGGCTTGTTCAAAATAAAGTTCATCATAAATTGGCAGAATCGCGCCGCCAGGATAACCAAAAATATATTCAACGCCGTGGCGTTTGAGACTGTCAAGCAATGCAAAACCACCAGAAGCACGTCTGGGCATTGCGACTGGCGACAAGGAGACATTAGACTGGGTGTGATTCTCAATTTGTGTGGCACCTATTTGGGAGAGCGATCGCACAGTCAAACCTCACGTGATAGCTAAGATAAAGCTGAAATTCTGTATTTAAAATTTCATTTTAATTTAAAACTCTCATAATTAATTGAGATTGTCCCCTATCCTTGACATAAAAGACTGGTTTATGAATTGAAAATGGGTGTGGGGGTGTAAGGGTACAGGGGTGTAGGAGAAAAAACCTTCTGCCGTCTGCCTCCTGCCTTCTAAATCACATCTTCCAAAACTTTGCGGGTATTTTGCCAAGCCCAAACACCAACTACAGCAACTATTACACTCATTCCGACAAGCACACTTCGCAAACCCAAAGCATCAGTGACAGGGCCAGTAATTACCAGTGGAGCTGACAGAGCAATGTTAACGGCATGATTTTGAAATCCAAACACTTTACCATGCATTGAAGGTGGTGTTTGCTGTTGAATTAAAGTTTGCATTGGCACACCAACTAAAGCTGCACCAATTCCCAATACGGCACAAAGTCCCAACGCTAACAACAAATTGTGGGTAAAGGTGAATACTCCCAAAACTATAGCCATCATTAAAAATCCTAATAAGGGTAAAGGTTTGTGATGCACTTTATCAGCCCAATGCCCCAAAATTGCTGCTCCTAACACCATGCCTACCCCTGCTGCTGCTAAGAAAAAGCCGAATTGCTTCTCTTTTAAGCCAAACTCCTCTGCCAATCGAATAGCTAATACCGTTAATGCTGCAAAGACACAATACAAAGTTATAAGTTGCAGCATGGCATTTAATACTAAACGATTGCTTTTGAGATAGCGCAAGCCCTGTTTAAAGTCTGTCCAAGGATGGATGACGGGTTCACTATTATCAAGAGTTCTGTTGTCTTTAAAGTTAATAAACTGCATCATGCCCGCAGAAGATAAGTATAGGAGCGTGACAACAAGCTCTTGACCGTAATTTGGACCTAGCACATCTTTCGACCAACTCAATATTGGTTCACCGATCGCAAACCCAACTATTAAAGCGCCCATCATTGTGCTGCTAAACAGCGCATTAGCTGCCATTAAATTTTCTTTTCGTACTATCAACGGAATGGCTGCTTGCTCTGCGGGTGCAAAAAACTGCGTGATTGTGGAGATCGCAAAAGTCATTAGCAACAGAACCAGGAACTCCCGTGGCAAAAAGGGAATTAGCAATGTTAACAGACCGCGTACAAAATCAGAGCCAACCATGATAATCTTTTTCGGAAAGCGGTCAACAAATACACCCCCAGCAGAACCAAACAGAATGGCTGGTATTGTAAACGCCATCATTAAAGTTGAGTACATGGAGTTTTGTGCTAAACCGACAGGAGGTGGGTAGTTTTCTAGTAGGGCTACCATCAAAACAAAGAAGACTTTATCGGCCATCTGGGATAATAACTGTCCTATCCACAGCAGCATAAAGCCACGGTTTTTAAGCAGAACACCAAATCCATTATTTACGGCAGCAGGTTCAGTTGGAAACATCAGAATCAAGGTTGGGGAAATAGGGGAAACAGCGGAATGCGGGGAGATTTGGGGAGGTTTAAAGTTAATTTTTAACCTATCACCCCATCACATTGTCACTCCTGCTTCATCCCTATGCTTTCCGGATTAATTTTCTTCATAACGCATAAAAAGCATATACAAAAATTCAACCGCGCTTAGACGTTTTTGTAGCTGCGATTCTCCAATAGACAAGTCTACCCACCAACCTTGCACAGTATGGGGCGATCGCCACATATCTAAATGCTCGACAGGTGGGTCTGCATAAAAATTATTCTGCCCACAACCAAGTATTTTGGAACTCCAGTGGGTGAAATAATCATGACTCATTCGATGGATAGGGAAATTTCCCAGTAATGGAACTCCCCATCCATCTATAGCAATAAAAGCTTTAACATCACCTCCGGAAATTTGCCACAAGGATGCGGCTGCGATCGCTCCAACGACGCCAGCACTAAAACTTATGAACATCACAGGCGATTTTTGCTGATTTCCCAAGCGATCAAATAAAAACTGCAAAATATGAAATGCCGATAAAGACGAATAACCATCCGTTGGCAGAACTAGTATATTTACCAGACTTTTGCTAGTTGAGGTATCATAATTTTTTTCTCTCAACCTGGCAACAAAAGTCTCGGTTAAGTTTGGTTCGTGGATTCCAGGGCAAATAATTATGCTCATCCGTTTTTGATGCTAGCAGTCTCCACAATTACTTTGCGTTCAGAAAAACTCGGAACAATTTAGTCTTGCCAAGCAGCAAAAAGGTATTCGTTAACACTAAATACTATTAATAGCTTAAAGATTTAATTTTGATCTATTAAATCTGACGCAAAAAGGCTAGTTAGTCATTTGTCATTGGTTAGTAGGGGAGGCAGCGCGTTGCGGAGCCAGTGCGCCCTTGCGGGTTTCCCGCGTTGTAGCACCTGGCGTCACCTGGCGTCGGGTTCCCCCGGTTGTAGCGACTGCCGTGCGGGTTGATTTAGATATTTCGTCATCCTAGAGAGATTGTTGTTAAAACCCGCCTGTACAGTGGTTAGTAGTTAGTAGGTTGCTTATCTATTCCTCCCCTTGTCCCCGCGTCCTTATTCCCCGTCCCAGGCATGAATTTTAAGCTTTGTTCTTTTAAGTGTATTTATCCTCTCCAGGGGGATAGGATAGTAATGAAGTAGTAAGAAAAACAACCTCTTCTAATTACATTGAGGAATAGATTGTGGTTGCCACGCCGGAAAAACTAGAACATACCCACGAGCATTTACCAAGTCAACAGCGGGTAGCCGTATTGTTGATGGGCTATGGCGAAGTCGAAAGCTATGAAGATTTCGCCAACTATAACGAACAGGCATTAAACCTACTAACAGCTAAATTCGCACCAGTACCTACTTGGATTTATCCCCCCTTAGCAAGAATTTTGGCTTTATTTGATCGCCATGAATGGGGACACCAGCACAATGATTTTATTTCTCCCCACAATGCTATATTTGAAAAGCAACGAGAAGGTATTGAAAAGAATTTACAACAAAGATGGGGCGATCGCGTTCAAGTCTTCAAAGCATTTAACTTTTGCGCTCCCTTCCTTCCTAAACAAGTCCTAGCAGAAATTAAAAACCAAGGCTTTGACAAACTCCTGATTTACCCATTGCTGGTAGTTGATTCCATCTTTACCAGTGGTATAGCGATCGAGCAAGTTAACAAAGCTTTATCAGAATTGGCTGATGGTAACGAACACTGGGTAAAAGGGCTACGTTATATTCCTTCTTTTTACAATGAACCAGCTTATATCGATTTGATGGTTCATCTTGTTGAAGAGAAAATTGCCAGTGACTTAGCCACAACTTACCTACCAGCAGAAATTGGTATTGTGTTGATGAATCACGGTTGTCCCCATAGAGCCAAAGGTTTCACCTCTGGGATTACCGAGAGTCAGGCACTATACGACTTGGTGCGCGATAAATTAATCAACCGCTATCCTTTAATTTCTGTGGGTTGGTTGAACCACGATACACCCCTAATTGAATGGACACAACCAAGTGCCGAACAAGCTGCGAAAAACCTCATTCAACTGGGTGCAAAAGTTGTGGTTTTTATGCCCATTGGTTTTGCGACAGAAAACCACGAGACTCTATTGGATGTACACCATATTATTCATGCATTAGAGAAAAAGCATAAGAGCGTTAACTACGTGCAGATGCCTTGCGTCAACGATCGCTCCGAGTTTTTAGCTATGGCAGCCCAATGGACAAATTCTCACATTGAAGAGTTGTTAACAGAACAAGCCATAACAGTTAACTCACAGTTAGCAAGCAATCATCACCACCATCACCATCATCATTAAGAGGAGTGGGAATGGGGTACTGGGTACTGGGTATTGGGGATTGGGTAGAGACGCTTCGGTTCCTCGCGTCTGGTACAATTCCTCTCTTTTCCCCTGTCCCCTGTACCCTGTCACCTGTCACCTGTCCCCCTATCCCCTAATTCACGCCTCGCAACTTGCGGGTATTATCAACTAAACTCTGGGCAAATTGGTCAAATCTTTGGGAAAGCTTCTCATCTAGCAGCTTGCCTTCTGAATTGAAAGCGTTCCATGCTTGCCCAACAGCAATTTGTTCGGGAATTACCCAAGCGTGTACCCACCGCATAATGACTCGCAAGTCATTTAAGGCGTTGCTGTTAGACTGTCCGCCCAAGACGCTAATCAGCCCGACAACCTTGTCAGACAACTGATCGAAACTCATCAAATCTAAAGCATTTTTAAGGACGCCACTCACGCTACCGTGATACTCTGGTGTCGCCAAAATCAACCCATCGGCGCTACTAACAGCATCTTGTAACCGTTGCACATCTGGGTAATCTGGATACTCTTGTCCTCCAGTACAAAACGGTAACTGCATTTCTCGCAAATCGAGAATTTCCACTTCTGCGCCTAAGGCTTCTGTACGTTGCGCTGCTAGACGTAAAGCCATCTGGCTATGGGAGCCAGATCTTAAACTACCACCAATACCAACAATTTTGACCATAACTAAATCAACGTCAATAAACTAGTAATTAGCTTTAATAGGTATTTCCACTATCCTAAGGAGGATTTTTGCAAGTCGGATTCATTATGACTATGTATATTTATATTATATTAATTTTTTGTCACTCTTCAAGGTATCGCTAAGAAGATCCAGGAGTGCGCTTATGCAAAATTGGGAATGAGATTTTGTGGAAGTTACACTAGAGTGAGAAAAAGTTATTTCAACTCTTTCTAGATAAAAGCCATAAAAACCAGCGCTCAACTTATGGCAGCCGACAAAAGGTAATTGTTTATGAGAAGTTTTGAGAAAAAGACACCTATGAAACAGCAACCAACAAAGCGCATAGCTTTGACAGGGGCGCTGGCAGCCGGTTTGATGATGTTGCCAGGATTTGTTGGGGGTACTCCTGCCTTGGCACAAAAAGCAGAGCGTGACTCCCTTACTTATGGCGAGTTGTTTCAAAAAATTGATCGCGGAGAAGTTAAAAGAGTAGAACTAGACGAAAGTGAACAGATCGCGAGGATATATCTAAAAGGACAACAGCCTGATGCGCAACCGCTACAGGTAAAGCTTCTAGAGCAAAACCCAGAGTTAATTTCCACACTGAAAGCAAATAGAGAAGTTCAGTTTGAGGAGGTTTCCTCTGCTAATAGTAGGGCTGCGGTTGGTCTTTTGATCAATCTCATGTGGATTTTGCCACTGATTGCTTTGATGTTGTTATTTCTAAGGCGTTCTACCAATGCTTCCAGTCAAGCAATGAACTTCGGTAAATCTAAAGCTCGTTTTCAAATGGAGGCAAAAACCGGAATCACATTTAGCGATGTAGCAGGTATTGAAGAAGCTAAAGAAGAACTACAAGAAGTTGTTACCTTCCTCAAACAACCAGAAAAATTTACTGCTGTCGGCGCACGCATTCCTAAAGGAGTATTATTAGTAGGGCCTCCCGGAACAGGTAAGACTCTTTTAGCAAAAGCTATTGCTGGGGAAGCTGGTGTACCTTTCTTCAGCATTTCCGGTTCAGAATTTGTGGAAATGTTTGTAGGTGTTGGCGCTTCTCGTGTGCGTGATCTATTTAAGAAAGCAAAAGAAAATGCTCCTTGTTTAATATTTATAGATGAAATTGATGCTGTAGGAAGACAACGGGGTGCGGGAATTGGTGGTGGTAACGATGAGAGGGAGCAAACCCTCAATCAGTTATTGACTGAGATGGATGGTTTTGAAGGCAACACAGGCATCATTATTATTGCTGCTACCAACCGCCCAGATGTTTTGGATACAGCATTATTACGTCCTGGACGATTTGATCGGCAAGTGATTGTTGATGCACCCGATCGCAAAGGACGTTTGGAAATTTTAAAAGTTCATTCCCGAAATAAAAGAATTGATCCAGCAGTTTCTCTAGAAGTTGTTGCTCGTCGTACACCAGGCTTTACAGGAGCAGATTTAGCTAACCTGCTCAACGAAGCGGCAATTCTGACAGCACGCAGACGTAAAGAAGCCATTACCCAGATAGAAATTGATGATGCGATTGATCGCCTCACAATTGGGTTTACTCTCAATCCACTGTTAGATAGTAAGAAAAAGCGTTTGATTGCTTATCATGAGGTGGGGCATGCTCTGTTGGCTACACTTTTACCACAGGCAGATCCCTTAAATAAAGTGACAATCATTCCTCGTTCTGGTGGAGTTGGTGGTTTCTCCCAACAAATTCTAAATGAAGAAATGATTGATAGCGGTCTTTACACTCGTGCTTGGCTCAAAGACAATATCACCATGACTTTAGGAGGAAAAGCCTCAGAAACTGAGGTATTTGGAGAAGCTGAAGTTACAGGTGGAGCTAGTAACGATTTAAAAATGGTAACTAACCTAGCCCGAAAGATGGTAACAATGTATGGAATGTCTGAGTTAGGTTTAGTGGCTTTAGAAACTCAAAATAATGATGTGTTTCTAGGCAGAGACTGGGTGAGTCGCAATGAGTATTCCGAAGAAATGGCAACTAAAATTGACAGACAAGTGCGAGAGCTTGCTGTTGAATGCTACCAAGAAGCTCGTCGCATCATCCGTGAAAATAGATCGCTGGTAGATCGGCTTGTTGACTTGTTGGTAGAACAAGAGACAATTGAAGGGGAGAAATTCCGCCAAATTGTTTCTGAATATACTCAACTGCCAGAAAAACAACAATTAGCTTCTAGAGAAACAACAACCAGCACTAT
>NZ_JAYKTT020000015.1:0-49384 GCF_038404745.2 Chlorogloeopsis sp. ULAP02 | reverse complement strand
GTACTGTAAGACATTTAGCGCGGATTAACGCCCAAGCGATCGCTTTATTTCACGATAATATCTAAACAGATGTTATGGAGAAATCAGCATGAAATAAACGCAAAACTCACCTTTATCTCAAAAATTAATAGGAGAGATGACAATGGTCAACAGCCTTAAAGAACTAATTGATGAGCCAGAATTGCGTCATAGTAACGACCCAGAAGAAAGGTTTATCAGTAGTGGTGTGAGTTGGGAAAGCTATGAATCGCTACTGGCAAAACTAGAAAATAACTCTCATTACCGTGTTAATTATTTAGATGGAATATTAGAGATAGTGTCGCCATCAATCAGACATGAAAAAATCAAAACGAATTTAGGGATGCTGTTAGAGCGTTTCTTCTACAGCAAGCGTATTCGGTTTGTACCTATGGGAAGTTCTACTTTTAAAAACAAAGCAAGAAAAGCTGGTGCAGAACCAGACGAGTGTTACTGCATAGGTGAAGAAAAAAAAGTACCAGATTTAGCTATAGAAGTAGTTTTGACCAGTGGGAGTGTAAGCAAACTGGAAATCTACCGAAGATTAGGAGTTGCAGAAGTCTGGTTTTGGGAGAGAAACCAGTTTAAGTTATACCATTTACGGGATAATTCCCAAAAAGAGCAAGCCACTGTTTACCCTGATACTTATGGGTATGAAGCTCTCTAAAAGTGAGATACTGCCAGAATTAGACATTTCTTTGCTAGAGCAATGTCTGGCAATCTCGGATTCAATTCAAGCTATTGACGAATTTGAGCAGGGGTTGAAAGCAGCCGATGAGCGAAAGCAATAGCCGCGACTTCGCAATAGAGTTAAGCCACATTGTTTATATGGCTTCTACAACTTCTGAACGTTGGGATTGAATAACCCGCTCAATGATATTTACTGCTTGTTTTACGCCTTCTGAGAGTTGAATTGACTGCTGAATTCTCTGGGCATTCTTTTTGTAAGAATTTTCTGTCAATACCCGCTTGATTCGCGATCGCAGTCTGGAAATATTTAGTTTTCGCAGACAAAGCACTTCTCCTACTCCTATGGAGCGAATGCGCGCACCAGTTCCTGGTTGCTCAAACGTAATTGGAATCGCTACTACAGGTACACCGTAGCTGAGGGAATCCAATGTTGTATTCATGCCTGCATGAGTTATCGTCAGACTAGCGTGCGCTAGTATCTCCGGTTGCGGGGCATACTCGACTACTAAGGGGGAACCTGGCAGCGATCGCACTGCCTCTGCACTCATCCCACCCCCATGAGTGATTACCAGTTGTACATCCAATCCATCGCAAGCGGCAGCAATGCAACGAAATACTGCTTCCTTGGTATTTTGCACGCTTCCCAAGGAGGCATAAATCATAGGCTGTCCGGTTAACTTCTCGTAGGGGAAGGAAACGAATTTTGGTGAAGCATTTCGCAAAGGCCCTACATAATGGAGATGCGATGGCAGATCGGGAATGGGAAACTCAAACAACCGAGGCTGTTGGCTAATATGGGCAAGTCGTGCATTGGAAGTGTAGATGTGACGGTAATCTGGCAACTTCCATTCTTGGCGGTAGCGATTAATCGCTTGCAAAACCGATTGGCAACTGCGATCTAAAAAGTAATAGGCTACTTGATTGCGGATTTTTGCTAGATGCGTATTCTGATAACTCCAGGGAGTAAAGAAAGGAGGAACATCGGCTCGGCGATGAATTACCTGAGCGCAAGAAATACAGATAAACGGAAGATTGAGATATTCTGCTATCGTTTCGCCAACAGGTTCGAGTTGATCCACCAGCAAAACTTCAATCCCTGTTTTTGCGATCGCTTTGGGTGCATCTTGGCAAACTATTTCAATCATTTGTTGGCAAAAGTCAAGGGAGTAATCCAGCGCCTTGATTGCGCTTAATTTTCCCAATTGAGCGAAGGTTTCAGCCATTGAGCCAGGTTGATAAATTGCTTCGCCAATCGGATAAAAATTTACCCCTTCCGATTTTACTTTTGATTCTAAATCTGGAATTTGCAAGAAGGTGACGCGATGTCCACGTGATTGGAGTTCTCGTGCTAACGCAGCTTGGGGATTCAAGTGCCCAGGATAGGGCGGGCAAATAATGCCAAAGTGAGTCATAAGTAAGTCAAAAGCTAATAAGTTATTGAATTTTCTGTTTGTAAACGACTGGAAGTTGCCACCAAGGTACTTGAGGAAACTCATGATGTTCTTGGTGGTAGCCAAAGTGGTAGCAAGTGATGAATGACCAAAAAACTGACAATCGAATTGTTTGGGCGCAATGGGGACGAACGTATCCTTCTTCGGGTTCTCGATGGGGTAAAAACGTACCGAAATAAAACAGTTGAATAGAACTTAAAATTGGAGGGATAGCCCAAAACAGCAAGAGATGTGTTTCAGGAATTTGTAAAGCGTACTTAGCCAGATTATATACGAGTGTCAGCCCTATCAATTGATGCCAACTCCAGTATTCCTTCATGAAATGGAAATACCAAATAATCCCATTTTTTCTCTTACCATCATAAAAATCGGGGTCTTTTTCGCTAGCAGGATGATGATGATGCAGCCAATGCTTTTTCAAAAGTTGACGATATGAAAAGAGAGCATAAAGTATTACAGATAACGAACCAATAAAATTATTAATTTTGATATTTTTCTGGTAAATTGCTCCATGCATAGCATCATGGGCAGTAATGAATAGTCCCGTGTAAAGGAAAGTTTGCCAAATTATAGCGATTGGTATTAACCAATTTGGAAATTTGCTGACATCAAAATAAAGTAGAAAAGTCAAACTAGCTGCCCAAATATTAATAATAAGTAAAGCAACTATCAACCCAGTAATAGAATCTTTTTTAGGAACAAATTGATTAAACTCTACAGCGTCAAAAAGTGGGCGATCGCAGATATTCAAACTGATACTCCCCGTGTAATAAAACTCAAGCATTAATTGCAGCATTTTTAGTTCGGTTTAATTAACCGAACTCTGAACAAAAAACTAAATTGCTTGACCTCTATGAAGCTAGAAATCTACCAATTAATTACTTTGTTAATGCCTTCATCTTATCGATTTAACAAATTACTGCTTTCTATCTGTAGTTTTACTTGTAAGTCATCCTAAATGTTTATTTATGCACGAGTACTTAAATTTCAAGCATAAAATCTTCTATTACTGCAGGCTTGAAAACAGATGTAATCAAGCACGAGCAATATAGGGATATTGTTACTGGCTACTGGTAACAGTTCTCCCATACAAACTTGATTTTTTCTACAAGTAACACTGTTGCTTATCAGAGTTCCTCTACTTTCTGAAACAGGCGAATGTTAAATATATTTGTATTGATGAACACAAAATTTCTAATCAATATCCCTTCTCACATGAGAAGTGATATGATTTGATATCTAGCAACAATATATTTTGTAATTGTGAATACCCAATTGATGCTAAGTTTTTAGCAGTTTAGGCATTTATAAATTTTTTGTAGTTACGGTGATTATCAATGCCTTAGACTGACAAAATACCAATATTTGAAGAGGGATATATTTGCATTTTATATAACAGTACAGGACAATAACATTAAGTACTTAAACTTTGTATTAACTCACACTTATAGCGGTTTCTAGTCTGCTCAGGTACAAATTTATCTGTGTACCCTGCGGGAAGCCGCTGCGCGTCTACATCTGTGGTTAATTATTTCTTCCTGTACCTCACTGGGTCGGGAAACGCTATATTCTTTTTACAATCAGTTATTAGGAATCCGGTTTGATTTTTGAAATCTGAGTAGTCTTTCTTTTATCACTCTAGGCACAAGAAGGATGAATAATCATTTAACAATAAAAACCCTCAAAATTCGGGGGTTTTTGGTTAGAGCCAGCACTCGGATTTGAACCGAGGGCCTTCCGATTACAAGTCGGATGCACTACCGCTGTGCTATGCTGGCAGGGCTTTAGTGAAGACGAATTTAATTTATCAGAACAGCAATGCTCTTAAACATCACACCGACTAATAATTATAGCATAAAAAAGCTGATTGTAAATAGAATATGCCAAAAATATCTTCGATTCTAAAATTCTTGATTTTTTTAAGTCGCTGAACTTTAGCAAAATTAGCAAAATGTAAATAAAAATACTAAAAAAGATAGTTTTTATTACTATCAAAATTCATAATCTTATTGATAAGTCAAGGCCACCTGACACTTTAGGATAGACACAAAAATATTTGGTACAGTTTTAAGGCACTACTTTTTGCACAGCTGCGTACAGAACGCTAAAGATAACATTTTTCTTTACAGATTAGAAGCATGGCAGCGTTGAGCGGACGAGATTTATTAAGTCTAGCAGACCTCAGTTCTCAAGAGGTTCAAGAACTCCTGCAAATGGCAACTCAACTAAAATCTCAACAGTTGAGGTTACGGTGTAATAAAGTTTTGGGACTGTTATTTTCCAAAGCTTCTACTCGAACACGAGTGAGTTTTACTGTCGCGATGTACCAACTGGGTGGACAGGTAATAGACTTGAATCCGAATGTGACACAAGTAAGTCGCGGTGAGCCTGTACAAGATACAGCGCGGGTTCTGGATAGATATTTGGATATTTTGGCAATTCGCACTTTTGCACAACAAGAATTAGAAATTTTTGCTGACTATGCCAAGATACCTGTAATTAATGCTCTCACCGATTTGGAGCATCCCTGTCAGGTTTTAGCAGATTTATTGACAGTTCAAGAAACTTTTGGCACCTGTGCTGGGTTAACCTTGACTTATGTAGGCGATGGCAATAACGTCGCTAATTCCTTAATGCTGGGTTGTGCTTTGGTAGGGATGAACGTTAGAGTAGCAACGCCGAATGGATTTGCACCAAGTGCAAAAATTGTTGAAAAAGCACAGGCGATCGCAAACAATAAAACACAAGTAATTCTCACTCATGATGCCGAAGCAGCAGCAAAAGGTGCAAATGTACTTTATACTGATGTTTGGGCAAGTATGGGGCAAGAAGCAGAAGCAGATGACCGAATGCCTATCTTCCAACCCTATCAAATCAACGAGCATCTGTTGAACCTTGCTGATTCAGAAGCAATTGTTTTACACTGCTTACCAGCCCATCGTGGTGAAGAAATTACCGATGATGTCATGGAAGGTTCCCACTCACGAGTTTGGGATCAAGCGGAGAATCGAATGCACGTTCAAAAGGCATTACTTGCTAGTATTTTAGAAGCGGAGTAAAAAACTCAAGGCTAAAGTATGAAGTGTAAAGTATGAATGAATAAAATATTTTATCCTTTAGCCTTCATCCTTATCCTTCTTCAGTCAAAAGTATTTTCTTTTAACTTTTAAATTTTTACTTTCCATTGAGATGTTTTTTGTAGTACTAATGTTCTAGGGACATTTGTATTTTCCTCCCTACAAATATATGGAAAGACTAACGGAAGCGCAAAGAGAACTTTACGAATGGCTGGCAGAATATATTCGAGAACATCAACATTCGCCTTCAATTCGACAGATGATGCAGGCAATGAATTTAAAGTCGCCAGCGCCAATTCAAAGTCGTTTGGAACATTTACGAACTAAAGGATATATAGAATGGAATGAAGGGAAGGCACGCACCATTAGAATTTTGCGTTCCTTAAAACAAGGTGTACCGATTTTGGGTACAATTGCTGCTGGTGGTTTAATTGAACCTTTCACCGATGCAGTCGAGAATCTAGACTTTTCTAATTTTTCCCTACCTTCTCAAACTTATGCTTTGCGGGTAGCGGGGGATAGCATGATTGAAGATTCTATCGTTGATGGAGATTTGGTATTATTACGTCCAGTGCCAGAACCAGATCAACTCAAAAATGGTACGATTGTTGCCGCCAGAGTAGATGGATACGGTACCACACTCAAGCGATTTTATCGTCAAGGCGATCGCGTTACCCTCAAACCAGCTAACCCTAAATACAACCCCATTGAAGTACCTGCTATACAAGTGCAAGTTCAAGGTTCCCTAATTGCAGTTTGGCGCAGTTACGACTAAGGAATGGGGAATGGGGAGTAGGGAGTTTCACTGACGCGGAGAGGAAAAGACGTAAAGACGCGGAGAAAAATTGATTAAAAATTCTCCGTGTCCCCATGTCCCCGTGTGTCCTCTTATCCTCACTCCCCACTCACCAATCCCTGTTTAAGTACAGTATCAATGTATCTAACGCAGTATCGAGTCAAGCCTCTGCCTACTTCACAAAAGGCTGTGGGAGTTTTTCCCCCACAGCAATACCGTCTCAAATTACCGTTTGTAGGCGAGAGCAAGGGCAGTTATCAAACCCAGCAGCCATTACCTGGATGCCCACGGATGCCAGCATCTCTGCAATTGCGGCAATATCAACGCCAAGCTATAAACAGTTGGTTTGCTAACAATGGCAGAGGTACGCTGAAAATGGCTACAGGCAGCGGTAAAACAATTACGGCACTCTCCGTTGCTTGTGAGTTATATAAGCAAATTAACTTGCAAGCATTGTTAATAGTATGTCCTTACCGTCATCTTGTTACTCAATGGGCGCGAGAATGTGAAAAATTTAATTTGCAACCCATTTTAGCTTTTGAAAATGTATATACTTGGCAAAGTCAACTTTCTACTCAACTTTATAATGTACATTCTGGTTCGCAAGCATTTTTGACAGTAATTACTACCAACTCTACTTTAATTGGAGATGGATTTCAGTCTCAACTTAAGTATTTTCCCGAAAAACTTTAATTATCGGTGATGAAGCTCATAATTTAGGGGCGTCTAAGTTAGAAGAAAGTTTACCCCGATTTGTGGGCTTGCGACTGGCATTGTCTGCTACACCAGAAAGATATTTTGATGAAGCTGGAACCCTATCATTATTTGATTATTTCGGCTCAGTACTTCAACCAGAATTAACTTTAAAAGATGCTATTAGTCAAGGCGCTTTAGTACATTATCTTTACCATCCAATTTTAGTAGAGTTAACGGAGATAGAAAGTCGTGCCTATGCTAAACTAACGCAAAAGATTGGCAGAGTATTGCTATATCGAGAACGTGAAAATATAGAAGTAGATAATTTAGAAGATAACGAAGATTTAAAGCCTTTATTAATGCAAAGGGCAAGGTTAATTGGTGCAGCAGCAAATAAATTAAATGCTTTACGAGAATTAATGACAAATCGCCGTGAAACAAATCATACTCTCTTTTACTGTAGTGATGGCTCCCAAGAAATAGGGCAGCGTTCTAGCTTGCATCAACTTAAGACTGTTGTCAAAATTTTGGGGGTAGAACTAGGTTACAGAGTAAGCACCTACACGGCACAAACATCTTTACAAGAACGGGAAGTTCTGCGTCGTCAATTTGAAAGTGGTGAATTGCAGGGGTTAGTGGCAATTCGCTGTTTGGATGAGGGAGTAGATATTCCAGCAATTAAAACTGCTGTGATTTTGGCAAGTTCTGGTAATCCTTGCCAATTTATCCAGCGACGGGGACGAGTTTTGCGTCCCCATCCAGGTAAGGAACGCGCCACGATATTTGACATGATTGTTTTACCACCTGATTTAGATAGAAAAACTTTAGAAGTAGAACGTAATTTACTAAGAAAAGAACTGCGACGCTTTGTAGAATTTGCTGATTTAGCAGACAATGCGGGCGAAGCAAGAATCAAGTTACTTGATTTACAAAAGCGATATGGTTTATTGGATATTTAAAGAATGTAAAAGGCAGGAGGCAAAAGGATTTTTATATGTTGTATTTGTATTTATCTAGGTTAATTCATGATTAAATACCTTAAATAAGTAGGTAGACATAATTAAATGTAAAATGGCAACTTCACTGGAAGCAGCCAGAAATAGCCTTTTACCTACCTACGCTCTTGCACGTAGCAACCCCCTACCTAGCCCTTTCAGGGCGGCTACGCCAACTGAACCCCTTTCGGGGAAAGGGAACAGCAAAGACTGCGGGAAGGGCTACTCTGCGAGAAGCCGCTTTGCGTCTACGCCCAACGCTGAACTGTAGACGCGGAGAGGCTACCGCATCTACCACTTCTACTGCCCTCTGCTTTCTACTTAACAAATCTTGTGTAGATTGATATTCACACTCATACTAAAAAACAAATAAAACAGTGGCTCTACGGTTGCGATCGCTACTGTATCCGTGTTTAAAATCAAAAAATATTAGATTCATTAAATTAAATGAATAAAGAAGCAAATATTGATGATGTTCAGGAGCCAATTAATAATGCATCGGCAGAAGTACGGCAAATTATTGAACAGGTATGCAAATTAGAAAAAATTAGATTAGATAAAAAGATAAACAGCCATATTAATGATGATATTTTGAGGATTGTGAAGGATGCCGTAAGATGAAGCTAACTTCAATTAAGCTTTGCAACTTTCGCTCCTTTTATGGAAAAACGCCAGAGATAATTCTGGCTCATGGAAATGATTGTAATACAACAATTATTCACGGCAATAATGGTGCAGGTAAAACTAGCTTACTCAATGCATTTACTTGGGTACTGTACGAGAAATTTAGTGCTGCTTTTGCCTCTGTTGAACAGTTGGTGAATAAGCGTGCAGTCGCAGAAGTAAAAATTGGGCAACCTGTAGAATGTTGGGTAGAGATTGCATGGGAACATGACGGTATACGTTACCGAGTTAAACGAGAATTTCGGGTTTATAAAAATTCAACTGACTTTGAGGTTGGTGAAACAAAATTATATTTACAGTTTGCTGGAGATGACGGGAAATGGAATTTACCAGATCAGAAGCCAGAAGATATAATTAATCAAATTTTACCTGCTAGCTTACATCAATATTTCTTTTTTGATGGCGAACGTATTGAAGAAATAGTTCGTTCTGATAAAAAAGCGGAAATTGCAGAGGCAACAAAAATTTTCTTAGGTGTAGAGGTAATCAATCGTTCTATTAATCATTTAAAAGAAGCAAAAAAAAGTTTAGAAAATGAGTTAAAAATCATTGGAGATTCAGGCATTAAACAACTTTTACAGCAGCAAGCAAAAATTGAGCGAGAGTTTGAATACATCGAGAAGCGACAACAGGAAATTAGTCAAGAATTAGAATATCAGCAAACTTTAAAAAAAGAAACAAGTCATAGATTAAGAGAACTTAACGCTGCTAAGGAATTAGAGGAAAGACGACAATTTTTAGATAAGCAAAAAAATTCTAACCAAGATACTCTTAAACAAATTAGAGAAGCATTAAAAAAAGTTATTGCCACGCGTGGTTATACTATATTGCTTTCAGAAACAACTGCAAGTTTCCGTAGAATTTTAGATGAGTTGAAGCAAAGGGGCGAGTTATCTCCTGGGATTTCTAAAGAATTTATCAATGAATTACTGAAATCTAGATGCTGTATATGTGGTGCAGATTTACACGAGGGAAGCCACTCTCACGAAAATGTGAGAAAATTATTGGATAGAGCAGGTTCTTCTACGGTTGAAGAAACGGCTATTCGCATGAGCGCCCAAGTGGACGAAATTGATACTCAAGCAGCAGTATTTTGGGAAGAGGTTGACAAGGAACAAGCAAAAATAAATGAGTTAAGAAAAAGTATCTCGCAAATAGAGACAGAGATAGATAATATTGAAGATAGATTGCGAAAAGATGCTAGTGAAGAAATAAGTAGCCTACAAAAGCGTTTAGATGAGATTGAAGAGAAAATCACAGAGTTAACTTTAGATAGAGGCAGAAATGAGCAGCAAAGCTTGCATCTAAAAACAGAATTGGAAGATTTGAACAAGCAGATTACCAAGCAGAAACTAAATGAAGAAAGGCAAGCACTAGCACAACGCCGGATCGCCGCTACCCAAGATGCAATTGATAGACTAGCAGAAGTAAAAATTCGTCAAGAAACGCAATTTCGCTTGCAACTAGAAAAGCGGGTGCAAGAGATATTCGGTGAAATTTCATTTACACCTTATATTCCAAAAATAAGTGAAAAGTATGAACTGACTTTGGTAGAAAATACAACAGGCATAGAATCACCTGTTGCTGCTTCTACAGGCGAAAATCAAATCCTCAGTTTATCTTTTATTGCCAGCATTATTGATCGTGTGCGAGAGTGGAGCGATCGCAAGAATATTCTCATGATTCCCGATAGCAGCACCTTTCCAATAGTGATGGATTCGCCATTTGGTAGTTTAGATGAGCAGTATCGGCGGCAAATCGCCAAAATAATTCCTAGATTGGCGAATCAACTAGTGGTTATGGTGACTAAAACCCAGTGGCGGGGTGAAGTAGAAGCAGAAATAGCAAACAGAATAGGCAAGCAATATGTGCTAACTTACTACTCTTCTAAACCAGAGTGCGAGCAAGATTATATTGAGTTGGCAGGAGAAAAATATTCCTTGGTGAGGCAAAGCCCGAACGAATTTGAGTATACAGAAATGATTGAAGTCAAACGAGAGGGTTAATGGTATAAATTTGAAATTGAATTCAGCCAATTGATTATTTTTAAAATATCTTCGGGTGCAACAATAACAGCTATGCTCAAGAAATAATTTTAGATGAGAATGCGACGCTTTCATTGGTTGCTTTTCCAGAAGTTGAGGTGCGGGTAAAGGAATTATTTCCTTAGCATTCGCATTTTTCAAACAAATTACAAAGCACAAGAAGAGAATGCGATCACTTTGAGATTTAAGTTAAAATTGTAACATACTCACTCTCAAAACAATGGCAGCTAATAGAATCAAGATTGCTAAAGATAAAGTCGAATTAGTCAAAGCATTAGTAGCATCAAAAGATACAACTGGCCCTTTTCAAACTTATGTAGAAGTAATAACATTTGCTGCTGCCTTGGGTGCAAAGCATAAAAAAAGAATTCCTCTAGAAGGAATAGCTAAAGATTTATCTCCACTACGACAGGATTACTTTGCTAGCAGCTTTGCTCTTTTAATTAACTTATTGGCTATTGCTGAAACAACAGACATTAAGATATTAGGTGATAACGATATAGCAGACGAGCAACGCATACATATTTTTGAAGAGTATGCTAATGGTGGACTAGAAATTTTGCAAAATGAACTACGAGGAGCAGTAGACTACTCCGAACGACTTTTATTAATTCTAAATTCCGAAAGATTTAAGCAAGAAAAACAAGAGGAATTTGATTTAAGTAAATTCCTTTCTGAAGTTAATTGATATTGTGCCTTGTTCGGTGCGATGCCAAATTCGCGCCAGAAATACCAAAAGTTGCTAGAAATACCCGTGCTCCCACCTCTCTTTCATGGGGAGTTATTTCTTTTACCAACAGTCCGCGCTCTTTAAGACCTTTGTAGGCTTTGTCAGGATCCCAAAAAGCTATTTTGCCACTATTTTGCTTTTGAACAGTAGTATAAAAATTGTTCATCACTTTGTCAAGAATGTAGTATTGATTGCTATTACAATTGCTGCCAAAAAGACCAAAATGACGAGACAACCGTCGATAATTACTGTTGTTGATAAATTTTTGAATATAGGCAATCATGCGATCGCGCGGCAAATTGAGACGAAATTGCCGCATTGACTGGGTGGAATTAGTGACAAATGCATCATATAGCTTTGCGTTGGTTGTATAAATACCGCCTGCCAAAAGAGAGGAGCCATCTACACCACGAGTTAAATCTATCTCCACACCAGACTTAGTGATGCCTTGGAAAGAGAAAATTAATTCGTTAACTCGAATTTCTTCATTCGTATTAACCGGAAACTGCTGCTTGAGGATAACGGGTTCATTGAAAGCTATACGTATTTGGCTATGCATCCCACGCACACCTAAAACTGGTTGTCGCCGCATAGCAACTTGAAAAGTCATGCTAGTTACAGATTTGACTGGAATGCTGGCAACATACCATGTATGAGAATGATTGCCAGCTTTTATATGCCGCACATTCGCAACAAAAATGTGTCCATCCCCTGTATCCTTAAAACCGTATTGCAATTTTTCGCGATTTGTAAGGAACAGAACTGGGCGATGTTGAGATTGATCGACGCACTGTTTGTGCTCTTGTGGAGCAGTTGTGTGAGAACCAGTAATTTTGAGAACAGGCGATGAAATTACACTCTGATTAGGGGTTGAAAAAATATAAGCTGGAACTATAAACGGATCATCTGATTTTTTGCATCGCTCATCCTCGTTATGAGCAAAGTTGAGACGTTCCCAGTCAGGGCTTTGTTGAGTCAACTTTAAAGTCTCAGCATTGCTATTGGAAATCATAAGGACTTCCTGAAACACCACAATCCCTGAAAGCACCAAGACTTTTGTTAATATCTTTCTCATAAAATATTCCCCAACTGTAAAAGCCCGAACTTTAAATCTCACTGCTCATACAGCAGAACGATACAGAATTGAAAATTAAATAGAGCTTGGAAATTTAAAGATTTTAAACTATTTCGAGGCATACTTGGAGTTCATGAAGATATTGCTCTGAGATATTTGCATTAGCATCAAGCTACTTTGAGCAGACTTCCACATATTTTACAATCTGAGGAAGGCATAAGGGAGAATTCCTTATCTTTGATCGCTAGTACCCAGTCTCCTTAAGAAATAATAGATATTAGTTAAATGTAGCAGCCTAAAAGTGTACATTATTCGTCTTTTTAAAGATTCTTGGCAAGTTCTAGCGATCGCCATTGTCACTGGATTTCTCAGTGGTGGTAGTAGTGCTAGCCTGATTGCTCTAATCAGCTATGCAGCAAGTAGCAAGTCCACTTCATCACTAGCAATTATAGCTTGGGGCTTTGCAGGGCTTGCAATAGTTGTACTCATTACCAGCATTATTTCTCAAGTTATGCTGATTCGCTTATCGCAGAATGCAGTATTCAAATTACGGATGCGCTTGAGTCGCCAGATTCTCTTCTCCGAGTTGAGCCATTTGGAAGAATTAGGAAACCCCCGACTACTAGCAACTCTCACAGAAGACGTTCAAGCCGTTGCCAACGGTGTTTACCAAATGCCTTTCTTGTTTATAAACTTGGCGATCGTTCTGGGTTGTGTAGTGTATATTACCTGGTTATCCTGGTTAGTCCTTCTACTAGTTGTCGCCCTTGCTGTTGTGGCAATTGCTAGTTGCAAGTGGTTGTTGGATAGAGGTGAGAAATTGCTTGCCCTTGCTCGTGAGGATCAAGATGTACTGTTTAAACACTTCCGTAGTATTACTGAAGGAGTAAAAGAGCTTAAGCTACATTATCGACGTCGTCAAGTCTTTCTAGAAAAAAAACTGCAATCAGCTGCTACTAACTACCGTCTTCACAATATTGGTGGTTTAACCCTTTTCGCTACAACTTCTAGCTGGGGACAACTTATATTCTTTTTTGCACTCGGTTTTGTACTCTTTGTATTACCCAATTTGCTTGTTATCAACTCGCAAACTCTCTCTGGTTACATCTTAACTTTTACTTACTTGATGTTGCCAATGGACAATATCATCAGTAAGCTTCCTCATCTGAGTAAAGCCAATATTGCATTGCAAAAAATTGAGTCACTGGGTTTATCTCTAGGCAGTAGAGCAGAATTACTAACAGAGCCACCCATAATTAGATATTCTTGGAAGAGCTTACAACTTCAAGACATTACTCATACTTATTATGGAGATAGAGAAGACAATAACTTTGTTTTGGGCTCAATCAATTTAACATTTTATCCACAAGAATTGATATTTATTGTAGGAGGAAATGGTAGCGGTAAATCAACTCTGGCTAAACTAATTACTGGACTTTACATTCCTGATGCTGGTGAAATTAGATTAGATGAAGAGTTAATTAACGAACAAAACCGGGAATGGTATCGCCAGCATTTTTCTGTAATTTTTTCTGATTTTTATCTATTTGACGAAATTTTAGGTTTAGAAAGCTCTACTCTAGACCATCAAATTCAAGATTACTTGAGACTACTACAAATAGACCATAAAGTAACTATTGAAAATGGTAAAATTTCTACCACTGCTCTTTCTCAAGGACAGCGTAAACGATTAGCTTTACTAATAGCATACTTGGAAGACCGACCAATTTATTTGTTTGATGAGTGGGCAGCCGATCAAGATCCAATATTTAAGGAGTTTTTTTACACCCAACTGTTACCAAATCTTAAAGATAAAGGTAAAACAGTGCTAGCAATAAGCCACGACGATCGCTATTTTCATCTCGCAGACCGAATCGTCAAACTAGAGTACGGTAAAGTAGTGTTTGACAAGCAGCACCCTTATTCAAGATGAGCAACACAAACTTAACAGATGTAGTTGTTATTGGTAGCGGTATTGGTGGTTTGAGTTGTGCAGCCATACTGGCACGCTATGGCTTTGATGTGACACTCTGCGAAAGCCACTCTATCCCCGGTGGTGCTGCTCATGCCTTTGAGCGTAACGGATTCAAATTTGATTCCGGGCCATCTTTATATTCTGGACTATCTTACAAACCTTCTGCTAATCCTCTGCGTCAAGTACTGGATGCGATCGCTGAGGATATACCCTGGGTGACATACGATACATGGGGATGCTGTTTGCCAGAAGGTGATTTTGATACGACGGTAGGTGCAGATCAATTTTGTGAGGTTCTCGCTCGTCTGCGCGGGCAAGATGCTGTTGCCGAATGGCGCAAACTTCAGTGCGTGATCGAACCCCTAGCTAGTGCCGCGGTTGCCATTCCACCTGCGGCATTGCGTCTCGATCTGGGTGCAGTCATAACGATGGGTAGATTTGCTTTGCCGATGCTACGTCATGCTGGCAATATCACCAAGTTGACGGGAGCTTTTAGCCAGGTGATGGAGGGCGTTGTTTGTGACTCTTTTATTCGTAACTGGCTGGATTTACTTTGTTTTCTGCTTTCGGGATTACCAGCCAATGGAACCAGTGCCGCAGAAATGGCATTTATGTTTGCAGACTGGTATCGCCCAGGAGTAGTGCTTGACTATCCGGTGGGCGGTAGTGGTGCACTGGTAGATGCGCTAGTTAGGGGGTTGGAAAAACACGGTGGGCAGTTAATACTGAACGCCCATGTCGAACAAGTACTCGTAGAAGGTAATCGCGCTACAGGGGTGCGTCTACGTAATGGTAAAGAAATCCGGGTGCGACGGGCTGTCGTATCAAATGCATCGGTATGGGATACGCTCAAGTTACTACCAGAGCAAGCAGTACCGAAATGGTTTATAGAACAGCGAGTTAGTACACCTGAGTGTGATAGTTTCATGCATCTCCACCTTGGTATCGATGTTCAGGGTTTGCCTTCCCAGCTTGCTTGTCATTACATTGTAGTTAACGACTGGGAAAAAGGTGTGACAGCCCCTCAAAATGTAGTTTTGGTGTCAATTCCCTCAATTCTTGATCCGTCATTAGCACCACCGGGCAAGCACGTAATTCACGTTTATACTCCTGGTAACGAGCCGTACGCTCTTTGGCAGGGAATGGAAAGAAAAAGTCAGGAGTATGCTCAAAGGAAGCGATCGCGTGCGGAAGTTATGTGGCAAGCTCTAGAGCGAATTATTCCAGATATTCGTCAGCGATGTGAAGTAACACTTGTTGGTACACCCTTAACACACGAACGCTTTTTGCGCCGCCATCGGGGTTCTTACGGTGCGGCGATTCCAGCCGGAAAAGGTTTTTTCCCAGGTTCTGGCACACCTTTACAGGGATTGCTGTGCTGTGGTGACTCGACATTTCCCGGCATCGGTTTACCAGCAGTCGCAGCCAGTGGAATGATTACCGCAAATACTCTAGCACCCGTACACAAGCATTTAGAAATGCTCAAGGATGTGGTATAGCAGGGAACTCTTAACAGGGAACAGGCTTGAAAGCCGCTTAATGTCCTTATTTAATGATTAGGCATTGTCCTAATCTATCCGGCTGCTGTATGCAAAAGGAACTGGGGATTGGTAATTAGATACTGGGGTAGTGGTAAAGAGCGGAAAATTAATAACTGCGTTTGAACAGAAATACATCTAACCAGGGTGGTAATTATTTTAAGAAAAGTAATTGTCTCGTAGGAAATAAGACCGAGACAAGAGAAAATTGATTTAATGAAACTTGGTGAAATTTATACGCCCACTAGGTAGCCAGCTCCAACTAGCTCCTAGCAGGACTTCCCCCTAATTGAGCAAGCAACTAGGAGGCAGTATTATCATGTCGGATAATTATGAAAACTATCATCTCAAAGATGATAGAAAAGATTTTCAAACTTTGGACGGTTTGCGGATACTTGTAGTAGACGATGATGAAGATACCCGTACCTTCATCAGCTTTGTTCTTGAAGAAAATAGTGCTCAGGTGGCAACCGCAGCATCAGCCCTAGAAGCTTTAAAAATAATGAAACAATTTCAACCACATCTTCTGATTACCGATCTTGCCATGCCAGAAGTTGACGGCTATTCATTACTTCGTCAAATCCGAATTCTTAATCCGCCTCTGGGAAATATTCCTGCTATTGCAGTAACAGGTATTGATTTACAAAAAGAGAGCGATTTTCATCTTCAGTGTGGGTTTCAAGGTTATCTACTAAAGCCTGTAGATCCTACAGATTTATTAATGGAAATAGTAAAACTTATTCAGCAGCAGTTATATTTTACTGATAAGTAGTTAGCTGATCATCGGGAATGCAATTTTGTTGAATATAGGTATAATAATTCTCTACTTGCTGATCGCAATTCTGTAAACTCCAGCCACAGTGCTTAGTTAGTATTTCAGTTATTACAGGTAACAAGTCCAAGCCGTAATTATTCAGCATTGCCACAAACGTGCGGCGACGGGCAATATCTACCAATGTTCGTGCCAGTTCTGAGTTTACAGCATAGACAATCTGGGCTTTAATATCTGGTAGCTCAGGCGTAATCACTTCAGCTAAATCAGATGAGCAATCTGTCAAGGCTAAAACCTCTATCGCTCTTGCTCCGTAAATTGAAAATAAATGATGAATTGAACTGGGTGAGATAACATCCTTATAATCATTAAGAGCTTTGTTGAGGCGAGAATCATTGGGTAATATGGCTCCCGGCAAGGGTTGATTCTGAGTTGAGCAGGGAGGAGCTTTTTCACCTAATTTTTGATAAACTGCATCAACTATTTCTGCCGCAACTTGGCGATAAGTCGTGATTTTACCACCAATCAAAGAAATTAGATTAACAATCCCTGCTGATGTGCGATCGCAAAGTATATGCTTGCGGGTAATTTTTCCTGGTTGCTTGCCTTCTTCCCAAGGTAGGGGGCGAACACCAGAGTAAGTAAATTTGACATCCTGACGAGACAAGCCAGCAATGGGAATAACGCGATTGGTTTCAGTGAGCAGATAGTCAATCTCATCGTGATCAGCTTTGATTTGATCGAGATTGCCTTGAAAGTGCTTATCTGTAGTTCCAATTAAGTATTTGCCCAACCAAGGAATAATAAAGAAAGGACGTCCATCTGTTTTAGCTTCTACATACAATGCAGTTATGGGTGCGCCAGCAAAGGGATCGACAATGATATGACTACCTTTCGTCGGGCCGATTTTTTTACTTTCACTCTTGCTTGATGTTAACCCATTTGCGGTAATCGATTCTAATATTTGGTCTACCCAAGGGCCAGATGTATTGACAACTACACCCCGATCGCTCAGTTTCACCCTGACTTCTTCACCTGTAAAGCGATCGCAACAGCTAAGACTATCAATCCTATTTCCTTGTTGATGTAGCTGCTGAACTTGCACATAATTAAGCACCGCTGCTCCTGCTGCTTGAGCGGAAAGGATATTTTCCAAACATAACCTCTCAGCATAAGCTACTTGGCAATCATAATATTGAGCACCACCAGACAAACCCTCAGGATCGAGATCGGGAAATAACTGCTGAAACTTTCGCTTTGGTAGCATCCTGTGAGACAACAGAGACTTATCAAAGCTCAAAATATCGTAAAGGAGCATCCCGGCTTGAATTTTCCAGTAAGGGCGAGAGCGAGCGCGATAAATCGGAATCGTCAGTAGTAGTGGTTTTACCAAATGGGGTGCTATGTGCAAGAGAATTTCCCGCTCTCGTAAAGATTCACGCACCAAGGCAAATTCAAAAGTCTCTAGATAGCGCAATCCCCCATGAATTAATCGAGTTGACCAGCTTGTCGAACCGCTGCTAAAATCATTCTTCTCAATCAAGAGCGTTTTGAGTCCCCTTAGTGCTGCATCTCGTACTACGCCAGCTCCATTAATGCCGCCACCAATTATTACTAAGTCATACGTGTTATTACTTGTAGCCTGCAAATTATTCATAACAAGCCTTTAAAAACTAATCACCTGCACAGGCAGCGCACCATCGGCTATGAATAAGACAAATAAGTCAAATCCTCTTCCCTACCTACGCTCTTGCGCGGAGTGACTTGGTGCAAGTAGCCGTACCTTCGGAAGCCGCTTCGCGTCTACCGCGTCTACTGCCTTCTGCCTTTTTCTTAAGAGATATCCAATATTCCCCGATCGCCATCTAAAGTTGCTTGTACACCGACTGGTAAAGCTGCATTCGGTGCTTCATGACCAAAGGGTAAATTAGAGACAATAGGAATACCTAAATCACCCAAGCGATTGCGTAAAACTTCCTCTACACTAAAGCTAGGTACATTGGGTGGCGCTTCACACCTACTAAAGCTCCCCAAGGCAATACCACGGACTTTAGACAAAACACCGCTCATCCGCCATTGTGTCAACATCCTGTCGATGCGATAGGGAGCCTCGGTGACATCCTCAAAAGCAATAATTACACCGTCCATCTTTGGTTGGAAGGGTGTAGCAAAAAGATGAGTAGCCACAGTCAGATTTGCTGGTAAAAGAATGCCACTAGCAACACCGCCTCCCCAACCACAACCCTTTAAAGGAGCAAGGGGACGCCCTTCCACCCAATCGAATAAGCGTTGCAGCGACCAATCTGGTTCATCGGCTATTGTAGTCAATAAAGGAGCATGAACACCAGAAATCCCTGCTTGATAAAGACTCCACAACAAAGCGGTGATGTCAGAAAAGCCTATCAACCACTTGGGAGTAGGAGAAGACACGGAGACAACCAGACGCGGTGACGCGGAGAAACAATCAAAAATATTCCCCACGTCCTCTTCCAAAATCCGGGTGCTGCCAAAACCACCTCTGGCACAAAGAATGCCCCGACATTCTGGATCTTGCCATGCAGATACTAAATGGTCGCGGCGATTTTCATCCTTACCTGCCAGATATCCCCATTTGGCATCTATCTCTGGAATGATTTGTAACTTATAGCCACGTGATCGCCAAATCTCTACTCCGCGTTGAAATGCCCCCAATTCTCGCAAAGCACCACTAGGAGCAATGACTCTGAGTAAGTCTCCTGGCTGGAGGGGTGGTGGAATAATAATTTGGGGTGGCATTAAAAAATAATCTCCTTAAACCATTTTTCAAAGCGATCGCCTAGTGCTTTGAGAGAAAATTCTTCCTCAGCCTGCTGGCGACAAGTGTGACGGTTGATTTCGTGAATACGCTGCGTTGCATTTACCAACCCAGCAACGCTATCAGGTTCTACCAAAAATCCAGTTTTGCCATCTTGGACTATTTCTGCTGGGCCACCACGACTGTAGGATATAACTGGAACTCCACAAGCAAGTGCTTCTATAGCCACATTTCCAAATGCTTCTACCCAACGCGGTGTCATTAATAAAGCTTGACACTCGCGGACTATCTGTTGCAACTGCTCAGTTGGTAAAAATCCCAGATATTCAAAAGGGGCATTGGGGAAATCCCGACGAATCTGCTGCCAGTATGATTCATCCTGAATTTTACCCATAATCTTTAGTGGAATTTTAGTAGTTTCTGCTACAGCTACTGCATCTTCCAAAGCTTTTTCTGGGGAAATGCGACCTAACCAAGCTAATTGTTGTTTTGGTTCAGTACAAAATTGATACAGAGATAAATCAATACCGCTACTTAAATAGTATATGGGTGGGGTGATCTCAGGAAAAGTCGCCGCTTGTGAGGGAGTGTAAAAGCCAAGCGTACCGGGAAATTGCTTTGATATCTGGATGATAATTTGGTCGAGAGCATCAGACAGAGAACCCATGCTGACAAAATGAGCGATCGGGCATCTGAAAAAAGGTGTCAGGTAAAAAGGCAACCAATCGTAAGCAAAATTTACAATCAAGTCATAGTTATCTTGAACTTGACGCGCATAGTCCCACATATTTGCCAACACAGAATTTTCTGGCATAGTGATGGGATCTGTGCGTTTCAGGCTTTGAGCAATAATTTGTAAATTACCGGGAATTTGTTTTAGTGGTAGTGAATTCCATGTGGAACCATTTGGAGCAACGATTTGCAGTTGATGACCCCTGCGGATCATTTCTTGGGCTATATTATACACGCTTAATTCCACACCGCCACCAAGTCCTGTACCAAGAGGCCCAACGGAAGTGGAAACAAACAGTAATTTTAGAGATTGAACAGAAGCACTCATCAGCCGTGTGAGGAGGTAAAACCACAAAGACACTAAAGCACAAACTCAACACAAAAGGAACATCGAAGTTGTTTTGAAGGTTACTGGTGGATGGCGATCGCTCCAAGAATTTTGTTGAGTGCTTGTTGTATAACTTTTACTTCTTCATCACTCAGTTGATCACCGAAATACTCCGCAATTCCTTTTGCTGTGAGGGAATTACAAGTGGTTGAGCAGTGGCTCGACAACTTCTTGGGTTTCTTTACTACTCAATACCGGAACAATTTCAAAAGTTGCTCCTGAACCACGCCACTTCAAAATCCATTCTTGAAGCAAGCGTAAGTCGTCACACTCCATCAACTGAAAACATCGGCTAAAATTCGGCTCCACCCAGCTATCAAGATACTTCAGTCCTTCAGGAAACATCCTACCTTCATCCCGAATGCGTTTATAGATTGGTAGCATATCATTGTCTTTAAATCGCTCAACAATCATGAACAGCATTTGATAGTCCTTCAGTTTCAATCAACTTGCCCAATCTTACTCGGACTAGTAGACACTTGATTCAACTGAGAGGTTTTTGATATGACACTATATTAATGGGCGATCGCCTCATTGAAGCTGATAAGTAAGTCGGTGTTAATCATGATAATTAGTGTGTAGTAGCGCTACTCTGCGAGAAGCAGTACCTACGGTAGGTGCAACAGCGAATAAGCGTAAGTAGCCGCTAGCTACGGCGAACGCGTCTACCACGTCTATAGCGAACAAGCGCCATTATTTTGAGAGCGACAACCGCGCAATACACCTACTAAATCTAACCTCTCAATTTTTCCAAGTGCAAAATCGGAGCATAACTATGGCTATCTTGTGCGATTAACTTGTCAACTTGCAAAACAACCTCAGCATTGTCTAAAACCAGTAGAAAATCATCAGAACATAAACATTGAAGTAAACATCCAATCTGAATTTTTGATTGCTGTTGATCTGGCAATAAGGGGACAAGTTCACTCACAAGACTAGCTAGCGGTTCAGTACGAGGGAGCGATCGCCCCCTTGCACCATCAAACTCATTTTCGATTGGTTCTATCAGCTTTACAACCCAAGAAGATTGTTCTATTTCCGTCAAAGCCACAAATGCTACGAATTTGTATTTCCCTTGTCGGAGCAGTTGTTTAAGCTTGCCAAATTCTTGAGTGTATCTAGATAAAATCGAAGTCTTAGCTAGCTCGCAAACATCTTGCTGTTGCTGTGAATCCCGAAAGCTAAGAAATTCTTGAGCCTGTTGATATCGCTCCAAAGCTTGTCGAAAGTTCTTTTTAGTAATTTTCTCTCCCAAAGCTTGAGAGAGGACATTCCATAGCACTGAGCCTACATCCTTCTTAATATAGTCAAGACAGTAGCCGCGATCATTTGCAAACTGCTCGTATGTTTGATTTTGGCAAGACGCTTTCAATAAATCAGCTTGTAAGTCATTAAGATGTTTGCCCGTGGATTTATAGATGACTTTATCAGCAATATCGAATAACTCTTGAGTATTCATCGAATACAACTCATTAAATATTTTTTTAGACAATTAGAATTGCTCGACCGAGAAAATCTCAGCCGAAAATTAATTGTTGAATCTGGCCAACTAAAAGTTTTTTATCTCAAAATAAAAAAGATTTTCAAAGTATGATGTCACACTCAAATCTACAGCAATCAAACACTTTTCACCACACTTTTTAATCCTCCGTCAGTTAAAAACCTGATTTTAATAGTTTGTGCAAATATACAAAAACGTAGATTCGCGAATAAAATTCTGCCAATCCTTTCAAAATCTTGCTTCAGTATATTCTCTAAATAAGAGCATACTTAGTATTGATTGTTTTATTTCTGTCTTTGTCTTCTCTTCAATATTTCCTTATTCTTCTTTTAAACAAACATCTTAATCACTGGAGTACAAAGATAGATTTCGCTACACATAACTTCATGCATTGATCCCACCTAATCCCCCAAAACCCCCCTCGTGTTTTTGCGTGGTTTTTAGGAATATCAAATTGTACTCAACAACGCACACAAAACCATCATCCAACTCAATCACTACAAATCACAATGACTGACTTGATTTAAAAAAACTCAAATGCTTAAAAAAGCTTTCACAAGATTCACCCACCATTCATTATTATGTCTGCTCGTAGTAGTCGGCATCAATGCAGAAGCCCAAGCGCAAACTGTCACTAACTCTGTCAATTCTCAATCTCAACCCAATCAAGAACAAACACTTGATAACCAGCAACGCAACTCCGCCGCTATTCATCAAACCGGAGTTTATAACGTTGGTGAATCAGCGACATACAAAATTCAAGGCGTCGCCGGAATCCAGGTTGTTTGCCCTCGCCCATCCTTAATTCTAGGAACTTCCTTTAGTTCCTTTGATGGAATTAGCTTCTCAGAAAATGCTTCTTATGGTTTAAACGCTGCTTTTGTAATTCCTCTAGGTGGAAGACTAGAGAGTACCTGCAAAAGCATGGCAGAAACGATTGCTCGTAAGACTCAATATGATTTAGAGATTATCAATGCTCGTGCTTGTGCTGAACTCATCGGTGCTGGCATCCAATTAACCCCCGAAAGTTTCCCAACTATATATGGAGTCTGTAAAGGGGTGACTATAACCAGAAATAATACAAATGAACCTAATAAACAGTCTACGAGGTTCCAGCCTCAGCCATTACCAACATTTGAGGCTGAAAAAGACAACTAATTCTCATTTCACAAAAAGGATACACCCATGAAGAAAGTTCTTGGCTTGGCAATTCTGGCTGCTTTTTTTGCTACCCCTGCTTTGGCTGGTGAAACTTTTGTTCGTAACGAGTGGACAAATACTCACACCACAACAAAAACTGATTTGAATCTTGATTCTAAAACCTATTCAACTCGGAATGAAAAATACGAATCTTGGGCAGATAAGATTTATGTAGATGGTGATGTAGACGTTAAATATACTTGGGGTGGCAAAGAAGTAGCATTTGATGATTTTACCGTTCATACTGCTGGTTCTTCTCTATATGGTAACTACCATGAAAGTAATTACACTAAAGTTTATGGAACGATTCATAGCATTATGAATTCATACAGTAATGCGCACGAAACCACAGCAGGTGTTCGTTAATCTTCAGACTGTTTGATGTCAACTGAAAACGTTCTAGGGTGGATATTCCACCCTTTTTTAAATGAAATATTTAATACTATTATCTATTGGGCTGTCGGGATGGGTTGCTTTTATCTATTCCCATAAAGAATTTTTTTTGAATCAATTTCCGAGCTTGTATATGAACTCTATGTTCAAAATACCTCATCAACATCCCCAAGGAAATATACAGATTCAGCAAACGGGTTTTCAGTCTAATCAAATCAAACAAGATTTATATAATTCTATCTCTACAGGAATGACTTATGCGGAAGTTCGTTCGATTATTGGCTGGGATGGTGTTTTAATTTATCAAAATGAAATCAATTTTGCTGGTGGAAAGATTCGCGAGAAAATTTACCAATGGAATAATTATGGTGTTTATTCCACTGATAATGAATCTCAAACAATAGATGATCCTAATCCGTATTGGAGTGTGACGCTACAATTTCAAAATGATATTCTCATTCATAAAGCATCTTTTAACCTCGATCCTTAGGCTTTAAGCTGTAATTTGGCTGTACTCAAAACCTGTTAACCATTGATGAAAAATCGCTTTTTGCTAGTATGACCGTATTAATCATACTACTGTCCTATGAATATACTACTAAGTTGAGCGAGATACCGTATAATATTCATCTGTGCAGGAGGTCAATCATGGCTATATTACAGCTAGAAGACGGCAAGACATACACTGAACTAAAAGACATTACTCGCGAGCTTGCATGCTTAAATATCCAACTCAATCGCTGGTCTGTAGGAGAAAATCCCCAGTTAAATCAGTTGTTGGCAAAAGATAGTCTTAATGAAGACGAAAAAGAACAAGTCCTTGAAGCTTTAGACGGCTACTTTGAGCAATTGAAACAAACTGCTGGCTACGAATCTCGTGATTTGATTGTTCTACATCCAGAAACACCAAATCTTGATGGGCTTTTGACAAAATTTGACAAAATTCATACTCATGCAGACGATGAAGTTCGCTACATTGTTGCAGGAGAAGCAATTTTTGGCTTTGTGCGTCCCGATCGCACTCAAGTCGAACTAACTGTGCAGCCAGAAGAGTATATTAACGTACCAGCCGGAACTGAACATTGGTTTTATCTCACACCAGCACGCCGAGTTAAAGCAGTACGTTATTTCGCTGGTACAGAAGGGTGGGTTCCCGAATATACAGGTACACTAATTCGTATCCATCAGGTGGTAGCCTGAAAAAGTTGGGTTGCGGGAGAGGAAGTGAAGAGAATCGTTTTTTGTGACTTTGATGGCACGATTACTGTAAAAGAAACCTTTGTTGCAGTTCTCAAGCATTTTGCGCCGCAGCTTTCTGGGCAGTTGATACCCCAAATGTACGCACGAGAGTTGACACTACGTGAGGGGGTGCGGCGAATTTTAGAATCAATCCCATCCTCTCGCTACCCTGAAGTTTTAGAATTTACACGGTATGAAAAAATTCGTCCAGGATTTACAGAACTGCTGAATTTTCTAGAAGCAGAAAAAGTGCCTTTAGTTGTCATTTCTGGGGGTCTGCGGGGGATGGTAGAGGCTGTTTTGGGTGAACTAATGCCACGAATTCATGCTCTCCATGCAGTAGATATAGATACTAGTGGTGAATACTTTCAAGTACACTCGGAATTTGAGGGTGGAACGGAATTAGTCGCCAAGGTACAAGTGATGGAAAAGTACTTGGTTGATGAGAAAATTGCTATTGGTGATTCTCTTACCGACTTAAATATGGCATTAGAAACACCGATAGTGTTTGCCCGCGATCGCCTTGCCCAATACTTAGAAGAACACCAAAAACCCTACATTCCCTGGCAAGACTTTTTAGAAGTGCGTGACTACTTAGCAAAATTGTGGAATTCAGTTTCAACCCATGAATAGCCCAATCCTAACTGATGCCCGTCTAGAGTTAATCGCTGCTGCCCGTCATTTTTACCAACAAGGCTGGATGGTGGGAACTGCGGGCAATCTCTCAACGCGTTTACCTGATGGTAGCTTCTGGATTACAGCTAGTGGAAAATCTAAAGGCGAATTAGCACTGGGTGATTTTGTTCGGATTTATCCAGATGGTAGGGTTGAACTAACTGCGGATGATTCTAAACCTTCTGCTGAAACTGCCATTCACCAGGTAATTTACAATCTTTTTCCCGAAGCTGTCAGTTGCTATCACGTCCACTCAGTTGAGGCAAATTTAGTTTCTTGCTTTGCCCCAGGAGATGTCTTACCTCTGCCAGCACTGGAAATGCTGAAAGGACTGGGAGTGTGGGAAGAAAATCCAAATTGTGTAATGCCTGTATTTGCAAACCATCTACAGGTGAAGCTGATTGCAGATGAGATTAAAGAGAGATTCAGTGTAACTCCCCCGCAAGTGCCTGCCCTACTCATCCGCAATCACGGTGTTACAGTGTGGGCAACTTCTCCCATAGATGCTCGTAATTATATTGAGTTAGTAGAGTATATTTTTCGTTATATGGTTGCAGGTCATCGGATAGGGATAATGTGAAAGGGGGAGACGCGGGGACACAAAGACAAGGGGACAAAGAGAGTAATGAAACAACCACTAACTAAGTATCTAAACAAAATTAATTACACATTTTTTTGCTGTTCCCTGTTCCCTTGCCTCTACCCATAACTTTAATTTTGCCTAACCACTTATTAGCTGTTGGCCATTAACCCTCCGGGTAATCTGCGAGAAGCCCTTCGGATATCCTGCGGGTTCTCCGTTAGGCGTAGCCCTTCTCGTAGAGTAGGAGTATGGGGGTTCGCATACCCTTACGGGAAGCCCTCACCGCCCGGAGGGCGTCTACATGGGGGAGATCCCCAAGAGCGCGCTGGCTCACCACTAACTCCTGTACGGGTGGGTTTAGAAGACAAATTCTCGGTTTTAACGGCAAGATTATCAGCAGAACCACTATATCACTAACTACTAACCACTAACACATGACTACTCGCGTTGTTGCCCGTGTGATTGCTCTACCTGATCAAGTCGAAGCACTCAAAGCTGTGCTACTGGAATTAATTGAGCCTACTCGCCAAGAAAACGGTTGTATCAAGTATGAATTATTACAAAACCAATCCACTCCAACAGACTTTACTTTTGTTGAGGAATGGGCTTCCAATGATACTCTTGATGCTCATCTCGCGTCAGCTCATATTAATAAGGCAGTAGCTCAACTAGATGGTTTAGTTGCGGCTGAACCAGATATTCGTCGCTATCAACTTTTGGCATAGTATTGCAAAGAACATTGACAATCTCTTGATGTTATTGTGCCTCCAAATTTGCTTCCAGCATGATAACAGCAAGCCCCTCAAGGTAAAGTCAACCTGGAGGGGCAATTTGGAAAAGTTGGTAATAACGGTAGCAGCAAATCTATAAAGTTTAGTTTATGACTGCATCACTCTTAAAATCTTAGGATTCAATCAGAATGCCCAGATATTTTAGTTGCTGCAACCCAGTCGTTCTCTGCCAGCAATTTTTGAATAATTTTCAGTCGTTGCTCGCTTGGTTTCACTTAGCGATCGCACAAAGCTCTATTTAGGCAGGAATGACTTGAACAATTAGTGAGCGTTTATCAAGCGATTGTACTTTACCCACTGAACTGAGATCGCTGACAATACGGTCTAAAAGTTTTCCCGCAGCATCACGATATTGATGCTCTCGACCTCGTAAACGAATGGTAAACTTAACAGAATCGCCTTTACTCAACCATTGGGTAGCTTGAGTGATGCGTAAATTGTAATCGGCCGTACCGACATTGGGACGAAACCGAACTTCCTTAACTGTAGGTCTAGAACTCTGACCCTGACGTTTTTTCTTTTGATACTGAAGCTTGCCGTAGTTGAGAATTTTCGCCACAGGAGCCTCTTTGCCTTCAGAGACTACTACTAAATCGAGATCTACGCTCTCGGCTAGCTGTAGAGCCTCACGGGTGTTGACAAGACCACGATTGTTATTCTCATGATCGATCAAGAAGACTTGAGGTGACTTGATCTGCGAGTTAATAAGTTGTTTTTGGACTACGATAGTTATTTCCTCTCAATTGTTCAACAGTTTGATTTGCAATTAATGCTAAGGTAACACAATGCTAACTATGAACATAGATGCGGACATAGTTAGCATATGTGATGGGTTAAAAATAATACTTCTCTGAGAAGCTTAAAGTCTGTAATCAGAGTTAGGACGATGCCTAACTTGATACGCTCTTAATGCAGCTTGAGGAATTACAGTTCTCCTATTTCTTCTAAAAGCAGGGATTTGCCCTTTTTGCACAGCTACATACAAATCGCTCTGACTCATGCCCAAACGTCTTGCTGCCTCTGCCAGTGAAACACCTTGCATTTGCATACGCTGTTGCCTTCCTTGCAATCGTAATTAGATTGCTATCTAAATTAAATTGTAACTAATTATTGAAAAATATTAAAAATAATAAAGAAATTTTGAACAAAGCAAGTTGAAATCAGCGATCGCCAAATATTTTATTGCTCGCCTTTATAAACAAAGTAATCATTGCGCCAGACAGGTTGACGCATTCTGAAGTATCTTAAGACCACAGACAATTAGTCTAAAGTTCACAATCGCAACTACCATGTGTCAACTGCTGGGAATGAATTGCAATGTTCCGACGGATATTTGCTTTTCTTTTGAGGGCTTTTCGGCACGAGGAGGAAAAACTGACGATCATAGCGATGGTTGGGGCATTGCTTTTTTTGAAGGAAAAGGATGTCGGTTTTTTATAGATCCCAAATCCTCTGTCAGTTCTCCGATCGCAGATTTTGTGCGACGCTATCCCATCCACTCTACCCACGTGATTGCCCATATTCGCAAAGCCACCCAAGGAGAAATTGCTTTAGAAAACTGCCATCCCTTTCGCCGCGAATTGTGGGGGCAATATTGGGTATTTGCCCACAATGGCGATTTACCGAATTTTTCTTTGCTTGGTATGCAGTTTTATCAAGCTGTGGGTAACACCGACAGTGAAAAAGCTTTTTGCTTAATATTAGAAACTTTGCGAGAACGCTTTCCTTTTGGGAAGCCTCCTTTAGAAGAGTTATATCCAGTCTTGCAAGAAATTACTGATAAACTGGCTTCTACAGGTATTTTTAACTATTTACTAACCAATGGCGAACACTTTTTTGCTCATTGCTCAACTAAACTCTGCTACATTGTTCGACAAGCACCCTTTGCTGCTGCCCATTTGATAGACGAAGATGTAACAGTAGATTTTCGAGAATTGACTACTCCCAGCGATCGCGTTGCCGTTATTGCTACTACTCCCCTGACTGACAACGAAGTGTGGACACCAATCGCTCCAGGGGAATTGCTGGTATTTAAAGACGGTTTACCAATCAAGTAGAGAATTAAGCTGATATTAACTTCACCTTTGCAAATCATTAAAGTCTCAATGGTAGCTTCTTCTCGGCAAAGTAACAGTTAACATTTTGGTTCTGGCAGATGTGATGATTCTGCCTGCTTTGTGTTATCTGTTTCTCTGCTTTCATTTACCTGTTAGCCAGGGGGAAAGTATGATGGACTACCAGAATTTTCAGCGGTTTCTAAACACTCGGATCAAGCGGCGTAACCTGATCATTGGTACAGGGGCATTAACTAGTTTAGCGATCGCGAGCCAATTTTCTCATCCAAGAGCGATCGCTAAAGCAAGATTTCCCGATTATCCTTTTAAACTGGGTGTAGCATCAGGTGAACCCTATCCAACCAGCGTAGTAATTTGGACTCGTTTGGCTCCCGATCCTTTAAATGGCGGTGGAATGTCTCCTGTGATCGTTCCAATTCGCTGGGAAGTTGCAACCGATCCCCAAATGAAGCGAATTGTAGCTAGGGGTACTGCGATTGCCAGCCCAGAATTAGCTCATTCAGTTCGAGTTGTGGTTGAAGGACTTCAGCCCGAATGTTGGTACTGGTATCGATTCATCTCAGGCAACGAAGCTAGTCCAATTGGGCGTACTCGTACAGCACCTTCACCAGGCAGCTATGTAAATAAATTTACCTTTGCCCTTGCTTCTTGTCAGCATTACGAGCAGGGATATTACACTGCATACAAATACATGGCTCAGGAAGATCTAGATTTAGTGGTGCATGTGGGTGACTATATTTATGAAGGGCCTATCGTACAAGGACGTGTGAGGCAACATAACGGCTCTGAAATAAAAACTTTAGAAGATTATCGTAACCGCCACGCCCTCTATAAAACCGATCCCAACCTCCAAGCTGCCCATGCTGCTTTTCCCTGGATTGTTACCTGGGATGATCACGAAGTAGAAAACAACTATGCTAATGCCATCTCTCAACTCGACGATGACGATCAAGATCCTCTAGAATTTCTAGCTCGTCGAGCAGTAGCTTATCAGGCATACTACGAACATATGCCACTACGTCCATTCTCTCGACCAGAAGGGCCAAATATGCAGCTTTTCCGCCGACTTTCTTTCGGTAACTTGGCAACATTCCACGTCCTAGATACTCGTCAATACCGTACCGATCAGCCCTGTGGAGATGGAACCAAAGAACGTTGTGCAGGAACTTTCGATCCAAATGCAACGATTACTGGCAAAGCACAGGAAAATTGGTTACTCGAAGGTTTAAATACTTCACAAACTCAATGGAACATTTTGGCTCAACAGGTTCCTATTGCTCAAAGAGATATGACACCTGGGGAAGGCGCAACTTTCAGTATGGATAAGTGGGATGGATATCTGGCTTCTCGCAACCGACTGATGAGTTTTCTAGAACAGCGCAAACCCTCTAATCCAGTTTCCTTGGCTGGTGATGTACATTCCCACTGGGCAATGGATCTCAAGGCTGACTTTGATCGCCCAGAATCCACAACAGTTGGAAGTGAATTCGTTTGTACATCAATTAGTTCTGGTGGCAATGGGGCAGACACAAACCCTACGGTAGAAGCTTATCTCCCAGATAACCCACACATTAAGTTTTTTAACGCTCAACGTGGATATGTCCGTTGCTTGCTAACTCCTATAAACTGGCAAGCAGACTTTCTAGTGATGTCAGATGTGATAACTGAGTCTGGCTCCATTAGTAAGCGTGCTGCATTTATTGTTGAAAATGGTCGTCCAGGGATACAGCAAGTCTAAATTATTTCAGGGATTTTTTGTTTATCGATAGTTACACCAATCCTCGATTCCCCCTAACCCCCTTTTGAAGTTTTTCTCATTACCATGCAGAGCATTGTAATGAAAACTGTAAGGCTCCGTCTTCAATCATCAGGCAGAGCCTCAATCAATGTTTTCCCAGGCTGGAGCCTGGGAAAGAGAAAAAACGGTATTACCCTACTCAACCCAGCTTAAGCCCCAGTAGGTTGGTTAGATTGACTCAAAGTAGAACGCCCATTCAATGACAGCATGACGCGTGAAATGCCAGTAAACAGAACGCTTGCACCAACTAATGTCCCAATTAGCCAACGCGCATTGAAGGGCCATTGGAACCAAATCATTGCACCCAAAAGTAGGGTTATAATGCCATCACCCAACACCCATGTCCAGTTTTGTTGGGGACGCAACCGCAATGCCAGAATTAGCTCGAATATGCCTTCAGTTAACAAAAAGCTACCTAGTAGTAAAGTCAGTGTCAGGACACCTGTTAAAGGGTAAACAAACAGCATCACACCAGTGCCGATATACAATCCGCTTAACAAAAGCTTCCAAATAAAGCCTCCGTGATCGCGAGTTTGAAATGCATAGATGAGTTTACTAACCCCGGCACTAGCTAAAATCGCAGCAATCCAAGTTTCAGCAAAAATTGTGGAGACGGCAGGTGCAGCGATCGCAGCAATTCCGAGAACAATCAAAATAACACCAATTAGGAGCGAATTATTAAAACTCTTGTTAATGTCGCTAGAAACATTGGTTGTCATATAAATTTTTTCCTTAGTATTGTGAACTCTACGATTAAGCTAGGGAATTTTTCACGAACTTTTTAGAACCCTAAGGTAGATTGGGGAATAGGGGTTAGGAAGAGGAGGGAGATAGGGAAGATGGGGAAGAATTCTTCTCTGTGTTCCTTGTCACCTGTCCCCTGTTCCCTATACCCAATCACTTTTTATAAAGACTTCTATACTCCCAAGGTTTAACAAACTTGGCATCACTCCAAACACCTCGCTGTTGTTGTTTGGCTTGTGCTTCGGCTTGTTGAATTGTGTCTCGACTCGGACATTTATTTAAATATGGACGATAAACCAGCGCTAATCCTTCACGCACCAATACTTCTTGAACAAACGTGCCATTCGGCAAGCGTACTTCAGCAACTTTGCGTCCGTAGCGATCGCTATCTGTTACCGTTAACTTGACGTGATCGCCTCCTTGTTGTACCAACTGCTGTACCCGTTCTTGCGCTTTAGCACCCCAAGTAAATTGATTGCGATCGCTTGCTATTTTACTTTCTCTTTCTTTGTTGGAATGCGGTACTTCTGGTGCATCCACACAAGCAAAACGGACGTTAAACTCGTTGCCTTGCGAATCTTTGACTTTGAGGGTATCACCGTCGCTGACTCGTTCGACTATATCGCCAGAGGGGAAAAGCTGGGGCAAGAGGCGATCGCATCCTATTAAACCTAAAATGATGATAGCAGCACAAAGCCAGATCAAAGCCTGTTTGGTCAGTTTCACAGCATCAAAACATCCAATTCTCTGTGGATTGATAATACCAAAATGAAAAGAAGCCAGAATCACAGTAGCCACAAAGAAATTTAGACAAACAAATAGGGACACAGCTATGCTACGTCCCCATACTTTTGGTATCCATTTTTTTTGACATACTTAGCTTTTACGAGTTACTTCCTCCAGTGTTAAACTAGCTTGCTTTACCTCTAGATATGCAATAGATTTTTAATCTTTGTAAGTATTGGTTTTTTCTACTACTGCTGCACTTTCTCTTTCTTGAGAGCGGCTCAACAAGTAAATACAGCCTACTAACAAACTACCTAAAAGCATAGATCCACCCATTGAGCTACTAGTATCTTCAGTTTTAACATTTTCATTAGAACTGCCTGTGTTTTTTTCAGAACTTGCTTGGGCAGAAGTCATAGAAAAAAATAAGGCGCTACTAGTAATAGCAGCAGACATCACTAAAACCAGAAATCGATTCTGCTTCATATTTCTACTAGTTAGATTTCAAAATTTTTAGTTGATAAAAAATTGTCAAAAAAATCCCCTTATTTACAATATAAACCTTGAGTAGGAATCTAGGCAACAGCAAATGAGCTGACCAAGCATTGAAAAAATAAAAGTTTACTATAAGAAAAGGCATCTCACTTTCCAAAAATGAGGGCAAATCTCTGATGAACTTGTTGACTTACGTCTTGCATTTGGTGGGTTCAGGCGCAGTTGCATATTATTCTGCCGCACAAATCCGCGATATCAAAACCCGTCCTAACATCCTTGCAGGGTTTCAACTCGCAGAATCTGGTTCTGTACCTTTTTTGACTAAACTCGGTGAACGAGCCGCAGCAGAAGGTGATACATGGTTGGCAGAAAAACTATCAAAACACGCAGCAGACGAAACCAGACACGGACAAATTTTTGCTCATGCTTTAAAACAGTTGCATAAACAAGTTATTGATTTTAAAAGTTTGCCAAAAAACACGGAAGAAAAGAAATCACAGGAACGACGCAGTCCCTTTTTTGCAGCCTATTTTGAGGGTTTCACTCCAGAACAATTAAAACCAGATGCAATTGACTGGAATGTATTTATGGGTAGTACTTACATTCTAGAGTTGGATGCTAGTAAGGATTTTACGCGAATGGCAAATGTTTTGCCTGAGAACGATCCAAAAACTCGCAATCTCAAGTTAGGTATGTTAAGTATTGCTAAAGATGAAACCGATCACGCTAGCTATTTGTACGAAGCGATGATGCGACGGATGTCTGCGGATGAGGTGCAAAAATTAGTCAATCAGTGGCGCACTCGTAAAGTCAACGCGATGTTGGCATTTGCTGATAATTTATTGCAGGGTAAAGGACAAACCCGTTTGTTAGTACAAGATAGTGCACCCTCAGAAAATGATTCTGAATTAATGGTTGCATAAGTCATTAGAAAATAAGGTAAAAGGTAATTGTTTTTGCTTTTACCTTTTACCTCGTGTCTATTCTCTTGTTCTCTTTGTTTAGATCCTCTGATTCTGAGGTTGCGAACTCTGTGAAGGTTGCTGCTGTTTTTCTGTTGGTTGTACTTGCTCAAATAAAGCAGCTGGAGTAGCTTGGCGAAAGGCTCCGCAGTAATACATTGTCATCACTGCTTTAAAAGCCCAATGGTTGGATGGCACGTCACTAAAAGGATTGGGTAAAGTCTCAGCTTGATTTTGAACGCAAGCTTTGGAAACTGGATTCGGTTTTGCTGGAACCTGATTGCCAGGTTCTTGTGCTTTTACAGGAATAACGAAACTGCTAGCAATCAATACTACAAAGCTAGTCAGAATTTTGATGCTCATAAGTCTTAAAGTTACCTATTTATACATCTCTAGTTTAGTTTTCTAAAGATGTCAGCGCCCTCTGTTATCTAACTCAGGCAAGGTCACAAAAACTATATGTAAGCAAACATTGCCACCAATGTTAACATTACAGCTAACCCAACCATCCAAAGTATCAATGCTCCCCAACTAACAGAATCTTGTTGGATTTTTTGCCAGAAATTATTGGTTTCTGAATTATTGCTACGAATTGCCATATTTATCCCCTCCGATTATTTTGCGCTTCACCAGACATGCAATGATCGCTAGTTAATTTGAGATCAGGATATTAGGCTTGAGCATCCTATCTTCTCAAGTCTAACTAATTGATATTGAAAGCAATATTTAATACTTTTTCTCCAAACATTTGTATTTTGAATATTTTCCTTAAACCTCCTAAAAAAGGTATGAGATAAATATAAAATATGCTGCATTAATTGAGAGAACAAGTACGCAATTGTCTCAACTAATACTTATGTTTATTAAGCGTTCCCTTGCCTAAAAAATTACCAACAGTTTTTCGTGATGGTAAGATATTAGATTCTATTTTCCCATAAAGGAGCGACAAGAGCGATCGCACTCTGAAAATTGTGAAGATTCTTAATTTATTTTGTTGTGAACCTACTTACAAGCTATCAAAAGCAAGAGTAGCAAATAGAGGACAAACAGATGGCGATCGCAAGCACAAACTTATCCAATGGCTGAAATTTTACATAGAGGCGATATTCAAAGTGCTTGAAAAATATATTAAGTAATAAGAAAAAATATTAAATATTAATGCATAATTAATATTTAGATTGAATTTATTGGTATTAAATTCACATGAATATTTTCAGAAGCATTAACCTATTTTAAGGAGAAAATCAGTTGTTGACATCGACTTTACTAGCCGCTGCAACCACACCCCTGCAATGGAATCCAACGATTGGGGTAATTATGATTCTCTGCAACATCTTTGCCATTGCTTTTGGTAAATCAACCATTAGATATCCGAACTCAGAGCCTGCTCTACCTTCATCTCAGTTTTTTGGTGGTTTTGGTTTACCAGCACTATTAGCTACTACCGCCTTTGGTCATATTCTAGGAGCAGGTGTAATCTTGGGATTACACAATCTAGGAAGATTCTAGATTTATTTCATCCATAACGTTAGTTATGATGCCTAGAAATGCTTTTGTCTCCAGTTGTAAGCCAGAGAATTATTTCTCTGGCTTTTTTTGTAAATTTGAAAATAAAAAAGTAAAAGCAACAGAACAACTTGTTACTTTTACCTTTGATGATTTCCGACTATTTCTGTATATAAAATCCAACTCAAACTTAATCTATAAGCTCAGTCTGCTAAACTTGCATAGGAGTTAAACCACGCATTTGACGTATAGCATTGAGACAAACGGCGCAGTCACAGCCAAACATAGCTATAGCAGCATCACTTTCTTCTTCAGTAAAATTGAGTTCTTTAATACTACTGGGATCGGAATTCTGTGGTGCCGCTACCTCTGGTTTAGATGTTGTAGTGTTGGTTTTGGTTGCCTGTGTACATCCAAAACGAGGAGATACTGAGTGGGTATCTCTAACGCAGGAAAGGCGAGCTCCTGACGGTTTCACCGTTTGATTTGCGCTTGCTGGATGAGCAATCATGAGCATAGACAGCATAGACGCAAAGAGCACAGGGCTGGAAAGTAAAGTGAGGACAAATTTCTTATTCATCTGTACTCCAGGATGTTTTTGATTAACGAAGGTAAGGTGGCCATATTCTCACATTAGCTAGTTGATTTTCAGTAAATTGTATACAAAGTTGTCTGAAAGATATAACCCAAGTAATGCTGAAAAAGCAGACACAACTTTAAATCCTCGTTTTTGCAACTAGTTTGTGCTGCGCACCCTTTCGGTAAAATTAACTTAAAACAGATGGCAGAAGGGAGGAAAGTTTTTTCATCCATTCTGTGTAGGCAGTTCATGAAGGCTACTTGGAGTTTCAGCCGAACTTTGAATAATCGCACAACCAACTTCAGCTAGCTTAGACCAAGTTGAAGTCATCGACTAACTCTACAATAGCCAAGTTCCCTGATCAGGCAAAGTAATAAGCAACTCAAAAAAGGGAACGGGGAACAGCATAAGGAATGTGTAATTAATTTTATTTAGGTAATTAATTCTGTCTGAGTACATATCGCACTGTTTTTGGTGAGGAGCAAAGTTCTAGAACACCAAATTCTCCTACAATGCGCTTGTTGGGTACAAAAGCATTTCTCGATTTATGGCAAATCAAAATCTGATTCCAGTGATTGTCAATGGTGCAGCAGGTAAAATGGGCCGTGAGGTAATCAAGGCTGTGGCGCAAGCACCAGATCTAAGCCTAATGGGTGCTATCGATACCAGTCTTGAACATCAAGGTAAAGACGCAGGAGAGATAGCAGGTTTAAATGAACCCCTAGAAGTGCCTATTACTAATCAATTGGAACCGATGCTGGGATATGTGGCTGGTGAGAGGCATATGCAACCAGGAGTAATGGTGGATTTTACCCATCCTGATTCTGTATATGATAATATTCGCAGCGCGATCGCTTACGGTATCCGTCCGGTTGTTGGTACTACCGGATTAAGTCCCGAACAAATTCAAGATTTGGCAGATTTTGCCGATAAAGCCAGTACTGGATGCCTCATTATTCCCAATTTCTCTATTGGCATGGTTTTACTCCAACAAGCAGCAATAGCAGCATCTCAACACTTCGACCATGTAGAAATTATAGAATTACATCATAATCAAAAAGCTGATGCTCCTAGTGGTACTGCCATTCAAACAGCTCAGATGTTGGCTGAGATGGGAAAAACATTTAACCAGCCAATTGTCAAAGAAACAGAAAAATTAGCAGGAGCAAGAGGTAGTCTGGCAGACGAAGGAATTAGAATTCACAGTGTACGTTTACCAGGACTAATTGCTCATCAGGAAGTTATTTTCGGTGCGCTTGGTCAAATTTATACTTTACGGCATGATACGAGCGATCGCACTGCCTATATGCCAGGAGTAATACTAGCAATCCGCAAAGTTCTTCAGCTAAAGTCGTTAGTATATGGTTTAGAAAAAATACTCTAAATTTTTAATTCACAGTCATGCCACGTGCTACAACTGGTATAAAACACCAAGAGCGCAGTGGCTCCATCATCAAATCAAAAATCCGAATGCTTGTCCCACTGACTCGCGAAAAATTTAATCAACTTGTCCCCTTAATCGCCACTGGCCAACAGTACAAGTATTATTGGGGAAAATTTCCAGATTTTTTACAGCGGCTATTAATTTCTGTAGTCGCAGCAGCTATTGTTTTAGTGGTCAAAGTTATTTTTCGGCTTGATTTTGGCCCCATAGTATTTTTACTAGGACTAATCGGTGCTTTCTACTGGTTGTGGGGGCCAGTTTTTTGGGCTAGTATGCAAAATGCCAAATGTCGCCGTTATAAATACAGTGGCTTTTTCCGCGGGCGAGTTTTGGATTGGTGGATCACCGATGAGTTAGTTGGCAAACAAGAAACCGTTGATGGTAAAGGTGATTTAGTCATCGTAGAAAATCGAGAAAAACGAATTAACTTGGAAGTAGGCGATGACACGGGATTTACAGCCCAAATTAAAGCCCCACTACGGGTTGAACACAAGGCTATCACTCGTGGGCAAGTAGCAGAAATGGTGGTGATGTCAAATCGCCCAGATTTGAGCAGGATCGAACAAATCACTGATGTTTACATTCCCAGGCGCGAGTTGTGGGTGAACGATTATCCTTATCTACGTCGAGATTACTTTCCTGAAGTGAGTCGCCGTTTGCGCGATCGCCAGCAAGAAAGACGTAGTCAGCGTTATCGCCCAGAAGTAGATGTAGAAAGTAGGGAGAGTAGGAGAAATAAGGGAAGTAGGCAAAGTAGAAGATGGGAAGAAGAGGAAATGGATAACTACTAACTTTGCTGATTATTGCCTGCTTGTCCATAAGCCTGCCAAGCTAAATCTACCAAACCATCAATAATTGCAACAGCCACCATAGCACCACCTTTGCGGCTATCAATTATGATGTTGGGTACTAGAGAATCTCGCAATCGCTCTTTGGCAGTATCCACATTCATAAAACTTGCTGGTGTAGCAATAACTAAAGCAGGCTTAATTTCCTCTACTTCAATCAAATCAACCAATATTGTCAAAGCAGTTTTTGCTTGTCCTACCACAAATATACCCTCTGGATATCGCTTGGCTAAAGTCTCCATGCCCCAAGCTACACGAGTTTTTTCCTTTTGAGGGCGAGCAGGGGCATCTATGCCACAATATATCGGATTAGCAAAAGTATTTTGGATATCATAGCTAATGCCTACTTGTACCATCGGTACATCTACTATGATAGTCGTACGTGCAGCCAAAGCAGCAGCACCCGCTTGCAAGGCACTGTCAGAAAAGCGAATCAAAGATTTATACTCAAAATCCCCTGTAGCGTAAATGCTCCGTCGCACAATTTCGTACTCAGCCGGAGAAAAGACATGATCGCCAAATTCATCATCAATTATTGCCAAACTCTGAGCATCAGTTGCGTGCCATTCCATCATTATTAAGCTTTTACCTAACAGCTTTCAGCTTATCAGTAAAGATTGGGGATTGGGGAGAAGAGGACACGGGGACGCGGTGACGCGGAGAGAGAACTATTTCCCCGCGTCACCGCGTCTCCCCCTCTCCGCGTCTTTTTGTCCTTATCCCCTAGTCCCAAATATTACGTCTCCGATGCTGATGAGCGACTGAAAACAGGAGATAAGTACGCAACTAAAGCGCCAATTAGAAAGCCGGAGATATTACGAATTAGAGGTAGCCATTCAGAAGTACGTGATACTACTGGCCCAATACCGAAGGCAATAAACAAAATTCCCCATAAAGGAGAAAAAATTAATGCCCATTGCCAAGCCAAAATTTGTCCTTCGCGTCGGGGTTGAGCAGCAAATCCACAAATAACTCCACCAATGATTGAGGTAACGAGGGTAAGAATCCATTGTTCTCTGGGCAATCCAGGAACAACACGGCAACCTCCTTGACGCAAACAAGTTTCAATCGACTCTAGAGACTGTAAAATAGCTTGGTCTTCACCTTGCTCGCGTACAAAGTATAAATTGCCAAAACGTGTTTGCAATTCTACCCAAAAAGTACGAGGAAGAAACTTATAAACAGCATCACCGACATTAAAATTGAGAATATTACCACCACTAGCATCGGCTACGAGGAGAACGCTTTTGTCATCTAACCCCCAAAACTCTTTCACTGCTCTACCGGGGGTGCGATCATACTGAGTCAAAACTCTCAGTTTCCAGCCAGTTTCAGCTTCAAATCGCTCTAATTCTTGAGCTAAGTTTTCTTCCTGAACAATGGTAAGAGACTTGGCTAAATCTATGACAGGGGTTGGAATATCGGGTAATAAATTCGGATTCTCGTAGGCGTAGGCACGGGGAGAGTGGGTTGCCCAAACTGAACCTGCCAAAAGAAACACCGCGCAAAATGCCAAAATCCGTCGCCAAAAACAATGCTGCATGGGCTTCTCTATACAAATCTTCACAATGGACTTGAATGAGTTATTTTTAAAGATTAGGTGAAAAGTGATAATTCTTTACACTTTTTAACTTTACTCTAATTTATTTTATCTGGCAAAAGGATTGCTTTCGCCTCCTGATGGTTGAATTGTAGGGAGCGACTCCGTATTTATCTGTATTTGGCTTTTCTAATTTCTATTCTTCGTCCTGCCAATCTTCTGTATTATTGCTGTCCCAACTATTTGCATCATTGTAGATATCTTGATTGCGATAAGGTTTGTATTGTCTGATCGCTTTTTTTGATCGGGATGAAAGCACGCCTTTTTGATTTACCGATAAGCGATCGCCACTTCTTTTGGAAGATTTGGGGCGCGTTAGGGTTTTCAATGCCGCTTTGACACCAACAAACAGGCTACGCGTACCAACTTGAAGATTTTGAGCCTGCTGTTTAGCGCTATTGAAACTTTGATCAACTTGCTTGACTACACCAGAAGCACTTTTAACACCTTCACTGACATCATCTGTTAAATCAGTGATTTCCAAGCTAGTCATGCGGATAGCATCTAAGGTTGGTGGTAGTTCCCGTGAGAGAGTATCAAAAAACTTTTCCGCACTACGAGCTGCACGCGCCACCTCTTGCAAAGCCGGTATAGCCGCCACCAAAACAGCAGTCAAACTGGTGGCGACTAGGAGTATAGATAATCCCAGCCAAAACAGAGGTTCACTCACAGTTACGTCGTTGATTAGCTATCTCTGTGCTGGGCAATAGAATCTGAGTTAGCTTCTGAAGGAGCATCTTTTCGCTTAATTGCTTGATTTTCTCTTTGACTGGCTTCTATACCAGCAGCGATCGCTTCCCGCAGTCGCTCAAATGTTTCATCCCAATTTCTTAATGCATTTGCAGATAGGCGATCTGCCTGAAGTTGGACACTCGTTGATAAATCTTCTGCCAATTCTGGCAGGGCATTGGCAGATTTTTTCAATAGTTGACGTGTTTCGCGCCCTGCACGTGGAGCTACGAGCAACCCAGTCAAAGCACCGATGGTAGCTCCTAGCATTAAACCGCCAAAAAATACTCCAGAACGGTTGTTAGACATTTTGCTGTTTTTCTCCTTACACCCATTTTATGCAGGTTTTCACACCTTGCAAGGCCCAAATATTGAAATCATCCCAACTTACAGACAATATATCAATATAAAGGTTGCCTGAGTGGCGCTATTGTTATTGACTTAACACAATTTGGATAGGAAATGGGGATGTACGAGCGGGTTTAGAAGACAAATTCTCGGTTTGAACGGCAAGATTATCAGCAAAACCCGCCCCTACCAACTTTTTCGCAAATATCTACGCCATATTCTTTGTCCAACAACCAACAGACTAACAATCTGTCGCAATTGTTGGAGTTGTATCTCTAGCACTTGGTTAGTTTGCCGCAAGTTTTGAATTTGGTACTGACTAATATAGATAGCTTCTGGTGCATTACGTAATACCGCATGAGAGCGACGTTCAGCGAGAATGAACCAATTAGTGATCCGAGTGCATCGTAGTCGCAGTCGCCATACTCGCCAAGCTATATAAAGTAGAATTGCTGAGATGAGCATATTAATTACAACTACAATTTGTACCATTGCTTTCCTTTAGCAGTACCAAAACAAAGATTTTTTTGTGGAACTGAGCTAGATTCTGACTTCATCATAGCTAGAGAGAATTTTGTGAGCAGTAGTTTCTACATTACTCATTGACATCTTGCACTATTCTCAAGAAGAGCCAAAGGCTCTTAATTCTCGTTACTAGGTTGAACCTGGTAACGAGCGTTTGGAGGCTGTGCCTCCGGGCTGTTGTAACTGGTGAAGGTATAAGATCAAGAAAATTAAACTAGGTTGAGCTGAGTTTGTACTAGGAATATTGAAAGCTATAGACAATCTCAAGCAAGCTCAAACAGTACTGGATTTTTTTGGCGATCGCATTTCATTGTTTGTGTCTGTGTTTCTTTACTAATGTCTGGAGAGTTTGTAAATCGTACTTCCAGATTTTGCCAGAGGTAAACAACTGATATCCCGCAGCGAACAAAGCAGATGCCACCAAAACAGACAGAAGATTTATTGACGCAAATATACCACCAGTAAAAGCAATAACTGCTATTCCTCCCAATATCAACAACCATCCGATCATGCGGTTGACACAACCCACTAGCAGAACCGCAACTCCGGCAATACTCAGCAACACACCTGGTAGACGTACAAATAAACCAACTTGAGTGCTGGCAGCCAAAATCAAGATACCTGCAACTATTAGGGATGCACCTAATATTTTGCTTGTCCGAGCAACGCGGTTTGGAGGTTGCATTAGTGTGGGATTGGAGATATTACCAATATTTGATTTATTGTGTTGTTTGTGTCGAAATATAAAAGTTACTTTGCTGCCTTGTCCCAGGTCAATTTTATCTCCTGGTTTGAGAGGATAGCGAGTTTTTGGATCTAATTTGATGTCGTTGAGATATGTACCATTAGCACTGCCTAAATCTTCTATACAATAAGTACTTTCTTGTAACTGAATTTCTGCGTGTGTGCGAGAAACTATATTCGCATCTGGTAAATCGGAAACATCCACATCAGGATTAATAGTTGCATTCGGCTTACCTATACGAATGACAGAAAAATACGGTTGTATTTCAAAAGACGTGTGAGTTTGAACATGAAAAAGCTCTAAACCCAGACTTTTTGTCTGTAGTGTCCCTAAATTTTGCATGGCTTATTTTCAGAAAAAATTTTATTTTCTCCAGATTCTGTAATCTAGAGACAAAAAGTTTTCAGTTGATTATCTGAAATTTTCTTATTTTAACTCTGGTAATAATTGTATCTACCAATTACCAATTATTAATATATGAGTAGATTAACAAAGTTTTTTTATAAAAAGACCCGGTAGTTAGCCGGGAGATTTGCACAAGAACGTATGGTGTTTTTACAATACTCTTCTATTAATTTCAATATTTGCCAAAATGCCGAAATCAAGCTAACTCTTTGCTAACAAAAACCCCGGCACGATGCCAGGGCAATGCTCTACGAACCAGCTTATAACTGATTACCTTCATCTTAAGAGTCACAACTCAATATACGTGCCAAATTGCCCAAAAAACCAAATTTTACCGATTTGTTAGGAAAGTAACTGATCAAAAATATTTGGTCAAATTCATAGATGCGATCGCCTTGAATTGTCACTATGATAATTTAAGTAATTTTACCAAGGACATAGACATACTAGCCGTAGAGGGATTGATCGCAGCATTACAAGCAAGAATCACTGCAATATGAATTTCTTAATGACGAATTACTATTACACCAACTGACAACGATAAAATAAAAACAAATCGACCAAAGGCAGTCTTTATGGCAACCCAACTTGGTGAAACCAAATTGTCAACTGAACTGGTAATCTCATGGGAAGCTTTGCCCGACGATTTTCAATTAGAGGATGAACCAGTGGAAAATACAGGTCAGCCAATTTTGGCTGGTGCATTGCGTGAAAGTTTAGAAATCAGTGGTTTCATCCAACCTCAGATGTTGATTGCTTCCAATTTTGGTCTTTGTGCGACTGTGAACAGTCAATTTATTGTTAAAGCACCAGATTGGGTTTATGTTCCTTGTGTCAATCAAGTTTTAGGAGAACGCAAAAGCTACACACCCAATTTAGAAGGGGATGTCCCTGCGGTGGTGATGGAATTTTTATCCGAAACTCAGGGGGAAGAATATTCGGTAAAACGAACCTATCCGCCAGGAAAATGGTTTTTTTACGAGCAAATTTTGCAGGTTCCCATATATGTAATTTTTGACCCTAGTGGTGGTTTATTGGAATTTTATCAACTAGAAAATAGACGGTACGAACTAAAGCAGCCAGATGAGAATGGTCGTCATTGGATTGATTCAATGGGTTTATTTTTGGGAACTTGGCAAGGAACAAAAGAAGCCCGAACTGGTTATTGGCTGCGGTGGTGGGATCAGGCAGGTAATTTGTTACCGTGGGCTGTGGAAGTGATTGAACAAGAACGCCAACGCGCAGAACAAGAACGCCAACGTGCAGAACAAGAATGCCAGCAAAAAGAAAAGCTCATAGCTTATTTACAATCTCAAGGAATTGATCCGAATAACTTGCCTATAGATTAAACATGATTAATTGCTTTTCTTAACAAGTGAACCTGAGGGTATATTAGAGTAAGATTTAATTTTGTAATGTAATTGCTCGGTTTCATCAAGGAGTTGTTCAATTCCAACTTCTTGAATACCTTTAACGTAATTAATTTTAATTTCTTCGAGTAGATCTATCAGTAAAGTCTGAATTTCTTGAACGTTGTGTTTTTTCTGCAACTCTTTTTCTAGACCCTCGCGAAAGTTATTACCTAAACGGGAAAGAATCTCTGCTAATACTGGATCTTCTATGACATTAACCAAGTTTTTATATGCAACTTGAGATATAGATTTTGACAAATTTTCTGTGAGCTGAGATGGTAGATGGCGTAAACCAGGCAAGTACTGCAATTGTTGCCAAGCTGGTAATTGGTTAAGAGTGGTAGTGATAGTGTGGTGTAACAAGTCTTCAATATCTGGTTGCACTTTTGGAAGCACATCATAAACGCTGACATTAACCAGACGAGTAGTTAGTGCATGAACTTCATTTGTATTATTTACCTGCACATAAGGTTGGCGAGACTCAGGATGAAACAACCAGGTGGTTACATCTCCGCGTTGAATCGATGCCTGGATTTGGTCAATAACCTGAATACCTACCATTTCTGTCAATTCTGCGGCAAAGCCAATGACGAAATCGCGTTGAGCTTCTGCTCTTACGGGTTCCAGGTTTAATAAATCTGTTTGGTAAAGGCGAATTGTGACGGGAATGACTCGTAGCGATCGCCAAAATGGTAACAATAAGAGGATATCGTACCAACGCCGCAACAGAGCTTGGAACCAACTTATTTCTGGATATCGGCATTTGATAAAGTAGGTACGTGTTAACAAGTCGAGAGCAAATACGATTATAAATGGCAAGTCAAGTAACCAAAAATAATCAACGAATTTTCCAAATCTATTCAGCTCTCGATAATAGTTAGTCTGAATTAAAGGGTGAATTTGATAATTCCAAAAATTAATTTCTTGCTGCCATCCTCTACTCTGCAAGTGAGCTAAACTCCAAAAAGTTGTAAAAGCATCACGAGCAAAGCTTTCACCTGTTCTTTGCCGAAGCTCATTATTAATTTTTTCTAATATTCTGCTTTGATTTGCGACTGCGAAAGGATTATCTTCTATTATTTGCAGGCTGATTTGACGCAGTTGTGCCAGTTGATTTTCTACCTGGGGTGACTGCAATCCCGTTGCTATAACTTGTGCTTCTAAAGCTTCTATCTGCTTTAGATAATTAACAGTTTCTGGATGAGGTTTTATACCCTTAAGAGGGTCATAAAAACGGGTAAGTGCAGGGATAGTTTGTAGGTAAAAATCACGTGCGTATAAATAGCTGGCGTTAAAAAACACTAGCAATAAGTTGAGCAAGGCAATGAGCGCAATCAGGCGTTCGTGCCAAAGATGCTGGCGTTCAAAATGAGGTGTATACTTTGCCATTATCTAATCTGAAGAAATCGTACTTAAATTTCTATTTTCATTTACTTCTGTAGTTTCGACAGGACGGTTTTGTATCCAAGCAAACAAAGCACCACCACCAACTAAAATTAGGGTAATACCTGTGACAATTTGAAGCATGATGCTGTAACGCATAGTAATTGTTGGTTGAGCAAATTTACTACTAACTACTATATGTGCGGGTTGAACGAAAATATCTCTCTGTAAATTAAGAAATATCTTCAACACAAACCCACCACTACTAACTCAATTAAACAAGATTGAAGTGTTCCATGTGAATGTTCGTGGGTGAAACTCCAAGATCATGCAAGGCTAATTCTACTTGATCCATCATCTTGGGTGATGCACAGATAAAGTACTGCCGTGTGGCGCGTCGTTTGGGTATGTATCGCTCCAAAAGTTCCTTGTCTACATATCCAGTTTCTCCTGACCAATCTTCGGGTGGTTCTCTGAGAACATGGATGATACTCAAGTCAAGTTTTTTCTTCAAACCCTCTAATTCTTCGCGAAAGGTGATATCGTCCCAATTTTTACTGCCATAGATTACTAAGTAAGGACGATCATCTTTACGTTCGACGGCAGTTACTAACATACTCATTATTGGTGTGATGCCGATACCCCCAGCAATGAGCACAAAACCTGCTGAGTCTTCATAACGATCTGTAGTAAATACTCCGTAAGGGCCGTCTAGGAAAGCTTTCGTTCCAGATTTAACATCTTTGATGGTATTGGTAAAGTCTCCCAGAGCTTTGATACTAAACTCTATCTTTTCAGCGTGTTCTCCACTAGAAGACATAGAGAATGGATGTTCTCGCATCCGAAATGGGGAGATATCAAGGGTAATCCAAGCAAATTGTCCGGGTTGGAAGCAAAAACCTTTATGTCCAAAAGGCCGCAATGCAAGTGTCCACACATCACCGCGTTCGGCTCGTACTTCCTCCACCAGATAGGGCTTTTTCAGCATTAACCAGGGTTTCACCAGACGCACGTAAACTAGTAACCACAGAGCGACTAGGGCGATCGCTGTCCACAAAACTGCCTTCCAAAATAGCCCTAAGTAATTACCCACGCCAATTGCGTGTCCCAATCCCAAAGCAACCGTTAAAACTGCCAAAACTCCATGAGAAGTACGCCAGGGTTCGTAAGGGATCTTCAGTTGCTGTCGCCAGATCGTAGTAATAACTAGCGCTATCAACGCCAATGTTGCTGCAACAGCCATTCTGGCTCGCCACGGTGCTGTAAAAACGTTTAATAGTTGTAGCGTTTCTGGCTGGACTAAGAACAAAATCAGCGGATGGATGAGAATGAATGCAAATGCTACTAACGAGATGTAGCGGTGAAACTGGAGGATGATATCAATACCGTAGGAAGCTTCGACACGATTAATACGGGCAGTGAGAGCAAATTGTAGTGCCATCATTGCCAAAGCAATGAAACCCAAAGCAACTGAGAAGTCAGTCCAAAATCCTCCTCCTGTTAGTGGGGGATAGATGAGCAGAATTAATAAGGGTAAGAGGGTAATGAATAGATATGCCCCAATCCAGCCAGCTGCAATGACAACCGGACTATGCATTAACAAACTTCTCATAAGCCACCTCTTTTAACTCTGTTGGCGTGAAGCTTGAGCACGTCTATTGATTTCCTGCCAGTTGACGACGTTCCACCAATTATTCAAATACTCAGCGCGGCGATTTTGGTATCTAAGGTAATATGCATGTTCCCATACGTCATTACCCATGATGGGGTAAGAACCTTCCGTAATAGGGCTATCTTGATTAGGTGTACTCGTAATTTGCAACTGTCCTTGGGGATTGCGCACTAGCCAAACCCAACCACTGCCAAAGCGATCGCCTCCCGCTTCATTAAATTGTTTTCTAAACTCCTCAAAACTGCCAAAGGTTTGATTGATTTCTTGGGCAATTTCTCCTGTTGGTTCTCCGCCACCTTGAGAACTCATAATTTGCCAGAAAATTGTATGGTTAAGGTGACCACCCCCATTATTGCGTACTGCTGTGCGGATATCCTCAGGTACACCATTGAGATCGCGCAGCAAAGCCTCCACGCTTCTATCTTGCAGTTGCGGATATTGTTTTAAAGCCTCATTGAGATTCTCAACATAAGTTGCATGATGTCTGTTATGATGCAGTTTCATTGTTTCTGCATCAATAGCTTTCTCTAGAGCATTATAAGAGTAAGGTAATGGTGGCAACTGAGCGGGATTTGCACTCAGTTGGCGATCTAAATAAGCGATGGGACGCGTATCTGCGACAGGTGCGGTTGTTTGTATAGGAGTAGCTGTAGTGTTTGTTGGTGACTCTGCTACCTGTTGAGGTTGACAGGCAAATAAGGTAGATACTAACAAAATTCCTGTTAAAAACCAAATTATTGGTTGTAAAACAAATGATTTCTTCATATTGGATTTGATTAAAAAATTACCAAAACTGTTACTTTTGATTTAGGTAAATTGTGCTACTAATCTCAGAAGAATTGAGTTAATAATTGCTAAAGCAATTGAACCTAATAAAGCACTCCAAAAACCATAACGTAAACTAAATCCTGGAACTATCGCAGCTGCCAAACCGAAGATGATGGCATTTAACACAAAGAAGAATAATCCTATGCTCAAAATAATGAGTGGTAAAGTAAACAAAGTCAGAATGGGCAGTAAAATAGCATTAAGAATACCAAAAACTATAGCAGTGATGACTGCTTTACCAAAACCATCTATTTCAATTCCCAAAAATGGGAGTCTAGAAATAATTAAAAAGCTAACAGCAGTGACTAGCAAGGTTAGAATCAGACCAGCCATAATCGTTCCTCTCTTTTTTCGAGTAGCGAGTAATTCGCTCAGGAGAATTTACACATAACAGTCCTATTTGGTTTGTAAAATTTTTCGTGACAAGTACCATTCGTCATGATTACAGCAAATTTCATTGATTTGAACCACAATTTTTTGTCTGGGCGGCTTTAGCAGATATCCTTTCGGTTTGAGCTAGAGATTGAAACAAAACCCGCCCTTACAGTATTGTCTATTCATCTGAAAATGGCTGTAACTTATGATAAATAGCTAAAGTAAAATAATCCAAACGCAATATCTCACAAATCATTTAGGACTGCTATATATTTAGTGTTGAAAGTAAATGTGAGTAAAAAGTGACGAAAATCTAGAATTCTATTAGTAGGCAGTAGAGGTAATTTGACTGCGATCGCTAACGAGGTGATGGTTTCGTACCTGTGTAGGAGACACGATAAATTACACCGTTAGTATCATCGGCAAATAGCAGCGAACCAGCTGATGCGATCGCTAAACCAACCAGTCTACCAAACTGTGCCTTTGCACCTTTTGTCAAGAAGTCTGTTACAAAGTCTTCAAACTGAGTCGGTTTGCCATTTTGAAAACGTAAACGCACGACTTTATATCCCACGGGAGGGTTGCGATTCCAAGAACCCCGCATGGTAACAAAAACATCATTGCGATACTCTGCCGGAAAAAGAACACGAAGGAATGTAAAAAGAAAGAATTTCACAAATTATTTAGGATTGCTATATTCTAAGATTAATGACGAATTAATCACGTTTTTTATTAGTAAATCTGGAAAGCCAAGCAGGTTTGATTTGCTTTTGAGGATGATAGTCGAGACAATTTTTTGCTTCTTCTGTTAAAGCAGTCATAGGATTTACTGCACACTTGAGATATTTATTATTTGAGAAGTAACGGCAGTTTTGACAAGAATGTTGTTGCAATTTATTCAGCCGATTAAACTCATGAAAGAGCTTGAGTTTATGAGAAGCAATCACCCCTGCCATTGCTAAAAATATGATAGGAGCCACAAACAGTGCCGGATCGGGACTAGATGTGACATTTAAATTTTCTCTATTAAGTATTTCGCCATTAGGCTGCTCTATACTCAAGTTTGCTTCAGCTATTTTTGTTTCATTGAATGTAATTTGTTCTAAAAGATTATTAAAAGACATATCATTACCCTCTCGCTCATAAGTAATTATTTGCTGTTATTTTGTTGATGTGTGAGAAAAAATGCTTATATTAGCGAGGTATGTTACAACCAAGGCTTGTAGGCTAATTGAGGCAAAATTATAAAATATTCCATCTACGTTCAGTGTGAGAAATGAATGTGAATAGAAAGTGACGGCAACACAATAAACGTATGCTGTAAAGTTTTAGGTAGCTAAAAAGAA
>NZ_JAYKTT020000014.1:0-4873 GCF_038404745.2 Chlorogloeopsis sp. ULAP02 | reverse complement strand
AGTAGAACCGCCGCAGTACGACTTTATCTTTTCCTAGAGTTTGGTACATATCATATCCGTCACCGTACTCGTAGATACCGATAATTGCACCATCATCCCGTTGTTCGATGTACCTGGGAGAGATATCAAGAATGTGCATTCTGGGAGATTGCAGCAATACTCCCATCTCTGGCGTACCATTGGAGAAGGTATGTTTGTGGGTAGGTTCGCCTCCTTGCCAATCAATACCTCCTAAGTATTTATCCTTAATGAATAAGCCTACTTTCTCCGGCTCCATGTGGTTTATCATTTGGCATATGCAGACATTGCTCATGGGAGCGTTATATTCTGGGTTAGCAAATTTTGATATTGCAGACTTTCTCTGTTGGAGATTATCTGGAGTTGTAGGGGAAGGAGGTTGTTCTTTTTGTTCAGATGAAGTTGTACCAGATTTGGTTGGAGTTCTAGGCATAATTATTGTTGTTGAACTAGTTCAAATAAGGTGTGCATTTGCATATGTCGTGGTAAAAAAATAAAGCCGCCTGGATGTAAAAGACGACTTTAGTAGATTTAATCGATTTAACAATATGCCATAAGGTTGCAGTACATTATGGCTTGTGCATTTTGATGATTCGGGTGGTTACACCTGTGGGGTTATTTGATTTAATAAAGGCATTTTTGGGTAAAGATTCATCGTATGCATTCCAACTTTCCAACCATTCTTTAAAATCTTGATATTTGCGGTTGAAGAATACTGATTCTGGAACAATTGTTATTAGTATTCCTCCTGATTTAATTAGCTTCCATGCATGATAAATATGTTCTAATAGTTGAGAGAATGGAGGATTCATGATGACATGCGAGTAGAGATTATCTGTGGTATAAATTGGAAAATCTCTACCAACTAAATTGAACCCTTTGAGTTCGAGTATTCTGCGTAGAGTTGGGTTAATTTCTACTACTTCTAAATCCACTAGAGGGTATTTTTCGACAATCGCTTTTGTGATACAGCCAGAACCAGCACTTGGTTCAAGTATGCGAGAGTTTTCGTTAATTTCTGCTAATTGAATGAGGCGTTTACAAACATCAGGCGGTGTGGGGAAGAAATCTTTCCATGTCATCCCGATAATTTCCAATTCTAACTTGTTTAACTCCTGTTGAGTTGTACTTATCTCTTGGGGTTTAACGTATAGTTGAATTTCCCTAATAGCAGATACGATTTCGCCTGCATTGTAAATACTTGCATGGTTGAGAGAGTTTACCCAATCTTGGTTATATTCGACGTTAAGGGTTTCTTGCAGTTCCTGGGGAGTTTTTCCCTGTTGAGAAATCCTAAACAGTGTCTCAACCTGTGACTTTTGAGAGATACCGCGCAGTACTTCGGGGATATTTCCCATTTCCCACATTTGTGCGATCGCAAGCAACAAGACTGGATTGTTTGTAATTCCATCCCTTCAGCGATAATCCCTTGGGCGATACGCTTGCGGCGTTTAGTTGCTCTTTGGTTCCCAATCGCAGGGTTGAGCTTTGCATCAATAGTTTTCTGCATTGATGCGGCTAGTTCTCGCAGCTTTGCAGCTTTTGTGGGGTTAGGTATATTGAAATTGAAACTAAGGGTGTCGGCGATGTCTGCTTGCGTTCCAGCTTTAAACAGTGATAGCTGCATTTTCCTTCAAATCCTTGAGCGCGCATTCGACTATAAGAGATTCCTCTACATCCCAGGCTTTGACTTCCCAAGGGGTAGTTAGGCGTTCGCTTGGACGAATAATCGCTTTCGAGCATTTTTCTTTGCAGGCAATCCATTTAAGGAATTTGTCTGCTTTTTCTTTGGAGTCAAACCCAAAGTAAGAAGTGATTCTTCTGCCTTTGGGATTTGTTATAGTTCCGACTCTTGGTGATAGGCTATTAAAAGTCCACCCATTAGATGTAAGTTCGATTTTTTTGACTTTAATTTCCGAAGAATTCATAGTTCGACTTCCGGAATAGCGTCTAGGTATTCTTGAGTTGAAATTTCTTTATTCATCCACCTTTGATGGATTATCTCCAAGTCTTCTTGTTGAGTTTCTTCTGCAATATCTTCCACCAAAAACTGTTTTAAAATTGATAAAAGCCTTTCTTTTAAGACTTGATGTTTTACTTTTGAATAGGTAAACTGATAGATGTTACCTGCATTCACAAACAGGTAGATTAAGTTAATCTGTTCGGGAAGTAATTGAGTTTTTTCGTGTAATAGGAATAATCTGAGTTGTGTATTAAATGAATTTTCTATTACTTGGAAATTAGATAGTTTTTGAATAGTCCAATCTATGCCAATTACTTGTTTATCTTGATAGATGATTAAGTCGTAATTAGCGTGTAATAACTGCGACTTGTAAAGATATTGCACTTCGGCGTTCCATTCTTTGCTACCAGGAATTTCTAGAAATGGTTTGACCGCTTTTACCCACTTGTCTATTTGAGGATATGCTTCTAATAGAGGCTCTACTGGTAACCCTAACCCAATTTGTTGCATAATTAGGTGAAACTCACCACCAAGTTTTTCACCTGGGCTAATTGGTATTATCCTTGTATTTACTTCTGATTTTTTGCTTTCCTGTTCAATATTTTCTAATTGAATTGGATTGAATCTGTTCATCATAAATATCTGTCCTGATTGATTTTTCAAGACAGATATGTGTTAACTATTTGTGGTGATTATTATTTAAACTTGCTGGTATTTTTCAAGGTTGGTAATTGTGGTTTGGATGCTGCGACAGGACATGGTATTTAGATCGAAATAACTGGCGAACTTTGTGATTTTTCCTGTCAGGGTTAACTCTAAGAGGTATTGGGATGCGATCGCTGATGCCATGCGGTTAACAAACAACGATTGGTGATTAAGTATTTGAATTTCCGCACACGACAGATTATTGGTGTTGAGTTCTTCTGGTTTGGGAACTAGCAATTCGGGATGTATCAGCGCTGGGGAGGGTAGCTGTTTCCAGAATGAGGGAGTTTTTGGGTTGTCGCAACTATTTATAATGTTAAACTGCTGGTGGGTTCCCAATAGAATTTGTCCAGAGTGTGAACTATTGCCGCATTCTAGCCAGAATATAGAAGCTTGTTCGTGGGGGCTATTATATTCCAAGCACGAGTGAGTTTGCGCCCTGGCGGCGGCATTATCCACACAGCCTATAATAACTGTCAGGCTGTTCCACCTGTATTTGTTCATATAGTTGGGTGAAAACCAATCCAAAATCGCCTTTACCTCTAACCCGTACTTGGCGCTACACCTGGTAGCAAGACACCTAGCTTTAGGCAAACCCACCTCAGATGGTTGGTAGTTTTGCCGGGCGATATTTTTAAGTTCGACTGTATCTCCGTCAATGATGGTGAGGCTGGCTTCCTTGCCTACTCGGTTTAGTTGCAGCATGAGGCGACACACTTCTTCAGCAAGATATCCTCCAGTACCGCCAGCACCTATCAAGATAAACTGAACTACCCCATGTATGAATGCAGGGGGTTCCAACTCACTACGTGAGTTTCGTCTGTCCTTGCAGACTCCGACTCCTCACGAGCTATTGAATGACTGGACATCAACTCTGTCCCACCGATGGTAGGAGACTTTGGACTAGCCGCAGTTCTCGCTGATTGATTTGACCCTACTCGCCAACCGTCCAACAAGGATTGTTCCATCCCTAGCCAGCCACTTCTAGCTAACTGGATTGACAGAGTTTCTGTTTTGGGGTCAATGTAACGACTCAGGTAAGCAGATAAAATATCACGTTGCATCTTTAGCCCACAGACAGAGCAATGATGAACACGTTGCGATAATGATTTTTTCTGCTTGTTGCCACACAAACAAGTTTGAGATAGTGCGGTTTTACGAGTCGAAAACATTAGAACTGTTCCGCCAGCGTTTTCAGCTTTGCGTTTAAGTTCGGATTGAAAAGATGCGGGTGATTTAAAACCTATGGATTTACCATAATTTTTTTGCCATGCTTTAACAGATACTTTCTCGGTTTTGATATGTTTACCAATGGTTAAAGTTTGGTTAACTAGCTTGCCGTGAGATGATTTACGTTGAGCCGCTTGCTTACGCTCTATCTCGCGTTTCTTGGCAGCAGTTTTTTGATAGCGATTGGATTTATTCCAACGTTTGCTACCTTTTTTAACTGTGCCGTTGGGATTAAAATTATTTGGATTATTGGTGCGTCGTTGCCTATCCATTTTGCGTTGTAACTTTCTAATCTTCATTTTGCTTTGATATCAATTCAACAGCAAAAGAAGTCCAAATAGTTTCTTCATCCCCAACAATTGCAACAGTGGAAACGCCTAAATCAATACCAACAGTGCCATCATTGACGATATTTTTAGGTTTTTGATATGGTATTCCTTCACAAACTAATTGTGCAAACCAATAGGTTTTTTGATTAAGAATGCGACGCACTAAGCGCACATATTTAATCTTTGATGCTAAACCATGCAAGAGTACAGGATCATTGGTAATGATGCCAGGTAGTTTTAACTTTGACCATTCAACACTATTACCAGCCCAACGAATGCCTTATTTATTGGTTTTACCCTCTAAAGATGCAAACTGACCATATGACTTAAATCTAACTTTTTTAGCTTTGCCAAAAGCCTCTCGCTCAAGAGCTTTAAAGGCTCTAGTCGCTATTTTTTGAATGGTATGTACATCAAGGTGAGATTTAATCCAAACACTTGCAATTGCTGTTTTATTAGCGAAAGCTTGTAAATCGTAATCACTAAAACGATAAGCCTCTCTGCATGATTGGAACGCAGTGAACCGTTCTTTTTTATAGGATTTTGAAATTAATTTAGCTTGTTGGTAAAGTTCTGAATTTGTTACTAATTTAAGTCTGCTTTTACCCTCCGATAATACAGCATTATA
>NZ_JAYKTT020000013.1:0-4954 GCF_038404745.2 Chlorogloeopsis sp. ULAP02 | reverse complement strand
TACAACTTTTATCAAGATACAAATTTTGCACTACTTCGTGTCACAACCCGACAAATGGTCTCCTGATATGATCGCTGCACGGTCAAAAGCGCGTCCTTGGCAGATGGACAGGCTAAAGATGGCAGAACAATTGCGCGAAAATCCAGGGGTTGAGTTTATGATGGAATGTTGGGCGGACGACCCAGCGAGTGCGGATTGTGATCAAGAAATTGGTGGCGAAATGTCCGCAGTGGGGATTGGTGGCGGCAGATGGGGTACTGGTGAAGTGGCAGGGGTAGCCCTCTTCTGCCACTTGCGGAAAACAATAATCGGAGCGAAACTCTGAAACGTTGATTTAATAAAGTTTTGAGTTTTTCTTTTCTAACAGAAACTAAAATTTCTAGCAAAAACTCAAAAGTAAAGCTCTCAAAGGCTTTCAGGAATTGGCTTCTCCCAAAATGACACAACAGGGATAATTATCTGTCTCGCCCTTCTTTACTTCCTCAATATTAAACCTGAATCCTTACATTATTTGTAATTAATAGTCAATGTTTTTTGCTATTTTAATTTGCAGATATGATAATAAAACCTTCTCGTTGTTTTTCGTATTTCAGATTATCTTCACCCAACCTACAGAATCGATGCGATTCTACTTACTTAATACCCTCAGTCGTGAGAATTTCTGTACCTGCAATAAAGCAATTTTTTATATGTAGTAAGGTCGTCTCTTTTTAAGAAAGCTTTGATTTATCTCTAATAGCTTTACATTTTAATGCATATTTAGCTAAAGTTAGATCGCTATCATTAATAGCGGTATCTAGCAATTCTTGTGGACAATCTAGACGTTTAATAATGTCAAATATCATAGCTCTGCCCATTGAGTAATCTGGATCGTTCTTCCCTAACTTGTAGAGTATATAAAACTTTTCTGGAGGAATAAATTTATTTGCTTCTAAGAAAGCTCGAAAAGCTCCCCATCGATAATGCTCTGTCCTGTGATCTTCTCCTTTCATGTATTCTTTTTTAATCAAAGCAAAATTTTCGCTAGTTATTATTCCCACTTCAATCCATTCTTTACTGAATTGAAGTCTAACAAAATCTGGGTCTTCAATTATCTGATAATCCATAATTAACTATGAAAAGGTCTGAAATATTATTGATTTGGCAAATCTTGATACTTGAGCCACTGAATAATTTTTTTTAATTTCTTCCGGATGAGTGGTAAATTTTCATCAATAACCTTCTGTTGTTTAGTAGTTGGAGATGGATCACCCGGCATAGTTTCTCCACTAATTTTGATTCTGGTTTCTGGCCCACCTCCTATAATGTGAACATGGGCGGGTGCATGATCGTTACTTCTATAATTATGAACTATCTTGACTTCCCCCTTCTCAGCAACTACTTTGTCTGGTAATGTCGGTTCTGTATATTTTCCGCCTTGTTTATAATTTGGAATGGGACACTGGGTATTATGAACCAGAACTCCCAAATCCGAGACGAAGTAAGTGTGCCATCCCTCAACAGCGAAGTTGTAGACGGTAAAGTCACCCTCACGCTTCTCAATCTTATCTACGTCAATGATTCTGCTATCATCCGTTTGTAGCAGCGACCCAACTTCTAAGTTTTTGGCTTCCACCCAACCCTTATCAGGTGTCCAGAAAGGATGTTCCTCTGTTGTGGAGATAACTTCCCCATCAATGTAAATATCAACCAGTTTATTTGTATGACGGACAACAGTATTTAATACCTGCCGTGCTTCAATCTCTCCTGGAGTAGTTGGATCATCAGCAATTACCCAATCGCCAACCTGAATATCCTCAATATTCTTGATACCTTCAGTGGTAAGAATTTCTGTGCTTGTAACAAAGAAAATCCCGGTTTTTGTGCAAATCTCAAAGGAATCTTTTCAAAGGTGCTAAGTTAGATTTTTATAAAATATCTTTTGGTGGCAAATAATATTAATGTTGATATTATTGTTGGGTTTGGCTTCGCTCCACCCAACGATCGCTTGACTTTAAGACAGTCGCTACGAGGAATTACTAGATGCTCTTGTTAAATAAGAAGCACCAACATATCCAGCGCTATCTTCTAGAACCTCTCAACTTTAAAAGTATGTTGTGGGCATTGCTCACCTTACTAACTAGCGAGGGTTTGGTTTTACGCCATGTGGCGATAGTTACCTATAAAGTTATTTAAAAAGTCTTCTATATCATCGAGGTTTTAGATCCTATTTAGAGTATTTGTCAATTTGTAGTATTCATTTAGCGACAAGTCTTTTGATAGTTTGTCAAAAGTGTTTGAACTTCTGACCCCAATTGTTGCTCGTCCATTTCCCACTCGTATTCAGGTGATGGGCTGAATGCACTACAGGCGCTATGTACGCCATTAATCATCCTAGAAAAATCCATCATTTCAGTAAGACCCCAAAGCTCGCTATACAGTTTTCCAAATTCTTCAGCAGTTAGTTCACCACGCAGACGTGCCTCAACCAATTTTTGATCGTATGGCTCATCCCAGGTTTTTTTTATACTTTCCTGAATATCTCTATAGTTCATCCATAAAGTAGTCAAGTCTGAGCAAAAATCTTCTACTGAAGCTTCATGAGCCAGAAATCTTTGGATGAGAGAACAACACTGTGATTCAATTTTACACAAGTCATTTTTTACCATATATTCCCCGTTGTAAGTAAATCATTCACCTGGTTAGGATTTAATTTCCACCCTGCAACAAAACTATCGTTAGCGTCAATCGCTACCCATAAATTTGTAGATGGATCGAAATAATGAGTAACTGATGTTTTCCACCGAAAAGTTCCAGGAATTTGTTGAGGAGCGTTATCTATATGATTTTGTAGAACTTTCTGGAATTCACTCCCATTAGTTTTATTCCAGTTACCAGTAATTCCAAAATCACCTGCATGTTTGAATTCATGTTGCAGTTTTTCGGGTTTAAAACACGCATTATGAACCAGAATCCCTAAGTCAGAAACAAAATAAGTATGAAATCCCTCAACATTGAAATTGTAAACCTGAAACTGCCCTTCCCGCTTCTCGACCCTATCAACATCAATAATCCTGCCATCTTCAGTTTGCAACAATGACCCTACTTGCAAATCCTTCGCTTCCACCCAACCTTTATCAGGTGTCCAGAAAGGATGTTCGCCTGTAGTTGAAATAACCTCACCATCAACATATAGGTCAACTAAAGCAGTAGTTTCCCTCACAAAAGTATCTAATACCTGCCGTGCTTCAATCTCCCCTGGAGTATTGGGGTCATCAGCAATTACCCAATCGCCAACCTGAATATCCTCAATATTCTTGATACCCTCAGTGGTGAGAATTTCTGTACCTGCAACAAAACAATTTCCGGTCTTAGTGATTGTGTTTTTCGTAGATGGCAGAACATTATCCACACCTTCAGCACCAGTATTAATCGCCTTATTAGCAGCAAAGAACTTCTTAGTACCTAAGATTGACCCAGCAAAAGGCACGTAAGCCAGCAGGTTCCAAGCATCTTCCCGTTCAAACTTACCGTTATCTTGATAACTCTGGTAAAGATTATAAGTAGCTTGAGCAGCACCATAGACATCTAAAGCAGTATCGATCCGAGATACCCACTTGAGAGGGCCAATTGTAGTTTTTGCCCAAGTAGCAGCTTTCATGCCTACCAAGAACGAAACGCCGATCCCCGCAACATTACCAGCGTTGTACAGCATTGCATGGTTGGGTTCAATCTTCTTGCCAGTAGTGTATTCATACACATCAGTTAAGAAACCACCAGACACGCCACTAGCAAAACCCGCACCCCATTCACCAAACATACCAGTGTATTAAAAATGAGGTTATTTAGTATTTAGGATTGCTGTGAAATATTTTTGCTATCTGTCTCCCAGCATGAAATACATAGAGTAATTTGATTATCCCCTAAACGTTTCATATCTTCAGGTGAAAATGACATATTACACTGTTCATCATATTCATAATACACCCACACTGATATATCATCTTTATTAACTCCAACTCTAGAGAGTTTTTGATATTTTCCTTCTAAAAGGTTTAAAAATTTATCTATGAAATTTACTGGGGGGTCTAAAGCTTCTTCAATCAGTGTTTGCTCCCAATATGAATTATTGGAAGTGTTATTAATTCCCAAAATATCATTGACTATTTTTATTTTGTCGTTTCCACAATCAATTCTCAAAATATATGTATACTTCACGACTTTGCTCCAATTTATTCTTATTTACTCATCAAGTAGATCAGGGGTATCTGATACATCAGGTATATCACTCTTGCCAAAAAAATCTGATGCTGAGAGATCTGTTTTAAAACTTTTTCCTTTAAATTGGCCTGTTCCTGTCAATACTATCTTCCCATTCACAACTTTAATATCAGGGTTTTTACCAACCTTGCCTTGAAATTTCCCTGCTTTGCTTAAAATATTAGGTTTAATATCCTTGTGAAAAACATCACTATCAGCTTTTACTCCATCCCCAAAGTAAATATCTTTCCGGGCATTATGTACTAAAATTCCAAGTTCTGAAACATAATATGTATGGAACTCTTCAACACTAAAGTTATAAACTTCAAACTGCCCTTCCCGCTTCTCTACTCTATCAACATCAATAACCCTGCCATCCTCAGTTTGCAGCAATGACCCTACCTGCAAATCTTTCGCTTCCACCCAACCCTTATCAGGAGTCCAGAAAGGATGTTCGCCTGTAGTTGAAATCACCTCTCCATCAATATACAGGTCAACTAAAGCAGTAGTTTGACGTATAAACGTATCTGTTACTTGCCGTGCTTCAATCTCCCCTGGAGTAGTTGGGTCATCAGCAATTACCCAATCGCCAACCTGAATATCCTCAATATTTTTTATACCCTCAGTGGTTAGGATTTCTGTACCTGCAACAAAGCAATTCCCGAATTTAGTTGCAGTATCTTGAGTTTTTATAACATAATTAGGCCCTTTATTA